>NZ_JADEXD010000109.1 GCF_015207285.1 Tychonema sp. LEGE 07203 | reverse complement strand
TTCCGGTGGTTTTGGAGGGCGGGGCGGGGTTAATTCTTTTAAAGTGCGATCGGCCCAAGTTTTAACTTGAGGATTGGAACTTTTTTTCAGCAAAGTGCAAAGGGCGATCGCCTTTTTGAGATTGCCGGTTGCTTTGTACGCAGCGACTAATCCCATTTGCGCGCGGATTCCGGGCGGTTGATTTGCAGCGCTTTGGGTAACGGATTCTAAAAGGGCGATCGCGCTTTGGTAATCTTTTTGTTTCAAAGCAGCTAACCCAGCCTCTAGAGACTGTTTCACAGATGAATCCGCCGAATTTGGATTGTGTGGAGATGCCATAACTGTGCTTGCGATCGCGTCTTGTCTAAGATAACCTAGACCTGAAAATATATCAGTCGTGGACGCAGAAACGGTTTTTTTTACGGAAATACTGCATTTAACGGTTTAACTAAAGTGAAAAATCCGGTTTCTCAAACCCGGTTTCTTTGGTATTTATGCGTAAGTCATATATATTAGAGCCATGACTGCTTTAAGAAGTAGCGGCTGTCGGTGTTCTCTTTTTTTAAGTAATTCTACTTAAATATCTGGTTCATTTTTTGCCGATCGCAATTACTCACGCTACCTTTCGGATATTAATTGAGGTTGTTCGTATCTTGCGCGTTCCTGTTCTCAGACAATTAACGGAGAAATCTAGTCTTTCCACAATACATAAGACCGTCACAATGATATTAGCTTGTTAAGCTGTCGGACATTTAAATTGTATGTTTAGGGCGGGCTAGAAGCCCAACCCCTACTCCCCACAATAGTTTTATTGTTTTTTGACATACAGTTTAAATGTAGAACAGCTTATGGTCTAACAAATACCTGAATTCTCTGCCCTGAAGATCCTGAATGCCACCCTCTCATATAGATATTTCCTGCGGTATAAATCTCCTCGCTTGGTGCAGAGTCCACAGAAATAATAGCACAAGGAATAAAAGTGTTGTACGGATAAACTCTGTTTTTGACGCTCGATCTATTCTTGAGATTAATGTGTTCAATGCGAACAGATTGGTGAGAGTTGTTCAAAATAATCCACCAAGGATACTCCATATTTGATAAAGATAGTCCTATATTTTTACATTTTGTTTCTTTCACAAATTTAGCTGCATTTATATAATTGTTTTTGTCATTCCTAACAGGCCTCAAGTATTGATATATTCTGTTAGTGTTGAATATATTTTGCTCTCCTAATATCGGTCTAAACTCGTTTAATAAAACATATACTAATGATGTCTGTAGGAGAATTATCATAATAACATTTCCTATATTTTTATGAAAAATTTTTGATAAAACTATACCAATAAATGGGGAAATCAGCACAAAAACAGGTAAGTGGAGGCGACTGTGCCACATTTGCCATTTTACCAGCAAGCAAAATAAGAAAAACGAGCACAATATAGTTGTTAAATAGCTGACAAGATATTTATTGGTTCTCAAATTGCGACTGCTCAGACACACCACCGCAGCAAGCAACAATAGCCAGAAGTGAATTGGATTGCCCGCTGTGTCTTCAAAAGTTGGAACGAGGGCTTGGAAATCAAAATCTGTACCAAATGTATTGCGCGGATCGTTAATGCCCACGCCGAGTAGTTCGTGGAATTTATATATTGCTTTTTCCAGCGCATCGGTATTAATCAAATCCAATGGTAAAACCATGTGCAAGCTGGCATTTTTCACTATACTTGAAAGGAAGATAGGAATTCCATAGGCATCAGGACTCCATTTGTATGGGTATGTAGAAGTGGCCGCGCCAAATAATTCTATATTCCGGAGATAATGACCGGAGTTAATCAGCACAATCACCGCAGCGCTCCCTAAAATATGCTTAAACACTTGTCTGCGATCGCGCTGAACATCCATCAATACAAACCATATAAAAAATGGCAGTCCATATATATATCCTGTGCCTTTACTAAAAATAGCAAGTCCCAAGCTGGCACTCATTTTAAATATATGATTCCAAGTTATTTGTTCGTTGGTTGTCGAGACAACATAGTAAACAAAACAAACTAACCAGAAAGCAACTACATAGGTATCTTTAGCATTAGATGCGTGAAGAATTCCCACAGGAATAGTTGCACACAGGACAACAGAGAAAACTTGACTCTGCAAATCGCCTCCCAGTTGTTTAGCAATCAGAGATACTCCAATTAGACTGCCAACCATACTGAACCATTGCACAAGATTTGCGAAGCGATCGCCTCCGCTTAAAATGTGCAAGTGCATCACAGCAAATCCCGACCAAGGAGCACTGTATAACTGGGGGGTGTAACTTGTCGGATAGTGCTCAACACTGCGGTTTTGTATCCAGTGAACTACGCGCGGCAGATGATAATCCAAAGAGTCCCAGTTGTTAGAGGGTGCTACTACAGCAATTAAACCTACTGTCAAAGTTATGAAAGCTACACAAGTTAAAAGCAGAGTCAAGAAAGGATCTATTTTTATATTCTGAAAATTGAATCCAAAAATTTTTAGTCTTACTTTTTTAAGTACAATAAATCCTAATATTAAATCCAGCCACAACCAAAAAGTAAATATTCCACTAAAATTAAGGAACCTTATTGAACTCAAAAACTCGGTAATTCCCGCTACTAAAAGTCCCCATAGTATTGCCGATTCCAAGATAGCCACCCGCCAGCACCTATGGAAGTTATAAAAAATTATAAATATCAAAAGCCCACAAAGAATCGGAAAAATAATAAACATATCAAAACTGTTAACTGGTTGATTTATAAAGTTTTTTAGTTGGGGGTTGGGTTAAGAAACGAAACCCAACGAGCGATCGCCCCTCCAGAGTTAGGCAGAGCACAGCGTAGGGTTTGCTGTCGCTCTACCCAAACTACGAATGATTATAGAACCCATTTGACATATTTTGTAAAATCCTTACAGGGCAACTATTCTAGCCTAAATCTAGGATTCTACTCTAAACCTTTCGCGCCTCCTTAAAGAAACCGGGTTTTTGGCCGCATCTGTGCATCACAACCAACAATTGTCGAAAAAACCCGGTTTCTTGGCCTTTCGCGCTTCCTTAAAGAAACCGGGTTTTTGCCAAAATCTACCCATCACAACCAACAATTGTCGAAAAAACCCGGTTTCTTGGCCTTTCGCGCTTCCTTAAAGAAACCGGGTTTTTGCCAAAATCTACCCATCACAACCAACAATTGTCGAAAAAACCCGGTTTCTGGGCCACCCTCCTTCCTCAAAGAAACCGGGTTTTTGCCAAAATCTACCCATCACAACCAACAATTGTCGAAAAAACCCGGTTTCTGGGCCACCCTCCTTCCTCAAAGAAACCGGGTTTTTGGCCGCATCTGTGCATCACAACCAACAATTGTCGAAAAAACCCGGTTTCTTGGCCTTTCGCGCTTCCTCAAAGAAACCGGGTTTTTGGCCGCATCTGTGCATCACAACCAACAATTGTCGAAAAAACCCGGTTTCTGGCCTTTCGCGCTTCCTCAAAGAAACCGGGTTTTTGGCCGCATCTGTGCATCACAACCAAGAGTAGATAACCTATCAGGATTTCGCAGCATCCGAGCTGTTGGACAGCTTATCGTATAGTTTATCAAGTCGAACAATGATTGAGTTCTAGTTGTTTTTGTGGGGCTGGGGAGACGTAAAGATGGTGACAGAAAAGACATTTACACCATCTTAGAAAAACTGTTAGATCCGTGATTGTAACTTATTATATCCGGCGTATTTAAGCCGAATCAATATCATTTGTATGGACACAACAGTGTTGTGTCCTTTGCCTGCGGTAATCTCAATCTTCGCTAACAGCTAAACCGGAAACCACAGGGGCGATCGCATTTAACTTCAATACAGGATGCTCCCCTTCCACCTGCCGGCAATTCCAGTCATTTCTAAACAGCAAAACCGGCCTTCCCCAACTATCTTTCACCGTCACCGTATTAAACAGCCGCCCAACTTTTTCCAGCGCTTCCCAACCGCCGTCAACCCAGCGAGCTACACTGAAAGGCAACATCTCGATCGTCGTTTCCACATTGTATTCCGACTGCATTCTGAACTGCACCACCTCAAATTGCAACTGTCCTACTGCTGCCAAAATTGGTTCGCGTTTCGACTCGTCAGCCGAATACATAATTTGTACTGCGCCTTCTTCCTGCAACTCGGAAACGCCTTTGCGGAACTGCTTAAATTTAGAAGGATTGGGATTTCTCAAAACAGCAAAAAGTTCCGGGGAAAAACAGGGAATCCCTTCGTATTCGAGTTTTTGCCCGGTGTAAATAGTATCGCCGATCGCAAATACTCCCGGATTGTTCAAACCGATCACATCGCCCGGATACGCAACTTCGATCGACTCTCGATCCTGAGCAAATAACTTTTGAGGCCTTGACAAACGCACTGTTTTACCAGTCCGAGCGTGAGTCACGTTCATGTCCTTTTCAAATTTGCCGGTACAAACCCGAATAAACGCCACCCGATCGCGGTGTCTGGGATCCATATTCGCTTGCAATTTGAACACAAACCCGGTAAAATCTTCGTAAGTTGGGGGCAAATCTCCGGCGCTGCTGTTGCGGGCGATCGGCTTCATTGCGTAATCTAAAAACGCATCTAAAAACAGTTCTACCCCAAAATTGCTCATGGCGCTGCCAAAGAAAACCGGAGTCATTTTCCCAGCCCGCACGGAGTCTAAATCCAGTTCGGCTCCCAACTCGTCGAGCAGTTCCAACTCTTCTTTGAGCTGATAGTAAAGGTCTTGTTCCAACAAATCCTCAATGCGCGGATCGCCCAATTCAATTACCGTATCAACAGCGGCGCGAGAACCGTGTTGAGTCCGCTCGAATAAGTGAATTTTGCGCCCCCTGCGATCGAAAACACCCTTGAAGCGATCGCCGGTACCGATCGGCCAATTTACCGGATAAGTCTGCAAGCCCAATTCCTTCTCAATTTCGTCCAACAAATCTAAAGGATCTCTGCTAGGGCGATCGAGCTTATTAAAGAAAGTAAAAATAGGCAAACTACGCAGCTTACAAACTTCAAATAACTTGCGAGTTTGCGGTTCCAAACCCTTAGCAGCATCCTCAAGCATCACCGCATTGTCAGCCGCCGCCAGAGTTCGATAAGTATCTTCGCTAAAATCTTGGTGTCCCGGAGTATCGAGCAGATTAATGTGATAATTTTTATACTCAAACTGCAAAACAGTAGAAGTAATCGAAATTCCCCGCTGCTGTTCCATCGCCATCCAGTCAGAGGTAGCGTGTCGCTGAGCCCGCCGCGCTTTCACAGAACCTGCTTCGTGAATTGCACCTCCGTAAAGCAGCAGCTTTTCTGTCAAAGTAGTTTTTCCCGCGTCTGGGTGCGAGATAATAGCAAAGTTGCGCCGGTGCTCCACAGCAGTTAGCAGTTCAGTTTCGAGTTCAGTTGTCATCACAAAGTAAGTAGGGGAATCATCACCCGATCGCCATTATAGCCTGTGCTAGAGTTGCTATAGAAGGTAAAATTATCACTAAAGTCAAGGAATAAAAGTCATATGTACGACTCCGACAAGCGGAAGCTGCTATCACTGGTGTGCCACGGGGCGATTTTTTTCAGTACGTTAGGATTGTCGATCGGAGCGCCGATCGCAGTATTATTAGTATCAGATGACCCCGTTGTCAAAGAAAACGCCACAGAAGCCATCAATTTTCACCTGAATGTATGGGCGTACGCTCTGATTCTGGTGCCGCTATCTTTTTTGACATTGGGTTTGGCTGGCTTAATCGGCTTCGTACTGCACTGGGGGCTGACAATAATGGCTATCCTCCACGTTTTGGAAAATCCTAACCAACCTTACCGCTATCCTTTTATTTTCCGAATATTTTAGACAGTAAATCGCGCTTCAACCTCGATTTAAATAGCCCGGTTTTTTTCAGAAACCGGGTTTTTAATTGTTTGCTAGAAGAAGGAAGAAGGAAGAAGGAAGAAGGAAGAAGGAAGAAGGAAGAAGGAAGAAGGAAGAAGGAAGAAACTATGCTCAATTACCAATTTCTAAGAACAACTGACAACTGACAACTGACAACTAACAACTGACAACTAACAACCAACAACTAACAACCAACAACTGACAACTAACAACTAAGGGCGGGCACGGGGGCACCGCCCCTACCAACTAACAACTGACTAATTCCCAAACTTCATCGCATTTCAGCAACTCTAACAGTATCTGCCGGCGACACAATCACCTCTTTTGCATTCAACTTTAGATTCAATTCGCGAATCCGGCGCGACAGCAAGCGAATAATATTAACAGCAATTCCCGGCGTTTCATCGATCGCATCATAAAGCTGCATTTGAGTCAGCATCAAGCACTCCGATTGTTCCACAGTAGAAATAGAAGCCGATCGAGGTTCCGCATCAAACAGCGACATTTCCCCAAAACAAGCCCCCGCCTTCAACTGTGCCAAATCGCGATCGCCTATATGCACCCGTACCGTTCCCGACACCAAAATATAGAGCGATCGACCTTCTTGTCCTTCCGTAAAAATCCTGTGCTTAGAAGGGAACGAAAGTTCATCCATTACGGATGCTAGGCGCACGAGAAAATCATCCCGCAGTTCCTTAAAAATCGGAACTTCCCTGACAAACAATAGGCGTTCGACGCTAGTTAGCATAATGCGATGCAGTGATTGATTTAAACTTAAACAGGGTCAGGGGGAATAAAAACTGTTAACTGTTGGCTGTTGGCTGTTGGCTGTTGGCTGTTAACTGTTGGCTGTTGGCTGTTGGCTGTTAACTGTTAACTGTTGGCTGTTGGCTGTTGGCTGTTGACTGTTGGCTGTTGGCTGTTGGCTGTTGGCTGTTGACTGTTGGCTGTTGGCTGTTGACTGTTGGCTGTTGACTGTTAACTGTTAACTGTTGGCAACTAACAACGGACAACTAAGAGGGCGGGCACAGGGGCACCGCCCCTACTAACTAACAACTAACAACTAACAACTAACTAACTTTACCTTTTCCCCCCAACACCCAACTCTGCCATCATCTCTTCAACTTGAGCCGATACCAAATTATCGGGGTCATTTTGCAGCCTCGGCAACAATTCGAGCAAAGCTCGCGGCGAAGCTATTTTCAAATAAGCTAACACTGCTTCGCGAACAAAACCCGTCGGGTGTTGCAGACATACGAGAGTTTGTTGAGCCGTAAGGCTCCAGCGGGCTTCCCTCGCCAAGTGAAAGCAGCAAGCCAAAGTCCAATCCGAAAGGAAGTGGCGCAATTCTAGCAAGCGGCGCAAACGATCGCTGGGGGCTAGAGGTTTGTAAACCATCAATTCCGAGAGATTGGTCAATTTTTCTCTTTCCGAGTTCTGATCCAACAAATTGATCAGCGCTCGCTTCCTAACTATATCCACAGTATTGTCAAGAATTTCCAATCCCCTAGCCACCATAGAAGGTTGGCCCGAAGAGATATTGAAAGCAGCAGCTTGTACCGTATCCGCCGGATAAAGAAACTTGATCAGCAAAAAACACCGTTCCTTAGCATCAGCTTCCAACCCCGCCAGAGCCCGCTGCAAAAGTTGAGCTGTATCGTTCTCAGGTATGCCGCTGTCGGTATCTCCACCGGCAAAATTGCCGTAGGTTGTTACCCCAGACAAATCTACCAAACCGGCATAAATTTGACCGATAAACATCAACTCCTGTTCGATGAGAGTTTCCAATCCGCTGCGGCCGATCCGGTCTAGAACCCCTTCTATCCCCGCTTCCGAGGGCATTTTCAACAGGATGCGGAGGATGTTGCGCCTCGTAGTTCCCCAAGCCGTCATCAAATTGCTGACCAAAATGTCGATCGCCTCTACAGTCCCAATTTGACCCAGAGCCGTCCAAGCTTGCAACCTGACCAAATCCGGCTTGTGGATGTCCTCAGCCAAATACACCAGCAAAGGAATAGCATCGTTGTGAAGTTTGACTATAGCCTGCAAAGCCGCTTCCCTAGTCGATTTGTAACCGAGTCCCCGCAGCAGCGAAGGATAGTATTCTTCCGAATGAGTAGAAGAAATCACGTCTAACAGAGCGCGGCGCACTCGCAGAGATTCATCTTGCAACAGATTGGGAATGTACAGCCGCAGTCCTTGCAAATAATCAGCCTCTCCCAGAGCCCGCGTCCCCATCACCCGTTCTCGTTCGAGCTTGTGTGTCAGCATTTGGCGCAGCGTGTTAGTAGCCTCTGCTTTTTGCTGGCGATCGCCCCTTCTCATAATTAAAGCAGCCGCCGTACCCCGCACCACCGGATCGACGTTCGGCTGCAAATAAGGCCGCAAGTTGTCGATATTCGGTTCAGCTTCCGTCAGCCAGATGTAGCGCAAAGCCAAGGCCAGCACCTCCGGAGGCAAAGATTGCTTTGAAAGTGCGCGGACATCTTCTAAATATGCGGGGTTCGGGTGTTGCAGCATTGTTTCCAAGCTCTGGCACTGCAAAACTGGGGAAAGCGAATCCAGGATAGGTGCGAGAACTTCTCCGACATTTTTGGGGTCAATTTGAGTCAGCAGTTCTATACAAGAGCGCTTTTCATCTTCGCCCCCCGGCTGTTCAAGAGTTTCCACTACGGCACGCTTGAGAGCTTTGAGGTCAACGTCTGTGACGCCCAAGCGCCCGCGTTCGGCACTTTTGACCAACAGCCCGACGTATTGAGAGCGGATCAGCCACACCACAAATACCCACACCAGCGCCAAAACTACGATCGCACCAATAAATATCAAGCTTTGCTGGTCGTGAAATGCGCTTTCATCTTGCTGGGGGAGTATCTTCTGTGTCACCCACAGCATCACCAGGATGACTACTCCTGTTGCTCCGCAGGACAAAGGTTCGCCCACACCGTTGACCAAAGTTTGAATGCCCGATCGAATATTGTCAGGAATCGGCTGAAATAAAACCGGGCTCACGGTTTCCAATAGAGTGTAGTGCAGCAGTTCGTCTAAAAATCTCAGCAATATCAGTCCGATGAACACAGATACTAGCTGGCCCAGAGATGCTCCTATGGTCAGCACCCCCAGTATTGCGATACCCGCCGGCAAAATCATCGCCGTCACGAATACCCCGATTCTTTCCACCAACCGGCTGG
The DNA here is from genome assembly GCF_015207285.1 of Tychonema sp. LEGE 07203. Lineage (GTDB taxonomy): Bacteria > Cyanobacteriota > Cyanobacteriia > Cyanobacteriales > Microcoleaceae > Microcoleus. The sequence continues at coordinate 13,196 of NZ_JADEXD010000109.1, read as the reverse complement.
AAGCGAACCACTGAGTCGCCACTTGAAACAGACCTTGTATACCTTCGTAAATCCCCAGGAAGCTAGCGATCCAGCTCGCTCCGTCCCCCGGGTTTTGGTATTCTAGCTGGCTGTAGAATTGGAAATCTACCAAAACGTAGAGGACTTCTGCCAGGACGAAGAAACTGACTAGAGGTATGGCGTATTTTTGCAGCGGGCCTGTAACTTTGCGGGCGGCAAATTCTTGTTGGTCGTCTTCGTCGTCGTCATCTGTCCAGCGAGCTGTTTCCGGGAATGCTTGGCTGTATTTTTCCGTGAGGTAGTACAGCAGCACCGAGCCTGTCGCCACCATCAACCCGGATATCAGCGTCACGTTTTCGAGTCCGACTACGTACAGCAAGAGTGGCAGAGAAAATCCGCTGACTACTCCAGCTACTAGATAGCCGCTGCTGACTAACGGATAGGTGCGCTTGATTTCTCGAATGTTAAAAAGTTGATTGGAAGTGATAGAAGTATTGAGGTCGTTGAGGACGTAGCAAGCTTCCACCCACAGCCACATCAAAAAAATAGTAATAAAAGCGATGCTGATGCCAGCTATCTTAGTATTTTCGTAGCCGATGCCGAATCGAAACAAAAATAGCGGTACCGACATCATTCCCAGAACCACTACGACGGTGCGCCTCAGCGGCAGGATTTTTTGCAGCCACGAGTAGACAAAGCCCAGACTCGAACCGATAAAGGCGCTGGCTATGTAAATCCAGGGCAGTTTGTCTGCACCGAATTCGTCTAAAAACAAACCTACCGTGCTCAGTTCCAGCCAGATCAGCCCGACGGAGGTTAGAGTGTAGACGAGGAACATCAGTAAGGTTCGCTCTAATTCTTCCGATCGCAGGTTGAGCGATCGCAGCACTCCTTGTCTTGCTCCGGCGATCGCGCCGATTTGAAAGTTTTCCATGCTTCTGGTGCGTTAATATTCCGATTTGAGATTTGAGATTTTAGATTTACTTGCTGCGCCGTGAATCTGAGACCGGGAACTGGAGTCTAACATTTTTGTTTTGGTCTTCCACTGCAACCGTCGCAAACTTGTCAGCTCTGGCGGTATTTAAATTGTATATTTCGATTACGGTCTCAAATCGTCTCCCCTTCTCCCCCTCTCCCTCTCAATCACCATACACAATTTCAATGGGCAACAGCTTATCGGTTTTCTGGCCCGGCGATCGGTCCGCCGTCACCAGTCTATTGGTATTGACTGATGACTGGACTTCTCGTAAAAAGGCTGTGAAAAGCAGGCTGGATGCCTGCTCCACAATAATTATTGGAGAGGTCTACCGATGACCCTCTCGCTGTTGCTATTTTTTCGGCGACAGCAGCATCATCATGCTGCGTCCTTCTTTTTTCGGGGCTTGCTGCACTTCTGCGATTTCCTGCAAATCTGTGGCCATGCGTTTGAGCAAGTCCTCTGCTAGGTTGCTGTGTTGGATTTCCCGACCTCTGAACATGATCGTGGCTTTTACTTTGTCCCCAGCTTTGATAAAGCGGTCTGCTAGTTTGAGGCGCACTTGGTAGTCGTGTTCTTCTATTTTGTAGCGCATCTTCACTTCCTTCACGTCAGCAGTGTGCTGCTTCCGCTTGGCTTCTCGCGCTTTTTTTTCCTGCTCGAATTTGTACTTCCCGTAGTCCATGACGCGACATACGGGCGGGTCAGCTTTGTCGCTGACAAGTACCAGGTCGAGTTCTTTTTCTTCTGCCAGGCGCAGCGCTTCTGCGGGTGTCAGTATCCCTAGTTGCCCGCCGTCAGTATCGATCACCCGGATTGTGGGGTATCGAATGTTTTCGTTAATCTGGGGTAGGTTGCGATTTTGTCTTCTTTCAATCACAGGCATGAATGTTTTTACAAGCAGTAGTTTAATAGCGAAGCTTCTTGATAGTTACAGGTTTGACCGGTCAATATTTCACTTTGTCCGATCGAGCTATTTGGCAAGTTGTTACCCTCACCGGACGTACTACCGCGCCCTGTCTGCCCTCAGCTTCATCGTTGGGGCATATTTTAAAGATCGTAAATGAAGTCTTACAATACTTGCTATTCTACTCAGTCTGGCTGAGTTTCTGCCTAGTTTTATTTTAACTTCACACAAGAGCGCCCGCCCCCGTGCCTGACCGATCGCCAAACAATCAAAAAATCACGGTAAATCGTTAAAGATCGGGTAAAACGGCTTTTCTTACCCCGCCACACCCGTCCGGCCAGTCCCCAAGCCGCCTGATTTGCCTTGTAGAATAGGGATCGGGAAGTGTAAATTTATGTTGCGAGCTGAGGCAAAATTGACAAATTTTTTACAGTGGCACCAACGGGTGGGTACTCAACGAGACTGGGTGTGGCGGGGTTGGCAAACTCGGTACACTTACTTGCGGCCGGCTTTGGGGCCAAATCCAGGTGCGATCGAATTTCAAGATTCTGCGGCCGAACCAAAGGTCGAGGCCGCATCGAGAACACCGATTATTTTACTGCACGGGTTTGGAGCTTCGATCGGACACTGGCGACAAAATCTCGCCCCGCTCGCCGAAAATCACACGGTTTACGCCTTGGATTTGTTGGGTTTTGGCGCTTCCCAAAAAGCTCCTGCCAACTACAGCGTGTCTTTGTGGGTCGATCAAGTTTACGATTTTTGGCGGACTTTTATCTGTGAGCCGGTCATATTGGCAGGAAATTCGATCGGTTCCTTGATTTGTCTGGCCGCGGCGGCGGCTCACCCGGACATGGTGGCCGGCACGGTGATGATTAGCCTCCCAGACCCATCTGTGCGAGCCGAGGCTGTGCCCGGATGGCTGTTACCTGCGATCGAATCTATAGAAAATTTATTTGTTTCTCCCCTCATACTCAGGCCTTTGTTTTCGATCGCCCGCAAGCCTGCTATCGTCCGTCGCTGGGTTGCCTTTGCCTACGCCAACCCCGGAGCTGTTAGCGACGAATTAGTTGAAATTCTAGCAGGGCCAGCGGGCGATCGCGGAGCCGCCCGCGCCTTCTGCGCTTTGTTTAAAGCTGTCGGCAGTGCACAGTGCGGCCCCGGTGTCAAGACTGTGCTGCGAAATTTAACAATCCCGATGCTGTTAATTTGGGGCAAACAAGACCGGATGATTCCCCCTCGGTTCGCCCAGCCCCACCAATTTGTCGAATGCAATCCCAGTCATCTAGAGCTAGTTGAATTGGACAATGCCGGCCACTGTCCCCAGGATGAATGCCCGGAACAAGTAAATCAAGCAATTTTGGACTGGATGAACCGGAATTTTGCGGCTGCGGGCGATCGATCGTTGCAGCGCCGATAACTTGCAGGCATCGATCCGGATCGAAAATAAACTTGTTAGAACTCGATCGCGCCCAGTGCTATGGTTTTACATAATTTTGGAACTAACCTCAACAACTTTTTAGGCTGGGGGTAACTCTTATGGGAAAGCAAGTCTCCGTCTTTCTGCGAGTCGATCGATGTACTTTCATTTGCGGTTGCTTTTTTCAGAAACTCAGGCATTGACACAATCGCCCAGATCGTGTATCTTCTCTAACTGGTAGTATTATATACAAGTTATGCCGTTAGTCGAAAGGCAGGTCATCAAACCAAATCACAGGTTTTATCGAGAAGCCGATCGACTCTTTCTACTGTCCAAAAATCCTGTCCAAAAATCAAAAGTGCGATCGCTATATCTACCCTCAACACTTTTTCCTCCGTCAACCAAACAATGCTCTGGCTGTCCCTCGTCCACCATCGAAGAGTGTTGACGACAAAACATTGCCCTCCCAAGCGACTATAAAAATCCCAGAAAACAAAGAACAGCGGTTCTATGCAGTCGTACTTCACTGTCAAGCTGTTAGCAAAAACCCTTGTCAGAAAAGATAAGGAAGTTGGTCTGGGAGTAACATTTAGCTGCTTTCAAAAGTTACTTCTATCAGGGCAATCCGGATTGTTATCGGCGCAGGTTGTTAAGTTATCGAGGTAGTCTATGAAAAGTTAGAAAATGCAACTGTCAAGCGGATTATTACCCTTGGCAAAACAAGATGCGCTTTCGATGAAAGAGCAATGAAAGCGCTTTGTTGAAAGACCGTAAAATTCTAAGTTCTAACTTGTACCTTCTCAACGCAAAAAAATACCTGGTTTTCCGCTCCGAGAAATATAGCAACCGCCCGACAAGGACGTTATTAATTGCTGAAACCAACGGTTTTATTACTTCTTATATCTTTTCCGGCTGCATCAGAATCATAAAATCGAGTCAACAGTTAACTCTCAACCATTCTTCTGCTATAAATACCTTCCCTTGTGCCAACAATTTCTCATTCAGCTTATAACCGATCGCCCCCAAGTATACGGGAAAGTTAAAAAATGCCATTTTCTGGCATTTGGCAGCCTGTTAACGCATAAAAAAGTCAATTTAGCCAACAACTGAGGGCCCCCGCGCCCACGGTCGGCTGGCGGCTAACTGCTGAAAGCCGATCGGGCAAACAGCACCCTTCCAGCTTTTAGTAGTAACGCAAACGAGGAAAAAACTGTCGTGAAATTCCACTGGCTACTACCGAGTTTCTTAAGTGTATTTTTGCTCGCCGGAGCCGCCGAAGCAGCCCGACTGCAATCTTGGCGGTTTGATGCTTCAGAGAACCGGCTCTACATCAGAACAGACGGGGGAGTGCAACCCAAAGCTCAACTGATTTTCAACCCTACGCGCTTGGTAATCGACTTGCCGGGAACGAGTCTGGGCCGTCCCTCGGTCAACAAACTGCTCTCAGGGGCGATCGAATCGGTGCGAGTAGGACAATTTGACAGCAACACAACCAGAATTGTAGTCGAACTCAGAGACGGATTTACTCTAGACCCCCAGCAAGTAAAATTCCGGGGGATTTCTCCCAGCGAGTGGACAGTGGATTTGCCCGCACCGACGCGCACCGGAACTCCAAATCCGATTTCAGAACCAGGGGGAGAAAGGTTATCGCTTGAACCTTCAGCAGCCGAACCCCAGTCGGCAGAAGCAACAGTTGTTCAGAACGTTCAACTGACAGCAGACGGTTTTTTAGTCCGCACTGCCGGCGGCCGCCCCCAAATTAATTTTGAACAAAGTCGCGCCGGAGACATCGCTACCCTCGACATAGAAGGAGCTACTTTAGCTCCGGGCGCGGGCGGCCAGCAGCCTCAAACTAACGGCAAGCTCGGTGTCGATCGAGTTGAAGTCCGGCAACTGCCAACAGACCCGCCCGTTACCCGCGTGACCTTGCGGCTGAAGGGTTCTAATACTCAGTGGCGCGCGTCTGTGAACAATTCCGGCTCCGTTGTGCTGTCGCCGGGGGGTACGATTGCACCAATCCTCAGCCGCTCCCAGCCCGTAGCTGTTGGAAGACCAGAGCGATCGGCTTTAGCAAGAGTTCTGTCGATTGATTTAGCCAGCAACGGCACGCAACTGATGGTGAGAACTGACCGCCAGGTCTCCTATACCAGCGGGTGGGACCAGTCGTCGAGAGCTTACTGGCTGAGAATTTCTTCTAGTTCCCTGGTGGGGCAAATTCCTCAGCTCGATGGCAACAGCCCTGTATCTTTTACTGCCAGTCAGGAAGACGCGGAGACTGTGCTGATTTGGGTGCAGCCGCGATCGGGGGTAGAGGTAGGCAGGGTGACGAGACCGGGCCCGCAGTTGCTGTCTTTGCAGTTGCGCGGGACGAATGCTAGCGCCGGGCCGTCTTTGAATCGCGATTCCAATCCGCAGCCGCTGCCGAGAAGGACGATCGGATCGGGGGATTTGCCCCAAGCTGCTAACCGTCGCTTCGTGGTAGCGATCGATCCGGGCCACGGCGGCCGCGATCCAGGTGCAGTCGGCATTCAGGGCATTCAGGAAAAGGAGATTGTTTTAGATATCTCGTATCAGGTGGCGAGGCTGCTGGAACAGCAAGGCGTGCAGGCGGTGATGACTCGGACTGACGACAGCGAAATCGACCTGCAACCGAGAGTTTCTTTGGCCGAACGGGTGAATGCTACTTTGTTTGTCAGCATTCACGCTAATGCGATTAATATGAGCCGGCCTGATGTTAACGGGATTGAGACTTATTATTTCGATAGCGGGAAAGATTTAGCTCGGGTGATTCACGCCAGTATTTTGGACGGGACGGGGGCGGCTGACCGCCGGGTGCGGCAGGCGAGATTTTATGTTTTGAGGAAGAGTTCTATGCCTTCTGTTTTGCTGGAAGTGGGTTTTGTCACGGGTGCTGAGGATGCTGCCAAACTTTCCGATCCGGCTTACCGCAGTCAAATGGCGGCTTCGATCGCTCGCGGCATCTTAGTTTATCTTCAACAAAGATAATGGTCAGCAGTCAGCAGTCAGCAGTCAGCAGTCAGCAGTCATTGGTCATTAGTCATTAGTCATTAGGGAATTGTTAGCTGTTGACTGTTAGCTGTTAGCTGTTGACTGTTAGCTGTTAGCTGTTGACTGTTGACTGTTGACTGTTGACTGTTAACTACTGCCAACTGCCAACTGACTACTGCCAACTGCCAACTGACTACTGCCAACTGACTACTGCCAACTACCAACTGCTTTCCTGTCAACTACCAACAGACAACTAATTATTAAAAAATGACAACAGACTCTGGACAAAAAAGAATCGGTATTTTTGACAGCGGCGTGGGCGGTTTAACTGTTTTGACGCAGTTGTACCAACAATTGCCCAACGAATCTATACTTTATTTTGGAGATACGGCAAGGCTTCCTTACGGCACTCGCGCAGCTTCGGAAATTGTGCATTTTGTCCGGGAAATAATGACCTGGCTGGTGGAACAGGATGTGAAAATGGTGATTATGGCCTGCAACACCAGTTCTGCTTTGGCGATGGAGATGGTGCAGGCCGAGTTTGATATTCCGGTGCTGGGAGTAATTCTGCCGGGGGCGCAGGCTGCGGTGCAGCAAGGCAAGCGGATCGGGGTGATCGCAACTCCGGCTACGGCTGCTAGCAATGCTTATCGAAATGCGATTTTGGAAATGGATGCGGATTGTCGGGTATGGCAGATTAGCTGTCCGGCTTTTGTGCCGCTGGTGGAGCAAAACCGGATTCACGATCCTTATACTTATGAGGTGGCTAGGGAATATTTGGCTCCTTTGATTCAGCAGCACATCGATACGCTGATTTACGGCTGCACTCATTATCCGCTGTTGGCTCCGGTGCTGGGTTCGCTTTTGCCGGCTGGGGTGAAGCCGATCGATCCTGCGGTGCGGGTGGTGGCTGCTGCTGCTAGAGAGTTGGAGGTTTTGGGGTTGCGGAATTCTGGTGCTGCGCTGCCGACTCGTTTTTGCGTGAGCGGCCCTCCGCAGCAGTTTGCGGATTTGTCGGTGCAGTGGCTCGGCTGTACTCCTGCGGTTGAGAAGATATTTCTGCCGACAGTTGTCGGATCGCCCGTATCTCTGGAATCTGTCGAATAAGCCGGAAATTTTATCGCTGGCGCGACAATCGCCGAAGTCTTAAATCTTACCCCCCAAATCCCTAGCGTTTTGGGGGGTTGAGTTTTTGCTGCGAACATTGCAGCTAGCGATCGAACATCATTTTATAATAAGATTTAATAAAAGCTTTGACAAACAATGCAAATAATGTCCTCTATCTGCTGGAGCTCTTCAGCCTTGAACCATGTCACCCTATATATCGCAAGCAGTTTTACTTGTAGATGGCTATAACATGATTGGACTTTGGCCTCGACTCCGAGAGAAGCGCGATCGCGACCAACTCGAAACAGCCCGCCGCGAGTTGATCGAGGTTTTAGTTAACTACAGCGCCGTACAAGATTTTGAGGCCAGACTCGTGTTTGACGCTCACTATCGGCATACTCCCAGCGTTAAAGAAATTATTACTAAAAATTTATCTGTGCACTACACTGACTTCGGTCAGACAGCAGATACTTATATTGAGAAGTCTTGTGCTAATTTGCGGTATGAGTTGCGATCGGTCAAAGGCAAAGCGCGCATGATTGTCGCCACATCAGACCGAGCGCAGCAATTAACCGTAGTCGGCTACGGTGCCGAATGGATGTCCGCCCAACAACTAGCGGCTGACGTAGAATCCACCGCCCGCCGCAGCGAACGCCAGCACAAATCCCGCAAACAAAATTCCAGTCGCTTTCTCGCCAATTCCCTCGATCCAGAATCGCAGCAGCGCCTTGCCAGAATGAGAATGGGGCTGCATTAACGCCCCAAACCCGCTTGCTGCATGAGAAAAAAAAAGTTTGCAAAAAAGCTTGCCAAATCGAGTAAGTTCAGCTATTGTTAGTATATGTGGGTAACAAAAACCCCCAATCCTCGGTAGCTCAGTGGCAGAGCGGTCGGCTGTAATGAATGCAAGCCTTTGGTATTAACCAAAAGCCCTAGTGACATAGCAGCTTTATCCGGTAACGGGTACTGAAAAATCGGGTGAATTCAAGGAAACCGCAGCACTTCGGGTGGCGGCAATCTTGAGCCAAGTCTGGCGAAAGGCAGCGGTTTCGATCGCAAGTAGCCGGAAAGGTGCAGAGACTAGAGATGAGGAGCCTAACCAATAAATCTCACAGCGCCCGACATCCCGCGACAGATGCTAAGTCTGCGTTTTAGGGATGATGAAATAGTCCGCGCCCTTCGGAAACGTTGGGATAAGTGTAACCGATTGGTCGTAGGTTCAAATCCTACCCGGGGAGTTAGTAAAAGTCTGAAGTTGGAATTTTCCAGCTTCAGATTTTTTTTGTTTTTATTTTCAGATATGTTTTTCTTTGACACTCCTCGGCCTAAAGGCACGAGGATTCTTAAGACATTTGGGTCTTAATATCCCTATTCCTAGGGTTCCTTTCGCTGACCGCCTTTGCACGTTACGCGCACAGTCATATCTCCTCAAGAATGTTTTGGGCGTAGACTTTCCCCCAGTCCGGAGGTAGGTTTTTACATCTTGTCTGATTGCTATACTCTACCATATTCATTTGTGAAGATGGATTTGTTATTTTACTTAACAATGCAAAAAAGCCGTCCTCAAAGGACGGGTTTTCAACCCAATTTTCTGATAATGTAGATGCAAACACTTTACCTGTATCATGAGCTATCGCGATATCATTACCATAGAACCGGATAAGCGTGGTGGCAAGCCCTGCATTCGTCGGATGCGAATTACGGTTTACGATGTTCTTGGCTGGCTGGCTTCTGGAATGTCTATTACTGAGATTATTGACGACTTTCCAGAACTGACAGAAACAGACATTAGAGCCTGTTTAGAGTTTGTCGCCGATCGCGCGATCGTCGTTTAGTTGCTTCGGTGAGTGTCGCTTGAAACTACTATTCGATCAAAATCTGAGCCGAAAATTAGTTACTCGCTTGGCTGATATTTTCCCTAACGCTAGCCATGTTCAGTTGCATGGGCTAGCAGAGAAAACAGATACAGAAATCTGGGAATTTACCAAGTTGAACGATTTCTGTATTGTGACTCAAGATGCAGACTTTATATTACCAAATACTAAACATCGCGTTCTGTTCGTACCCATTTGGTTTGTCGCTTCAGCAGAAAACCGAGATATAAAGGGATTTTCCACAGGATATAAAACGGTACGGATAAAAGAGTTGCGCCGGAAATGTCGGCACGCCCGAATTTTGCCCAAGCGCTGACAATTGAAACTAAAATTAGCAGTCCTTGTACTCCTAGCAAAATGGCAGGAATCGCGGATGCTCCGATGATTGCTGCTAGTATGGAGGCGGCAAAAGCGGCAAACCAAATAGCAACTAAAAGCGATAGGGGAGGGACTGATAAGTCGAGGGCGATCGCCATTAAGTCAAAACGCTGTTGCTCGATCGAAGCTGTCGCCAGCCTGGGAGTCTGAGTTAGCAACGTCTGGATGTGTCCGTGCTCCCATCTGGTTCTTTGAGTTTTAGCTGCTTCCTGCTGCTGCGGCAAACACCCTGTGACTCTGGCTTCGGGGCAGAATACGGTTGGATGTCCGGCGATCGCCAAATCCAAACTCATTTGCATATCTTCCACGATATTGCTGCTAGCTAAGGGAACATCTCGAATGATTAGCCAGGGAAAAGCCATCCCCGTACCTGTTAGCAATGACGGGAATCCTAACTGTTTTAATCCGCTGGGGCGGACTAGGTTTTTTACGAGAAATGCTAAGGCTGAAATCGAATCTTTGGGGGTAGGATCGGGCGGTTGTTCCATTAAATATGTGGCCTGCACCGGTCTTTGTTGGGCCATTGCAGCGCGGGCTAATGTTTCTATGGAATCTGGCTGACAGATGCAGTCTGCGTCAACCATAATGACTGCTTCTGGGGGATCTGAGGCGATCGACTGCAAGCCGAAATCCAGGGCGTATCCCTTCCCCTTGCGTTCTGTGTCGTGGCGCTCGATCGCCGTTGCACCGCAGTTGCGGGCGATTTGGGCCGTAGCATCGGTGCAGTTGTCAGCAATGACTAACAGGCGGTCTTGAGGTGTTAGCTGCGGCAGTATGGTGGAGATAGTGGCAGCAATTCCTGCTGCTTCGTTGTAGGCGGGAATTAAAACTGCTATTTTGGGGCGGGGCTCTTTGGTTTCGTCTGTGGTGTCGAAGCTGGAAAGGAAAGCTGCACTGCATTCTAGAAATAGAACTGCAACGGGAATTAGCAGGATTAGGGCGATCGCCAACAATACCACATCAACTAATAGAAACGGTAGCTGAGTTATTTGCACAATTCTAGTACCTTATTTTAATTGGATTTACTGAGTTGGTTGAGTGAATTTAATAAAATTGCGGCTTTGTTAGGTTAGCGATCGACATTATCATATCATTTTCGATAAAATAACCGTTATCAACTTCGTAGTGAGGACTTTAGTCCTCACTACGAACCAATTTGATTGCGGTTCTTCGAGCAGATATTATATCACATCATGTCGATTCTGACAAGGTTAAATACATCTGCTTAATTAAACCTCAAACAAGCCCAGACTTGAGAAACCCGGTTTTTGGGTTTTCTGTTTTTAATCCACTAATACCAATGAAATAAAGTAGCGCTAGATATTACCCCCCCAACCCCCCCGCGATTTCGGGGGGGGCTAAGACTTCATCTATAGCACATATGAAAGAAAAATGGTATAAAAACAGCGAAGCAATCGCTAAACTCTTTGGCGATTACGCTGCATCGCGAACAGGAACAGGTTCAGACTTTTTTTGAACCGACTGCGCCGGAATTACAGATTGTCTGATACATCTCGATATCGATCGCAAATATCCCACTTCTGCTTGAATAGAATCCACCGCCGACAGACTCTCAACTAATTCATCAAATTCATCAGCACTAACTCCAGCACTGTTCAAAACTTCTTGGTTGAGCCTCCCGTACATTCCTTGCAACAGAAGTTCGATAATCTCGCTGTAGTTAGCAATTTCTGTTCCGTAACCTTGCAGTTTTTTCGGATTGATTCCCCACTGCAAAATTTTCAGCAATTCTGCGGCGGAACTCCACGCAAAAGAAGAAGCAATCACTTCTTTTTCCGCTGCTGCGAGAGCCGGCTTGATTTCCACTTCCGGGAAATCTGGATTGACAATTAAGCTTTCCAGTTTCGACACTTGTTTGTCTAACACGCGCAAAGAAAAAGGAGCTAATTCTACAGTCACCATGTCGCCAGCTTCGTCAACTCTTCTGAAAGGATCTTCCAAAACATTAATTAGGAGGTGAATGTCTGTAGGTTTGCTCCAGTCAAATTGTCCGAGGAAAAACGGCTCTTCGTATCCCGGTAAAAGTCCTTGAAAATAAATCGGCAGATTCTTGCCTGACTCAAGAATTTTGTAAAGAGCGACTTCCAGGGTTTCTGTCGGCCATCCGAGATTGCTTACGGCGACAATTTTCAGTTTTCCCGGAACGGAAACCACCAGCGAATTCAGTAATAAATGTACGGCTTCGATTAGATTTTGAGCGGTTACGTAGCGGTGCGGAGCGTGAACGTTGACTGTTTTACTTTGCTGTACTTTTTTGGACATTTGCTCGCAGAACAAGCTGTTTTCCAACATATGAGTAAAGCGCACCATTCCGTAAGTGACTTTTCCTTCTTGAGCGGCTTTGGCAAATTGCCATTCTGCAAATTTTTTGGAGGCGGCGTAAATTTCGGTTGTAAAATATCGAGATGTTTTGCCTGTGGAAGAAAAGATGCAGTCTTCTACGCCGTATTCTTCGGAGAGTTGGATGACGTGTTTGCATCCTAACAGGCTGGTTGTAACTGTTTCTCGGATTTGGATTTCAGCTAATCCGGGTTGGCGCTGGGCTGCTAGGTGAAAAACAATCTGCGGTTTTTCTACCTCAAATATGTGTTTTAGCGCCTGGAAGTTGCGAATGTCGGCGGCATAGAAAGTTACTGCACCTTCTTTGTTAAAGTGGGGGAGAGTTTCTTCGGGGTTTTGACATCGGGCTTTGTCTGCGGAAATGATGTTAGTTGCGCCTAGAGATAGGAGTTTTTCGATCAGGAAACGGCCGACGCATCCTTCTCCACCGGTGATGAGGATGGTTTTTCCTTTGATTTTGTTGCAGCAGGCGGATGCGTACAGGTGAATGGTACGATCGCGCACGTCGGTGAAAGGTTCGCTTTCTAATTGTCCGTCGGCTTGATAGGCCCAGATTAGTTGTGCGGTGAGAGTTTGTAGGGCTGCTAGGATTTCGGGATCTTGGGGTTCGGGGGCACCGGGGGGAACTAGCTGCTGGATGCGATCGATTATTTCTGCTTTGCTGACACCTTCAAACATTTCTGAGGGGTTAAATGTGCTTGGCATTTTCTTGGCTCCTTTAAAGTCTAGAAATACTGTTGCCCGTCGGCGATTTGTTAAACTGATTTGCGAGAAACAGAATTTTTAAAAGTCTGCTTGGTTTTAGGGGTTTTTAGATATCAAGCGGCTCGATCGGCATGACAGGCGATCGGCTTTCCTGCTAATTAATTATTTTCAGGGTACTTGTAGTTTTATTAAGGATTTTTTTCACCTGCTTGTTTTGGCGACCGGCAAAATCTTCGCGCTAACTGTCAAAAATTTGTCACTACAACTATAAACTTAAGTTGCTGGCTGTTGGCAATACTCAAAACATATCTTTACTATTTCTTTGCAATCAGCGCTGTATCTTCACGCAATTTTAAAGTTAATGTAAAGAAGCGCAGGTTTTCAACAAACTTAATACCAATTTCATTAAGTAGCGTTACATATCACCCCCCCAACCCCCCCTTATCAAGGGGGGGCTAAGAT
>NZ_JADEXD010000108.1 GCF_015207285.1 Tychonema sp. LEGE 07203 | reverse complement strand
TTACTAACTAACAACTAACAACCAACAACTAACAACGGACAACGGACAACTGACAACGGACAACGGACAACTGACTGCTGACTGCTGACTGCTGACTGCTGACTGCTGACTGCTGACTGCTGACTGCTGACTGCTGACTACTGACTGCTGACGATCGGAATTTCGATCGCAAACTCAGTACCGAGTCCAACTTCCGAAACGCAGTCGAGCCGCCCTCCGTGCTTTTCAACAACTAAGTGGTAGGAAATAGACAGTCCCAAACCCGTACCCTTGCCGACTGGTTTGGTAGTAAAAAACGGGTCAAATAATTGGCGGCGAATCTCATCCGGTATGCCCCGCCCGTTGTCAGAAATGCGGATCGCTACAGAATCGCCAACAACTTCAGTGCGAATTGTAATTGCGGGAACAGTCAATCCAGAACTAGGAATTGATGGCGGTGAATTTTTACCATTTTTACTCGCCCACTCCCCGTTATGGATTTCTTCATCCAAAGCATCAATCGCATTGCCGAGAATATTCATAAACACTTGATTCATCTGACAGCCATAGCACTCGACGCGGGGCAAATCGCCGTATTCTTTAATAATTTGAATTGCTGGATGTCTGCCTTGAGCTTTGAGGCGGTGCTGCAAAATCAACAAAGTGCTGTCGAGTCCCTCGTGAATATCGACGAGTTTGATGTTAGATCGATCCGATCGCGAAAAATTTCGCATCGACAGAACTATTTGGCGGATGCGTTCGGTTCCTACTTGCATCGAAGACAGCATTTTAGATAAGTCTTCCACCAAAAAATCGATTTCCATCTCTGCTGCTGCTTCCTGAATTTCCGAGACTGGTTCGGGATAGTGTTTCTGGTAAAGATCCAAGAGTTGAATTAATTCTTTGATGTAATGATTGGTGTGAGAAAGATTGCCGTAGATAAAATTAACTGGATTGTTAATTTCGTGGGCGATACCGGCAATCATTTGTCCCAATGAAGACATTTTTTCGGTTTGGACTAATTGACTTTGAGTTTGCTGCAATTTTCGCACAGTTTCCTCTAATTGATGGGCTTGATTTTTCAAGCTAGTTTGCTTTGTCCGCAGCACTTCTTCGACTCGCTGGCGCTTGATAATATCTCGTCTCAATAATTCATTTGATTCTAAAAGTTGGGCGGTGCGTTCTTCAACTTGTTTTTTTAAGTCGTCGTGGGCTTGGCGCAGGGCTTCTTGGGCGCGCTCCCTCTCTAAAATTTCTTGCTGCAAAAGTTGGTTGGTTTTGTGCAATTGGGCGGCTCTATCGTCTACTGCTTGCTGCAAAAGCTCGATCGTCCCGTACATTTCAGATTGGTTAAAAACTTGTGGCAAACTTGTGAGAGAGATAACGCCCAAAAGTTCTCCCTGACTGCCAACTACTACCAAACGCCGGACTCCGTGCCGCTGCATTTCCTGGTGGGCCCGGAAGAGGGAATCGGCGGGAGATAGGCAAAACAAGGGCGCACTCATCGCCTCAGCGGCGGAGATTTGGGAGAGGTTTAATTCGAGGGCGTGAAATTGTACAATGTCGCGCTCGGTGACAATGCCGACGGGAATAAGGTAATTTTCTATTGGTACGATCGCCCGCTGTGGATGTTGAATCGGTTCTTCGACAATGACAACGCAACTCACTTGATGTTCGACCATTAGCTGGGCTAAATCGATGGCTGAGGCAGTTTTTGGGGCACAAATGACTTGCTTCGCCATCACATCTGCAGCACAGCGTAAATTGGTGAGCAAGTTCACCGGTTGCAGGGCTTCGTTAATGGCTTCGCGGGTGATCATGCCCACAAGTCGATCGTCCTCATCCACTACGGGCAAATGCCGGATTTGATGCTGGCGCAAGGTGAACATAGCTGTGAAGATGTCTTGAGACTCGGATTGTTTGAGGGTAATGGGCGATCGAGTCATTACGTCAGCAATTGTCAGTTTGATGGCGCAAGCTTCGACGGTTGTTAGCTTGACGATATCCCTTTCTGTAAAAATGCCGATCGGGCGATCGTCCTCCACGACTATGACGCAACTGCGCTTGACATGGCCCGGAAGAGCTTGTTGTTTTTCGCTACAAAGCTGACAGGAGACGCGCATCGGGTTCATGAGAGCTAACACTTGGGCGATCGGGGTTTCTGGAGCCACTGTCAGGGGGTGGCGGTCGATCGCTCGATCTAAAGGAGACGGGCAGAGCGGTGGGCTGTTGCGCTCTACAGGGGGTTCTGATGGTTTAATTGCTAGCTGCCCTACTGAATCTAGGAAATGCTGTAAATGTTCTTCTTGTAGCATGGTGATTATTAATTTTCCTTAATTAATTGTTACAAATTTGCAGGCAGGAGTTGGCAGGCTTAGCATTAATTAAGCGGCTTACCCCGCCGGGAAACGGATACAAGCTTCCGCAGGGCTGTCGCGGTGAACCCCAAATTTTCGACTCAAGTTCGGACTCCTTCGATCTGTGCAGTAAATCTCAAATCTAAAACTTGTACGCTCGCGATGTCGAAGTATCTAAAATCTAAAATTGACGCTTCGGGCGATCGCCTGAAATTTGATTGCTAGAAAACCCCTGACTTTATTTTATTTTTTTTTATCCTATGTCGTGGACACCATTAAATCATCGAATTCATCACTTGCCGCTCATCCTGGCGGGCCCGATTTTGCGCCGCACCCAAACTCAGTCCGTGACAGTTTGGCTGGCTCTGAAAGCACCGCGCCAAGTCGAACTCAAGGTTTATTCGACTGAGGGGGGCAGCTGCGAAATTGTCGGTGCGCCCTTGCTCCAAGGTACAAAATCTACCGTGGCGATCGGCAAGTACCTGCACGTAGTGGCAGTGACTGCCAAACCAGTTAACAGCAATGTCTTGACATACGGACAAATTTATGCGTATGACATTGAGTTCTCTGGGGTTGGCGAGTCGCCCTCGGTTGCAGGCCCAGAAAATCAGAAAGAAAATCTCCTTTCTTGTCTGTGGTGTGCTTCCCCTGATTTGTCGGCTTTGGGGCCCGAGACGATCGGTTATTTCGCTCACGGATTGCCGACTTTTGCCCTGCCACCGCAGGATTTAAACTATTTGCGTATCGTTCACGGTTCTTGTCGCAAGCCCCAGGGAGACGGCAGAGATGCGCTGCCAATCTTGGATAATTCGATCGCACAGTTTGCAGGAATCCCAAATTTCCGTCCCCACCAACTGTTTTTAACAGGCGACCAAATTTACGGCGATGACGTTGCAGATCCCCTGCTGTGGGCTTTGACTGACGCTGGCGATACGCTTTTGGGCTGGGAAGAAAATTTGCCCCTGATGAATGATGCCCAAATAAAAAAGAATTTGTGTATAAGTATACCTAAAAATTCGCCAAACGAAAATGTAGTTGCCAGAGAGAGGGAAATTTTTAGAGAGTCGCCGATTCGGAAACAATCTCAGGCCGAGTCTGAGTACAAAAAGCCAATTGAGTTAAAGCCGGGAACTCGCAGCGATATTGCTAGGGATTTTGGTGGCTTTACGGCGATGTTGGTGAATAAACCGGATAAGGCGAAAAGTCATTTGTTCGGTTTGGGGGAATATTGCGCGATATATTTGTTAGTTTGGTCGCCTGTGCTTTGGTGCGATAATTTTCCGAAGGGTAAGGATATTTGTAAAGATTCTAAGCTGGCAAAAGTCTGGGATAGAGAAGTTTCTGAACTAGGGGGTTTTGCGGGCAATTTGTGGAGGGTGAGGCGGGCGCTGGCTAATATTCCGACTTATATGATTTGTGACGATCATGATGTTAGCGATGATTTCTATTTGAATCGGGAGTGGTGTTATCGGGTGCTGGGTAAGCCGCTTGGCCGCCGGGTGGTGCAGAATGCTTTGCTGGCTTATGCCGTGTTTCAGGCTTGGGGAAATACGCCCGCACAGTTCGATCGCGAAAATGTCGGATCTAAGCTATTAAAGGCCGCCGAAAAGTGGTCGGATTCGGCGGGTACTGATGTTGCTGTTTGGGAGGAGGCGGCTTCGTATTTGGGAATTCCGGCGGTCGATCTTGAAACTGGTTTGCCGAAGTTAAAGTTAGATGAAGATGTTTTGATTTTGGATCGGGATGGCGGGGGTGCAAGTGAGGTTTTGAGTTGGCATTTTACTGTGAGAAGTTTTAAGCATGAGGTGATTGTGCTGGATACGCGGACTTGGCGCGGCTATCCGGTGGAAAGTGCGATCGATCCGCCGATGCTTTTGACTCACAAGGGTTTTGAGGAGCAAATTCAGCAGCCTTTGCGGGAGACTGATTTGCTGAATAAAACTGGGGAGTTTGAGATTGAGGCGACGCTGGTGATTTTGCCGACTAATTTAGTGGGTTTGTGGATTATTGATGCGGTGCAAAAGCTGGATGTGGAACAGGGGAAGGTTTTCAATAGCGATGCGGGAGATGCTTGGAATTTTCACGAGTTGGCTTTTGTGAAGCTGTTGTCAGAGTTTTTTAAACAGCGCGAGAGGGTGATTGTTTTGACGGGGGATATTCACTATGCTGCTGCTGTGCGGCTGAGTTATTGGTCTGACAAGCATTTTGGCATTTGTCGCCCGGATGTTGAGTTTTTGCCACCTGGATCTGAGTTGGATATAAAATCTCAAATCACAGATAGAAAATATTCTGTGTTGGCGCAGTTAACGGCTAGTGCTTTGATTAATGAAGAGTGGAAAACTCATGTGATTCATACTAAGATTAAATCGCTGTTTCCAGAGCGATCGCACGAATGTTTGGGATGGAACGAGCCGCTGGAGTTGGTGAAGATTTCGAGAAGGGGCAGGAAGAAAGCTGTGGCTGCTGCTGTGAGGGAGAGGCAATCTTTTCCTGATTGGGGTTATCGCATTGATTGGATTAAACGACAAAGAGCTAGGGTGTTTTTGCATCATGAAAATGGTGAAATGTCAACTAGAACTCACAAAAATAAACAATTGTCGTGGCTGCACAGGTTGTGGAATTTTATAGCGCTGTTGTGGCGCAATCGCTGGCTGCAAGAGGGTGATGAGATTGTGGGATACAGTAATATTGCGATCGTCAGTTTTCAGTGGCCCGCTGATGGTGATGGAGAGAAGGCGGTGATTCAAAATGTTTATTGGCGGCCGCTTTGGGAGCCTGGTAGTGTGGTTTACAGTCAGTATTTTGTGCCGCTGGGATTGGATGAAAATGATTAGATTCCCGGCGGTGAGAAACCCGATCGCCCATCAACCACTTCTTTGCTAGGTGGCGAGGGCCCCAGAAACCGGGTTTTTTACGAAAATACTTGATTCTCGTCCAAAAATCAGGTAAAAACCCGGTTTCTTTGCTGGGTGGCGAGGGCCCAGAAACCGGGTTTTTTACGAAAATACTTGATTCTCGTCCAAAAATCAGGTAAAAACCCGGTTTCTTTACTGGGTGGCGAGGGCCCCAGAAACCGGGTTTTTTACGAAAATACTTGATTCTCGTCCAAAAATCAGGTAAAAACCCGGTTTCTTTTTCGGAGTGGGTAACTAAAGAACACGCCCTTATCCCAACCACTCCAGAAACCGCACATCACCGCGAATCCCATCAAAATCCGTATTAGTTTTTGCTGAGTTTCGATGTGTTTTCCGTACTCCTTGCTTTCTCAACATATCGAGAAAAACTAAAATCCTTGCTACAAACAGGTTTTTTAGAGGCAAAGATGGACTACAAAACAGCCGCCACAGTTGCCATCAGCAATCCTTGAAACAATTTGATTCCATCAGTTTCGCCTAACATCGGATCGGATGCTCTCTCAGGATGCGGCATCATTCCTAACACATTGCCCTGGCGATTGCAAATGCCAGCAATATTATTTAACGAACCGTTGGGATTCCCAGCATTGTTAATTTTGCCCCCCTCTGTGCAGTAGCGAAATAACACTTGACCCTTATCTTCCAACTCTGCCAAAGTATCCGCATCAGCATAATAGTTGCCTTCACCGTGGGCGATCGGCAAATCGATGATTTCACCCGAAGTATAAGCGGAAGTCCAAGGAGTATTACTGCGTTCGACTTTCAAGGAAGCGCGATCGCAAATAAAATTCAATCCCGCATTCCGCACCAGAGCACCGGGGAGCAAACCAGCTTCTGTCAACACCTGAAAACCGTTGCAGATGCCGAGTACAAGTTTACCTTGTTTGGCGTGTTCTGCCGTAGCTCGCATCGCCGGAGAAAAACGGGCGATCGCGCCGCACCGCAAATAATCTCCGTAACTGAAACCGCCGGGAATTACAATGATATCAATATCCGAAATATCGGTATCTTCGTGCCAAATCATGCGCGTCGGTTGGTGCAGCAACCCTTGAGTCACCCACACCACATCGCGATCGCAATTTGAACCGGGAAAAACAATAACTCCAAATTTCATAAGCTGAAGGAAGAAGGAAGAGGGAAGAAGTCAGTAGTCAGTAGTCAGTAGTCAGTAGTCATTAGTCAGTAGTCATGTTTTGCTGTCCCGCCCGAGCTTTGGGTCCAACGTCATCAGGAAGAGGTCCGAGGGAAGAGGTGTTAACTTAAGACTGAAATCTTAGGTTTCTCTCACTTGTATCAAAGTCTAGATCCCCCTAAATCCCCTTTAAGAAGGGGGACTTTGAGTGTTCGGAGTTTTCGTGTTTTTAACAAAGACTTTGAACACTCTTGTCCTCGCCTTTTGAATAGAGACGGAGAACGCTCTTATCCCCCCCTTAGTAAGGGGGGCTAGGGGGGTCTCCGGGTTTGAAAACACCCTAGGGACGATCGCATTTATGCCGCCGCTGTCCCCGCAGCAACAGGAACCTCAGTCAACTCAACGCGATAGTTTTCAATCACTGGATTGGCCAAAAGTTGGTCGCAAATGCGATCGAGTTGTTCCCGCGCCTCCGACTCCCCCGCAGCAGTCAGCGTCAATTCCACGTACTTCCCGATACGCACGCCCTCAACATTGTCATATCCCATGTGTTGCAAACCAGACTGTACGGCAGTGCCCGCCGGGTCTAAAACCGAAGGGCGGAGGGTAACATAGATTTGGGCAAAATATTTTTGAGTCACAGCAATGTGTACGTGATGCGAAGTTACGGCCACTTCATTCTACAACTAGGCGGGAAGCCGATCGCCCTTTGGCGACCCTAATTAAGCTAGCCTAGAAACAGCGATAGATTTGACTCCAGCAAATTACAGACAAAAATTATGAGAACCAACCGCACCCGCAGTCAGGAGCGTATTTTAGACTTGCTCAAGACCTTAAATCGATCGCTCTCAGCGCAAGATATTTACTTAGAACTGCGAAACAGCGACCAAAGCATGGGCTTAGCAACAGTTTACCGCTCCCTCGACGGTTTAAAGCGAGAGGGGTTCGTTCACGTCAGAACCCTCGCTAGCGGCGAATCTCTCTACGGTGCCGCCCACCAAGACCAACATCACCTCACTTGTCTGGAATGCGGCGCGTCTATTACGATCGACGAATGCCCCGTCCACCACTTAGAAACCCAATTGCAACAATCTCATTCTTTCAAGATTTATTATCACACTTTAGAGTTTTTCGGATTGTGCGATCGGTGTACTTTGGCTCAACAATCTTAAAGAAGTCATTAGTCATTGGTTATTGGTCATTGGTCATTGGTTATTGGTTATGGGTTATTGGTTATTGGTTATTAGTTATTAGTTATACCAAATCCGGGTTGAGAATCATCTTGATGAACCAGTCGGCCTTGGGGCCGACTTTGTTTTTGTAGATGCGGTTTCAACCGCCGAATCATCTTGATGAACCAGTCGGCCTTGGGGCCGACTTTGTTTTTGTAGATGCGGTTTCAACCGCCGAATCATCTTTGTTTTTGTAGATGCGGTTTCAACCGCCGAATCATCTTTGTTTTTGTAGATGCGGTTTCAACCGCCGAATCATCTTTGTTTTTGTAGATGCGGTTTCAACCTCCGAATCATCTTTGTTTTTGTAGATGCGGTTTCAACCGCCGAATCATCTTTGTTTTTGTAGATGCGGTTTCAACCGCCGAATCATCTTTGTTTTTGTAGATGCGGTTTCAACCTCCGAATCTTTATTTGACAAGGAGCAATTTTCATCGCCCCTTTTTACCCACTAAGACAAATCTTTCAACTCATTATTAGTAACAGGATCGCCAACAATCGATCGCAATCCTTCCATCGTAGCGGGAATGCTGCGCGGATCCATAAACATCACCTTGCTGCTGTCGCTGCTGCCAATTTTTAAGCCCATATCCAGATAGTTTTGAGCTAACAAAAACTGTAAAGCTTCCCGCGCTTTGGGGTCATTTTGCAGAGTTTTGCCGATAATTTGCAAGGCTTCAGAAGTAGCCTGAGCTTTCAAAACCTGACTTTGGCGTTCTGCTTGAGCTTTCAGGACGATCGCCTTTTGTTGAGCTTCCGCCTCCAAAATAGTCGCTTTTTGGCGCGCTTCTGCATCCAAAACCTGCGCTTCCGCCTTACCTTTGGCGCTGTTAACAGCCGACTCGCGTTCGCCCTCGGATGTCAAAATTGCCGCCCGCTTCCGGCGATCGGCTGCCATCTGCAATTCCATCGATTCCTGTACAGTTTTAGAAGGGATAATATCGCGCAATTCAACCCGCGTTACTTTCACTCCCCAAGGATCGGTAACAATATCTAAATCTCTGAGCAAGATTTCATTAATTTGAGAACGAGCCGTAAAAGTTTGTTCGAGATCCAGTTGGCCCATTTCCGCGCGAATTTGAGTCAGCACCATATTTACCATTGCTGACTGAAGATTTTCAACTTTGTAACAAGCTTTGTCCAAGTCTACAATTCGCCAGTAAACCACAGCATCAACCGTGATCGAAACGTTGTCGCGGGTAATACAAGCTTGCGGGGGAACATCTAAGACTTTTTCTCGAATTGTTTGCTCGTAAACTACGCGATCGAGAAACGGCGTCACAAAATTCAAACCAGGTTCGAGTTTCTTGCCATTATATTTACCTAAAGTCTCCACCAATGCTTGATTTCCCTGATTGATAATCTTGACGGAACCTGCAAGGGCTGAACCGCCTAGTGCTAAAAATACGAGTAAAAAAAATTGTTCCACGGTTGACTCCTATCAATGTTAAATGTTGACTGTTCACTGTTGACTGTTGACTGTTAACTGTTAACTGTTAACTGTTAACTGTTGACTACTGACTGTTAACTGTTGACTACTGACTACTGACTAATTACGCATTTTGTTTAAGAATGCAATAAATGTTCTGGCAAAACTATCAGAGTAGTGCCTTTTTGTCCGACGACAATTACGTTTTGGTTGGCAGGGATGGTGGCGCTGGTATCTTCGCAGCGAGCTTGCCAAGAATTGCCCTCATAAATCACCCGTCCCGCTTCGCCGGGGGGAATTTCTGTTAAAGTTTTTGCTTCCTGAGAATCTGCGATCGCCCTTACCTTGCCTTTTGGTATCAAGCGCCAAGACAGCAGCACAAAAACGGTCGAAAATACCATCCACAAAAAGATTTGTAAACTAACGTAAGGTAAAACTAGAGAGCATCCAGCTACCGCGAAGGCGCTCAGCCCCATCATAAAAGCGACAAAAGCAGTCGGGAGAAATAGCTCTGTCAAACAGAGCAAAGTCCCAGCTAGCAGCCAAAAGAGTGTGGGAGTCAAAATCGTAAAAAGGAATAGTGATAATATTTATATCTTAGATTGTAAATTTGAGATTTACGAATTGCCAACAACAGACTCTGCAAGGGTTTGCGGCTTGCTGGCCCTGTTGGCGATTTGGCGCGCCGCAGTACCGGGCTGAAACTTGGATCGCAGTCAAAGTCAGAGTTTTAGTAACTTAGATTACAATTTTAGCCGGTCTCCACCGATCGCAACTACAATTTCTTCGACCCAAAGGCAGTTAAAAAATTGAGAGGAGCTAAAATCAGTTTATTCTCAAGCTCGTGAAGTTGGGCTGGCGAATCATAATATCTTCAGAATGTTTTTACACTAACTATTTCGATATGATCAGTAGTTTCTCAGAACCCATTTATTGCCCGAATCTGAGCTGTCCCGAACCCGGCAATACCTTTGGCCGCCAGCACTGTGCAGCTTGCGAAACCAATTTAATTTATCGGTATTTGTGGGCGGTGGGCCCAGCAGCCGAGGAAGTGCCAGCGGGTAAGGTAATAGCCGATCGATATTTTGTCATTGCACCCCAACTCTGGCTGGACAGCCGTCCATCTGTGCCTCCAAGCGTCCCCGAACAACTGCCCGATAGCATCGCGCCATACCTGCATTTGTATCCCCAACGGCTGCATACGCCGGAAGTATACGGTTTTTGTTCCCTGCAGGAAGCAGCCGAAGCCACAGAGGTGCTGTTGTTGGAAAATGTGCCGGTCAATAATTTTGGCAGCCTAAATCCTTCTATCTTAGAAGCTTGGTCTGGGACAACGGCCGCCCGCCAAGTTTACTGGCTGTGGCAAATGCTGCAACTGTGGACGCCACTCTCGGAACAAGGAGTGGCTGCGAGTTTGCTGGTACCGGAAAATTTGCGGGTGGAAGGTTGGCGGGTACGCTTGCTGGAACTGCACCCCGGCAATTTTGTACCGACTCTGCGGGATTTGGGAGATGTGTGGTCGGGTTTGGTGGAATCGGCCGCGCCAGAGGTGCAGTCGAGACTCGGAGAGATTTGTCAGTTTATGCGCCGCAGCAGCATGAATTTAGAGGCGATCGCTCTAGAACTAAACGATTTACTATTAGAACAAGCGGCTTTATTGCCCCTGCATTTAGAAGTAGTCGGCATGACTGATACCGGGCCGCAGCGCGCCCAAAATGAAGACAGTTGCTATCCGACTGCTGCGGATTTACAATTTAGCAAAAGTTCGGGCGGCGAGAAACTAATTCCTTACTTGACAATGGTTTGCGATGGGGTTGGAGGCCACGAAGGAGGAGAAGTTGCCAGCCAATTAGCCGTGCATTCCCTGAAAGCTTTAATCCAAAATTTGCTCGCAGAAATCGCTCAACAAGAAGAGTTGATGACGCCAGCAATGGTAATTAAACAACTCGAAGAAATAGTGAGAGTTGTAAATAATGTGATTTCTGCTCAAAATAACGAGCAGGGAAAAGAGTTGCGGCAGCGGATGGGGACTACTTTGGTTATGGCGCTCCAGTTGCCTCAAAAAATCAAAATTTCTGAGGACGTACCGTCGAATAACAGTCACGAACTTTATTTGGTTAATGTTGGAGACAGCCGCGCTTATTGGATTGGCAAAAATTACTGTCAGCGGCTGACTGTGGACGATGACGTAGCGTCAAGGGAAGTCAAGCTAGGACACAGTTTATACTGGGAGACTCAACTGCGATCGGATGCAGGAGCCCTGACTCAAGCTTTGGGTACGCGGGACGGCGATTTCCTGCGCCCGACGATTCAGCGATTCATTGTCGAAGAGGAAGGCATACTGCTGCTGTGTTCCGACGGTTTGACTGACAACAACTGGGTAGAGCAATCTTGGGAGAATTACGGCCCTCCGGTGCTAGAGGGCAAAATGTCTTTGGAAGCTGCGGTTCAGTCTTGGATTAGCCTCGCCAACGAGAAAAACGGTTACGACAACACTTCTGTAGTGGCGACTTACTGTCGGATGTCGCCGGAGAGATTGGTACTGTTTCCTCCGGCTTCAGCGCCAGCCTCAGCGCCAACCTCAGCGCCAGTGTCCCTCCAGTCGGTGTCGCTGCCGATGTCAGAAGGGTCGGTATCTCTCCAAAAGACGGGGAGGATTCCAGAATCTCAGCTTTCAGAATCGTCTAAACAGTTGCTGTACCCGGAAACTGCTCCCGCCCCGGAACGAGTTCAAAAACAGCAGTCCAAGCGTTGGTTGCCCCT
The DNA here is from genome assembly GCF_015207285.1 of Tychonema sp. LEGE 07203. GTDB lineage: Bacteria > Cyanobacteriota > Cyanobacteriia > Cyanobacteriales > Microcoleaceae > Microcoleus. Next base: position 10,518 of record NZ_JADEXD010000108.1, on the reverse strand, counting down.
GCTGGGGCTGTTGGCGCTGATGCTAGCCTTTGCAGGTTTAGGTTTGTGGGTACGCAGCCTCCAAAGCCCTCAGCCAGAGCCCGAACAACTTCCGCCACCGCCGGAGAGTCCCGCCCCGAACCCTGGGGAGAGTCCCGCGCCCGGTACTGAGAGTCCCTCGCCCGGTACTGAGAGTCCCTCGCCGGAAGGGGAAACTCCTGCGGAAATTCCCGCGCCGCCGCCAGAATCAACTCCTGACGAAATTCCCTCGCCGGAAGGGGAAACTCCTCCGGAAATTCCCGCGCCGGAAGGGGAAACTCCTTCGCCTTCACCGCAATAAGGGAGATTTCAATCAGCGGGACGTTTTAAAGAATGCAGATACTTTCCGGCGGCACGGCAACTCGAACGCTATCCCCAATTTGGTGCCGCTGCAAGTCATCTCGGTGCAAGTTTTGCCTGCGAAGGGCGATCGAGCTTTTAGCAGTCAAGCGCACCCTGTAGCGCGTATCAGTGCCAAGATAAATCGCCTCTTCTACTGTTCCCGGCCAGCTATTTTCAGCATCATAATTAGCCGGATAAATAGCAGCTTTTTCCGGCCGCAACACCAAGGTAACAGTTTTCCCAGCCGGCAAATCTTCTGCTGTCCTAACTAACACGGGCAACTGCTGGTCAACCAATACAATTACTTGACCCTGTTGCTTTTCTACTACTCGCCCGGTCAAAAAATTGCTGTCGCCAATAAAATCAGCAACAAACCGCGTTTTCGGATATTCATAAATATCAACAGGTGTCCCCACTTGTTGCAGCTTTCCTCCTTCCATCACTGCAATTCTGTCCGACATTGTGAGCGCTTCTTCTTGGTCGTGAGTGACATAAATAAATGTAATTCCCAATTGTCGCTGCATTTTTTTTAATTCTAATTGCATCTCTTTTCGCAATTTTAAATCCAGCGCTCCCAGGGGTTCATCCAACAGCAAAACAGAAGGCTCTTTAACCAGCGCCCTCGCCAGGGCTACTCGCTGCTGCTGTCCCCCTGACAGTTGCCGGGGATAGCGTTTTTCTACATCTGTTAACTGTACTAATGCTAAGGCTGCCGCCACGCGATCGCGAATTTTTGGCTGAGGCAAATTCTCCATTTCCAACCCAAATGCAGCATTTTGTGCTACTGTCATGTGCGGAAATAAAGCATAATTTTGAAACACCGTATTCACTGGGCGGTGAAATGGCGGGCGATTTTGCATCGGTTGGCCGTGAATGTAAATTTCGCCTGCTGTGGGAGTTTCAAAACCTGCGATCGTTCGCAAAGTTGTAGTTTTGCCGCAGCCGGAAGGGCCGAGCAAAGAAAAGAATTCGCGATCGTAAATTTGCAGGTTGATGTTATCTACAGCTAAGAAATCTTGACTGCGGACACTTTTAAATATTTTGGAAATGTTGACAAGTTCGACTGCGTGCATTGCGATCTATCCTGGTAGGGTGTAATCCGCACTAACTAATCTTGTATGGTGCGGATTTCGCACCGATCGATCGGCGTTTCAATTTCAATTTAGGCTCTAAAACTTAATAACTGAAGCACCTCCTACACTCCTCTTTCCTGTAAGTTGCTTTCCTCAAAGGAGGCTCTTCGGAGTCCCAGAAGCATTACCAGGCAGAGCGAAAGTAACGAGCAAACTCCAATACAAACTAAAAATTTAAGCAAACCAGCTCCGCCACCTGTTTGATATCTACTTTCCCGATCCTGCTTTAACTTCCGTCCAAGCTCGATCGTACAATGCAGTTGCTTTCCCGACATCCTGCAAAAACTTCATTTTAGCAAGCACCTCAGCCGGCGGATAAATTTGGGGGTTTTTTAAATCTTTAGGAGCGATTAAACCTCGATCGATGGCGGCTTTATTCGGCGTTCCGAAGTGGGTAAAATTAGAAATTTTTGCGGCTACTTCGGGCTGCAAAGTGAAGTTGATAAATTTCTCCGCTAATTCTTTGTTGGCTGCACCTTTGGGAATTGCCATGTTGTCAGAAAAAACTATTGTTCCTTCTTTCGGAATAGCGTAGCGGAGATTTGGGTTTTCTTGCATCACCTGAAAAATATCGCCGCTCCATTCCATTGTCAGGTTGACTTCTCCTTGATCTAGCAGACTTTGACCAGTGTCTGGGACAAAAGCGGCAATAATATTTTTATTTTTTATCAGTAAATCGCGGGCTTTGTTAATTTCTTCGGGATTAACTGTATTGGGATCGAATCCTAAATACATTAAAACCCCTGCAAAAGTGTATCTGGCATCATCTTGCCACGCGACTTTTCCGGTATATTTCGGGTCGAACATTGCCGCCCAACTGTTGATATCGTCTTTGGTGGCTTTCACGTTGTAGCCAATTCCCATTGTTCCCCACTGGTAGGGCAGAGAATACTTATTTTGGGGATCGAAAGATTGATTGATAAACTTAGCATCAAGGTGAATTGTGTTGGGAATGTTCTGGGAATTTAGCGGCTCAATCATATTCTCCGCTGCCATGATTTTTACCATGTAATCGGCGGGAAATATTAAGTCGTAACCGGGGTTTCCCTGTTTTAGTTTGGCGTAGAGTGCGTCGCTGTTCTCGAAAGTGTCGTATTGAATTTTAACATTGTTCTCTTTTTCAAATTGGGCGATCGCTTCTGGGGCGATATAACTTGCATAATTGTAAATGTTGAGGACTTGCTGTTGGTTGCCTCCTGTGGGGCTGCAGCCGAAAGCTACCGTTGCACTCATCACAAACAAAAGTAGGAAAGTCAGCAGGCGTTTCATAGGTTGGGTTAGTTATAACGAACAATAATTATGACACAAAAAGCAATTGTTTAAGTTTTTTGAGTTTTTAATGATGATACAACCAGCAACAAGGAAGCGAACAACATCAAAGTTGAGATGGCATTAATCGCTGGCGTTACTGCAAATTTTATCATGCCGTAAACAAATAGCGGCAGAGTCATCGAACCCACGCCGGTGGTGAAGAATGTCACGACAAAATCATCTAGGGATAAAGTAAAAGCCAGCAGTGCGGCGCTGAAAATAGCGGGCCAAATCAGCGGAAAAGTGATCCGCCAAAAAGTCCGCCATTCGTTAGCGCCCAAGTCAAAAGCTGCTTCTTCTAATTGAGGATCTAGTTCTGCCAAACGCGCCCTGACAGTAATCGTCACAAATGAAATATTAAAGACCACGTGACCGATAATTACTGTAGGTAAGCCGAGATTGAGACGAATTCCGGTGAGATTTTCTACGATCCGAAATGCTAGGGTAAAGAAAACTAGCAGCGAAATGCCGATCGTAATTTCGGGCATAATAATCGGCAAAAACAGCAAAGCTTCTACTGCTTTCCGCCCCGGAAAATGAAAGCGTTCCAATGCTAGCGCCAGCATTGTACCGAAAATTGTCGCTACCACAGTGGAAATAGCTGCAATCAGCAAGCTGTTGTTGAGTGCGGGCAAAATTCCGGCGCTGCTGCTAGCAATCGTCGCACCTGTATTGCTAAACAAGCTGCGATACCAATCGAGGGTAAAACCGCGCCAGACGGCATTGAATCTGGAGGCGTTGAAAGAGTAAATAATTAAGATGAGAATTGGTAAGTAAAGAAAGGCAAATGCTAGTGTAGCTTGTACCCACAGCCATTTTTTCCCAGTCGCCCGCACGAGCAAATCTAGTTTTGTTTTAGTCATTAGTCAGTTGTTAGTTGTTAGTTGTTAGTTGTCAGTTGTTAGTTGTTATTTGTTATTTGTTATTTGTTAGTTGGTAGGGGCGGTGGATGGTGCGGGCCCGCCCTCTTAGTTGTCAGTTGTCAACAGTCAACAGTCAACAGTCAGTAGTCAGTAGTCATTGGTCATTGGTAATTCGGCATTAGAACCAACAAATAACAAATAACAATCAACTGCCCGCCGCCAACAATCAACTACCAACAACCATCGCCTCAAATAAATAATCTCATAAACCCGCCCTCACCTAACTGTAAATTTTAATTTATAGCGGTTTTTAATAAAGTGAGGTATGCCCAATCCCTCCGCTTCGCTCCGCCCAATCCCTCCGCTTCGCTCCGCCCAATCCCTCCGCTTCGCTCCGCCCAATCCCTCCGCTTCGCTCCGCCCAATCCCTCCGCTTCGCTCCGCCCAATGCCCGCGAGATCACCTCATGTTACGCTCGAAAACCTATACATCTTTAAGTTTCATCAGAGACGCGGAAGTAAACCAAAACAGGAATCAATACGATCGCTGTTAATAACACAGAAAGGGCGGAACCAAAGGGCCAGTCGCGGGCTTTCATAAACTGATTTTGAATCAAATTTCCCACCATTACTGTTTTAGAACCGCCCAATATATCGGGAGTAATAAAAGCGCCAACTGAGGGAACAAATACTAATATCGAACCTGCAACTATTCCGCGAGTTGTTAATGGGAAAAATACGCGCCAGAATGTTCTAATATCATTTGCTCCTAAATCTTGAGCTGCTTCTACTAATGAAAAATTGAAGCGTTCTATGCTAGAATATAAAGGTAGAACCATGAAAGGTAAATAGCCGTAAATCAGACCGATCGCCACAGCGAAAGGTGTAAAAAGCAAGTTTAACGGTTCGCTAATTATTTGCAGGCTTTGCAGGGCTGTGTTAACTACTCCTTCGCTACGCAGCAAAATTATCCAGGCGTAGGTTCTCACCAAAAAGTTAGTCCAAAATGGAATAATTACTAGCAAAAGCAGGGCATTTCGCCAGCGGGGAGGACGGGTGGCGATGAAAAATGCGAGGGGATAGCCAACTAAAAGGCAAGCAACGGTTGTTAAAAAAGCTAAAAAGAGCGATCGCCCAATTACTCCTAAAAAAAGTCCGCTGAACAAACGCTGGTAATTATTGAGAGTAAATATCGCAGTAACGCCGCCGTAAGTACCGCGTTCTAAGAAACTGTACAAAAGTACAATTAGCACTGGCAAAATAAAGAAAACGAGCAGCCATGCAGTGGCGGGGAATAATAGCAGTAACAGGCTATACAATTTTCGATTTTCGATTTTCGATTTTCGATTGGGAAGGATCGATTTCATAAGGGTTTGTGGCTACCCGCGCGTGTTCTGGCTAATAATGATGCAACACATTTTATATCAAATCAGGCTTAAATACTTTCTTGATTTCTCAGTCTGCGGAGGCAAATGAGAGTTGTGCGGTAAGCTGTCGGACAAATAAACATTGTATGTTCAGGGCGGGCTAGAAGCCCACCCCACAATAGTTTTATTGTTTTTTGACATACAGTTTAAATGTAGAACAGCTTAGCGGTTTCAGCGGTAAATTGCGATCGGGAATTTTCATTGTTTGGCTTCGGAGGATGGTAATTGGCGGTTTAAGTCAACATTCAAGTTTTCGCGGCGGAATTGGAAGCGGAAGACAACTTTGCGATCGCCCGCTGAATTTTGATTCGGATTCGCATCTAATTCTCCCCGCCCAGAAACTAATACTTTCTGCTGCAATTGGGCTTTTTTAGGAAAATTTACCTCATTGGAAAACATATAATTAGACACAGCTAAAGCCCGCCGCAAACTCAGTTCCAGATTTTTTGAATCGGAACCGGCAGAACTGGTATGTCCTTCAATGACAACACGAGAAATTTGTTTTTCAAACTGTTGGTTAGCAAAAAGCACTTGGCTGTAAATGGGAATGAAGGCTTGCAAAAACTTTTTTCCTTCTGGTTTGAGGACAGAACTGTTATTATCAAACAAAATGCGATCGCGAATGCTGACATCTCCGGTTCCGGGATCGACTGTAAAAATATCTTTGTTTCCAACTTTCCCTTCTAAAGCATTGACAATAATCTGCGGTAATCCTTTAAATGCGTTTTGATATTGCTGCAATTCCTGCCGCAGTTTTTCCACCTGCAGAATTTTTTCATCGAGCATTTTCACCTTTTCGCTGAGTTGAATTTGCACAGTGATGAACAGGAGGGCGAACAACATCAGCAAGCCGGACATTAAATCGCCGATGGACAGCAGGACGCTGGAATCTTCCTCTTCTTCTATTGCCGGTAAATTATCTAAATCGGATAAATCTTTCATTTTTGCACTGTTAATTAGTTTGTTGTGAGGAATTCAGTCCTCAACCTATTTCTAAATATCATCCTAAACGCGATCGTATTCTCTAACTGAATGAGGACTGAAGTCCTTACTTTATGATGAGTAAAGTCCTAAATACAAACCTCACTGTTAACAGCTTATTTCTTCGTTCCCAAATTATCAGCAGCCGCCACCAAATAATGAGCAACCTGCATTAAACCATCAGAACTTTCTTGCAATCCGCTGCACACTTTCGCCATCGAAGAATCCGCTTCTTCAAAAAACTTGTGCTGGGATGACGTAGTTTTTTCCAAATAGCCAATTAATTGATTGTTGCCAGACTGCAGCGCGCGATCGAACTGATCTGTCATATTTTGATACGCACTCTCAACCCGCCGCACTTGTTCTTGTTCCGCTTGCAAAGCTGCATTTAATTGATTCACCAAACTTGTATAGGTAGTTTGCAACCTTTCCCCTTCGACATTGAACTGATTTGCCATTTTTTCATACACGCTTTCTACCCGCAACACTTCTTGTCCGGTTATCTTCGCTAGTTCCTGCAACTGTGCCAATCGCTGGCTGGAATTCAACCCCACAGAATTAGCAAACTGACTCACTTCTGCGGCTGTTGTCAAAATTTTGTCCATACTTTCGTCAACTTGCTGCGACATCAATTTGCGCTTTTTAGATTCTTCTTGAAAAACTTTCTGCAAGCCGAGTACAACCTGGGCTAAACCTTTTTGCTGTTTGCCTAAAGTACCTTCTAATAAGTTATTTTGTGCGGCAAAGAATTGCTGGAGAGAGGATTGATATGTTACCCGGAAGTTATCTAATTCTTCCTGGACTGTGACACGGGTATTTTGCAGCATTGTGTCAACATTTTGCAAGCTTCCCACCAGATTTTCTCGCGCTTTGTCCATCAGTTCCGAAGCTTCATCGCCTACTGCTTTTATGGTGTCTGACTGAGTTTGAAAAGCTGCATGGGTAGCACTTAAAATATTGGTCATTCGGGCTTCAACTTTTTCTAGCATTTCCTTTTCTTGTGCTGCTTGAGTGTGGAGAGATGCTTGCAAGTTATCTTGGATTCCTCTAAAGGTGTTGGCGGCTTCTCGGGCGCTTTCTTGGAAGGCTGTTCTTTGGGCTTTCATGCCTTCAATGCTTTCTCCAACTCCCGATCGCATTTCGGTAGCCATTTCTTGCAAAACGCCGTGGGTGTCTGTCTGAAACTGTCCTAAAATCTGCTGCAAGTTGGCGGCAAATTCCTGCAACTGCACTAATGTATCTTGCTGGAAAGTTTGAATTGTCAGGATAGATTGTGCTAAACTAGAAGATATTCCGCCCAATTCGTTCTTCAGTTCTCTGACAGCTTCGGATGCTGATTGAGTTAACTGGGCGCTTTGATCTAATCGCCCTACTACTGGTTCGATTACTTCGGTGCGGAGTCCAGAAAGCAGGTTGTTTAATATCTCTTCGCCTTGGTCGGATTTAATCTGTTTGAGTAGGGATAACTCTTGGCGAATGTCTTGAAAAACTGGGGCCATTGCTAAGCCGATTTGCTGTCCGATTTCCTGGGAGTTGACATTGCTTTGTGCTTCGACAATTTGAGCAAACCCTGTTCTCATTGTATCTGTTGCAAGGGCGATCGCACTTTCAACACCGCCGCTAGAATTGGCGCGGGACAATATTTGTTCTGGGGTTTCTAATTTGGCGATTTTATCTAATTTATTGCGTAAATTGGATTGATTAGCAATGCGCGCGCGATCGCCCCAAGCCAAGACAAGCGTAAATATGCTAGAAGAGCCCAAACCCATCAAAGAAGTCGAAAACGCTGTTTTCATTCCCTCCAGCAACGTACCGATCGACGGTAGCAATTCTTTGGTATCTTGCAGCGAACCCAAATTAACATCTTGCAAGCCGGTTTGAATGCCGTAAAATGTACCTAAAACCCCCAGTGCGACTAAGGTGCTCGGTACAAACCGCCACTGACTCCGGGGTGCGGATCGCCCTAAAATTGCGGGATACTGAAACAACACAAACCGCCCGGATTTTACCTGCGCCCTGTAAGCCTCGCCACTGGCGGTAATTTCGCCCGCCAAGTGTTCGCTAAACCAGTCTAGCAGCAGTTTCCAGGTATCTGCAGGTGTTTCCCACTGCTGCAGTGCGATCGCCCCTGATGTACCGCTGTCTGACTTCGAGCTCAAATAGTCGATCGCATCAGAAGTCGATCGGCTTTTCGCCCCCAGATAGCGCTGATACTGCTTCACAGAAGTATACTCGCCCCAAACAGCCGCGCACAGCAAAATTAGCGCCGCCCAGTGAAAAATGCTGTTCTGCCAAATTACCCCAAAAACAGCAGTCAAATAATTAATTAATTGCATATTGACAACCCGTTTAACTTGTGTATTTTACTCTCATCTCAATTCTGGAAAAAACCAACCTTAACGTTTAAATATAACATTTCTCACCGTCAAAAAAAACACCATAAATTTTAGCTAATTTATCAGAGATTTCACTTTTATTCATAAATTGTGTCATCATAAATCATAAATGAAGAGGTACGAAATGTCAGCAGAATCGCCAGCCCCAAAAATAGTCGTCGTCGGCGCAGGATGGGCCGGTTTAGGAGCCACCTATCACCTCGCCCAGCAAGGCTACGACGTAACTTTGTTAGAAGCGGGCCCTCAGCCGGGAGGCTTAGTTGCGGGGTGGAAAACCGCCGGCGGGCGTTCCGTAGAAGCAGGCATTCACGGCTTCTGGTATCCCTACAAAAATATCTTTTCATTAGTCAAGGAATTAGGACTCGATCCGTTTACGCCTTGGACTCGTTCCTGTCAGTATTCCCCCGCCGGCTTGGAAGTAGAATCGCCGATTTTTCAGGACGAGCCGATCCTTCCCACACCGTTAGGAACCTTTCTATACACCAAATTTAAAAGACTGCCATTAGTCGATCGACTTTCAGCCTTACCTTTACTCTACGCCGTCCTAGATTTCGACAATTCCGACGAAGCTTGGCGCAGGTACGATCGCGTTACAGCCCGCGAATTGTTCAAACAGTTTGGCGTGTCTGCGAGGCTGTACCGCGATGCCTTCGAGCCGATGTTATTAGTAGGTTTATTTGCACCAGGAGAACAATGTTCTGCCGCCGCAGCTTTGGGAATGCTTTATTATTTCATCTTAGCACACCAACCCGATTTTGATGTGGTTTGGTGTCGCGGCACTGTCGGAGAAAAAATCTTTCGCCCTTGGGTCGATCGCCTGGAACAAATCGGCGCTAAAGTATTGACAAATCAACGAGTTACTGATTTAATTGTTGACAGCAACAACCGAGCTACAGGCGTGGTTTGTGGCGATAAAACCTTCGAGGCAGATGCAGTTATTTTTGCAGTTGGCGTTACTGGAATGCAAAAAATTATTAGCAGCAGCCCAGCTTTGCAAAGCCGCCAAGAATTTAGGGACGTAATGAATTTGGGTGCTGTTGACGTGTTAGCTGTCCGTCTCTGGTTTGACAGAAAAATTAACATTCCGCTGCCTTCAAATGCCTGTTTTGGATTTAGTTCGACTACGGGTTGGACATTTTTTGATTTGAATGCTTTGCACGACGAATTTCGAGCGGAACCGGGAACAGTTGTCGAAGCTGACTTTTATCACGCCAATCAATTAATTCCCCTGAAAGATGAGGAAATTGTTGCTTTAGTGCAGCGGGATTTAGCGACTTGTATTCCGGCTTTTCGGGAGGCAAAAGTAATTGACAGCAGCGCGATTCGCTTGTCGCGGGCGGTGACGCATTTTGCACCCGGAAGTTATCAGTATTTGTTGCCGGCGGTAACAAGTTATGATAATGTATTGATGAGCGGCGATTGGGTTGTTACCCGTCACGGTTCTTGGTCGCAGGAAAAGGCTTATGTTACTGGTTTGGAGGCTGCAAATTTGGTAATTTCGCGTTTCGGAGTTGGCAGCAAAGCAGCAGTTATTCCTGTCGAGGCTGATGAACCGCACATTCAAATCGGGAGACAGATCAATCAGTTTGCTCGCAGTTTGACTAATACTTTTATTCCCAATTTTTGGCTGCCATAATTAGAAGGAAGAAGGAAGAAGGAAGAAGGAAGAGGGAAGAAGGAAGAGGGAAGAGGGAAGAGGGAAGAGGGAAGAATGCCCTTCGGCTTCGCTAAGGGTGACAAGAAGGAAAAGGGAAGAAGGAATTAAGCAGTTATTGTAAGGTGTGCATTTCGCACCCTACAATAACTGTCAATATCGGTAAAAAAACCAGTTTTTTTAATCTCATTAGTAGGGTGCGTAATCAGAGAGAACCACTCAACCTAAAAAATACGCACCCTACAATGACTACTGACTAATGAGTACTGACTAATGACTAATGACTAATGACTAATGACTAATGACTAATGACTAATGACTAATGACTAATGACTAATGACTAATGACTAATGACTAATGACTAATGACTAATGACTAATGACTAATGACTAAT
>NZ_JADEXD010000305.1 GCF_015207285.1 Tychonema sp. LEGE 07203 | reverse complement strand
CTCCCCATCTCCCCATCTCCCCATCTCCCCATCTCCCTCTCTGAGATTTCCGGGATTTTGTTTAACACGATGCAACTCTGAACCTAGTTTGCCGGTATTCTCGTACCAACAATGCAGGCTTGCATGAAATAAATGTGAAGAAATGTAGCTAACCGCTCTCACAAATGTTAAGATTCTTAACATAAGTAGTATTTTGCACCCCCCAACCAAAACCTAACCTGAGATGGTGCTGAGTTGGAGTAGCAGCTAGCTACCATAAAACGAAGCCTCTTTAAATGGAAGGAAAGCGCAAATCCCCGCCCGCTTTCCTTCTCAACTAAAACTAAAGGTTTGCGGTAGTCGCAAACCTTTATAGGCAAAGATCCTCAGCGGGAAAAGCTCATGAAAACTCTTAAGTCCTCAGATACAGATTCTGTTCGTGCTTACTTGCGGGAAATCGGCCGCGTTCCCCTGTTGACCCATGAGCAAGAAATACTCTACGGGAAACAGGTACAGCGATCTGCCGCACTGCATCAGGAGAAAAAGATTTTAGCCGAAGAGTTAGGCCGCGACCCGACGGCGGCTGAATGGGCACAGGCAGTCGGGCTGTCTGAGGCGCAGTTGCAGCGGACGATCGACCACGGGGAAAGGGCAAAGCGCCAAATGGTGGAAGCGAATCTCCGCCTGGTAGTGTCTGTTGCCAAAAAATATATCAAGCGCAACGTAGATTTGCTCGACCTCATTCAGGAAGGCACGATCGGGATGCAGCGGGGAGTCGAAAAATTTGACCCGACTAAGGGCTACAGATTTTCAACTTATGCTTATTGGTGGATTCGTCAGGCAATTACTCGGGCGATCGCCGAAAAAGGTCGCACCATCCGCTTGCCGATCCACATTACCGAAAAACTCAACAAAATTAAAAAGGCTCAGCGCCTGCTAGCTCAACAGCTCGGCCGCGCGGCTACTGCTGCTGAATTGGCTGCTGAGTTAGATTTGACTCCCAAGCAAATTCGCGAATATCTCGATCGCGCGCGCCTCCCACTTTCCCTGGACTTGCGCGTGGGAGACAATCAAGATACAGAGTTGGGCGATTTGTTGGAAGATACTGGTACCACCCCAGAAGATTTTGCCCTGCAATCTTCCCTGCGGACTGACTTAGATCACCTGATGGCGGAACTGACTCAGCAACAGCGAGAAGTCCTCGCCTTGCGGTTCGGTTTAGAAGACGGTCAAACCTTAACTTTGGCAAAAATAGGCGATCGTCTCAACATCAGTCGGGAACGAGTGCGGCAAATAGAACGGGAAGCCTTGACTAAACTCCGCAAGCGCAAGCAAGATATCAACGATTATCTCGCCAGCTAACTAGACTGGGGATTGCGCCCGGACACACCCGATCGCCAATCCCCAATCTAAAATAGTAAAAACCGTCGCCTTTAATTCGGTTGTGCCCACTTGGTTGTGCCGACTGTCCTGCTACATTAGTAATTACTTAGTAATAAAGATCAACAGCGATCGGATAAGGTAAAGGTTATTTAATTTAACCGCCCGCATCTAAAATAACAAGCTGTCTGTGAAACGGAGGTACTCGTGAGTAATTCAGATAATAAATCCCCAGAATTCTTTGAAGAAGATGGAGAAAATGCCAACTTATTATGGCAATACGTGCAGTCAATGGCTCCCGACACTGTTTCTCAGTTGTCTAAACCGACTTCCCATGAAGTATTTCAAGTAATGGAGCGAAATATTGTCGGACTCTTGGGGAATTTGCCTTCGGAACACTTCGGGGTGACAGTGACTACCAGTCGCGAACATTTGGGTAGATTGCTCGCCTCAGCCATGATTAGCGGTTATTTTCTCAAAAATGCCGAACAGCGCATGACTTTTGAAAAGTCGATACAAGCCAGTGAGAGACATGGCTCGGACGATTAGTCGGTTACTAACATTTAAGCTCTGCAAATGTCAAGCCCCCCTCGGAAGATGGGGGCTTAATATTTTAGATTTTAGATCTTAGATTTTAGATTAAATAATTGAATAATTATTGATATTATTCTAAAATTACTAACTCCCAATTCCCAATTAATATAGCGGTTCTAAAGCGTTGTGAGGTATGCCTGCCCAATGCCCTGTTTGCCCAATGCCCTGTTTGCCCAATGCCCTATGCCCTATGCCCGATGCCCAATTCCCAATTCCCAATTCCCAATTCCCAATTCCCAATTAATATAATATGTCTCTTTCTCCTGTGTCCCACAAAGTTATCGGCGTTGCTGCAATCTGGAACGACAGACAACAAATTTTGATTGACAAGCGCCGACAACACGGACTGCACGGGGGGTTTTGGGAGTTTCCGGGCGGTAAAATAGAGCCTGGGGAAACGATCGAAGCTGGCATACAACGGGAAATTATGGAGGAGTTGGGGATTGTTGTCGAAGTGGGCGATCGGCTGATTACAATTGACCACGACTACACTAAATTTACAGTTAGGCTCTACGTACACCACTGCCGCCACGTCAGCGGGGAACCGCAAACGATCGAGTGCGATGAAATTCGCTGGGTGTCACTCGAGGAAATTGACCAGTTTACTTTCCCCAAAGCCAACGAACAGATTATCGCTGCACTGCGATCGAGTTGAACTTTAATATCAAATTCGGTTGCTTGCTAGTTGGCAGTAGTCATTAGTCATTAGTCATTAGTCATTAGTCATTAGTCATTAGTCATTAGTCATTAGTCATTAGTCATTAGTCATTAGTCATTAGTCATTAGTCATTAGTCATTAGTCATTAGTCATTAGTCATT
>NZ_JADEXD010000107.1 GCF_015207285.1 Tychonema sp. LEGE 07203 | reverse complement strand
GCAAGATGCCCGCCCCACAACATAGAAACTTTCTGGTTGTGGGGCGGGCATCTTGCGGGCCCGGAACAGCTTAGAACCAATGCAATAAGTTACATTAAAGTTACAGCACTTATATCTAAAATTCTTATGCTCGGTAATTTTCAACAAAGCAACCTGCGGATCGAACTCGAAGCTTCCGAAACAGCGATTAGAGACAGCTTGCTGCGTCCGGCTCAATTGCAGCAATGGCTGTGGCCGCAACAGCTATCTAGCGGTTTGCCAGAAGAATTTTCCCAAGGTTTGACATTTACGAGTTGGCTGGGCCCGGTGGCCGTTGGGCATCACGTCGATATTGCTGAGCCGAATTGTCTGCGGCTGTTGTTGAGTCAGGGAATTGACGGATTTCACGAGTGGTATTGGGGCGATGGTTGGGTGCAGTCTCGGTTGGAGGGAGTGTCGCTGCTGCCGCTGAATTTGGGACAAACCGCTAGTTTGTTGCGACTGCGGGAGTTTGTCACGAAGGGTAAGGGTAAGGGTAAGTAGGGGAATTATGAGCCTGCTTCCTGAGTCTACTCATTTAGGCAAATTGCAAATTATCGAGGTTGACGAGTATTACGATGTACCGTGCCTATTTGCTTGCCGAAATGTGTCAGAACAAATATTTCTTGCGGTTTGGGCAAGCCAAACAAAAGAAATGGGAAAATGGCTTTATGTTCCCATGTCTATGGGTCGATTTAAACGAGTTCGGTCTGGAAGTATTGATATACGAGATGCTTTTTTAACCGCTGAGGATGGTTTTGTTTATGAAGTCATCCTCCCCTGCGACGATAGTTTTGATCAGGTAATAGCCGTTTCTTGTCAAGAACTAAATGATGAATGGCTGCCTGTGGCTGGTGAGTTGCTTGATTTTGATAGCGAACCTCTGCCTGCATTGTTGTTGCAAAAGCAAGAGGCCAGAAACCCGGTTTATTGATTGTTGATTTGGCGCTGCCAAAGCCAGAATTATTTAGAGAAACCCGATTGATGAGTGTAAGTCCTATTTCAGGTTATCGCTACTGTGCCGATAACTTTTTTATTTGGTTGAGAGTATCTTGGTAATCACTTCTGCTTTTTGTTTGTTCATTGCAGTTAGCGGCTTTGTCTATTTGTTGAGCGCAATAGTAAGTGGCTCGGTTTGTTTGTTGATTGTAGAAGTAAGCAGCTTTTTTATAATCGGAGATCGCCTCTGCTTTTTTCCCTAGGTCAGACTTGGCATTACCCCGCTTTTTGTATGCCATAGCAATGTTAGAATCAAGCTGAATAGCCCGATCGTAATCGGAGATCGCATCTTGTTTTTTCCCTAGGTCAGATTTGGCCTCACCCCGACCGACGTAGGCCATAGCATTGTTAGAATCGAGCTTAATCGCCCGATCGTAATCGGAGATCGCCTCTGCTTTTTTCCCTAGCTCATACTTGGCAGTAGCCCGACTGACGTAGATAAGAGCATGGCTAATAACATTGTAAGAATCAAGCTGAATAGCCCGATCGTAATCGGCTATCGCCTCTGCATTTTTCCCTAAGACAGATTTGGCAACACCCCGACTGACGTAGGCATTAGCATAGTCGGGATTCAGCTTAATCGCCCGATCGTAATCGGCTATCGCCTCTGCATTTTTCCCTAAGACAGATTTGGCAACACCCCGACTGACGTAGGCATTAGCATTCTTTGGATTTAACTCGATCGCCTTAGAATAATCAGCAATAGCCTTCGTCTCTTCCCCCTGGATAGAGTATAACCACGCTCGATTGTTGTAGGCCTCAGCATTCTTTGGATTTAACTCGATCGCCTTAGAATAATCAGCAATAGCCTTCGTCATTTCCCCCTGGTTATAGTAGGCTAAACCCCGCTTGTAGTAATCATCAGCATTCTTTGGATTCAACTCTTGGCTCTGGGGCTCACTAGCTTGAGTTGAGGTAGCGGGAACCGAAGTTGTAGTCGAACAGGCCGTCATCCCAAACACGGTCAAAACAACAGCCAGAATTTGCGAAATCCAGCGCAGCGGTTTTGTATTCATTGCCTAATATTGCAGTTATTGAGTTTTAATTAAGCTGCTTCCCCGACGGTTTAAAAAAGCACCTCACTCCCTACAACCAGTTTATTAAGTCAAAGTGGATTTGGCAAGACCTACTTAGCACAGGACGAACTTCTACCCGATCGGCTCCGAATTCTCCTGTCCTGCCGTTTTTAGGCAGGCTAGGGGATAAAAACTCATGTTTAGTATCGGCATCAGATTGATTTTTGACCGAACCGATTAATCGTATATTTCCGAATCACAGGCTGCAACCTAAACAAATCCTAACCGACTGCTGTTTCAATCAACGATCGCCAATTCGGAAACTCCAAAACATTTATCTATAGAACCCATTTGACATCTTTGAGTTTTTGGGTTGGGTGACGAGAAATATAGAGAGAAACCCGGTTTCTGAGATTTACGCAGGCGAGAAACCGGGTTTCTTGGAGTTTTTGGTTGGGTGACGAGAAATACAGACAGAAACCCGGTTTCTGAGATTTACGCAGAATAGATATCAAATGGGTTCTATACAAAACTAGATATATTTTCCGAAAATTTATCTCGCAATCTCTTAGTGGAATAGGTATGTTGGTTGAGGTAAACGCGATCGACTCTTTGATTTACCGCCCCTACCTCGATCGCACCACCAGCACCGAACAAAGAGCCTCAGCCACAACCTCAGCACTCACCGAACCTGCCAAAATTCGCTTGACACCAGTCAAACCCCGACAGCCGATCGCAATTAAATCCGCTTTATAAATATTCGCCAAACGCAAAATCTCCTCGGCCGGTTCCCCCGAAACAATCTCCAACTCGCTCTGACAAGGCAACTTTTGCTGATAAGATTGCAGTAACTTCTCCACTTCTCGGTAAGCAATCTCATTTCCCTGAGCGTGAGGTCGATCGACCGCCCGATCGAATTCCGACGTATCAGACACCACATGAACTAAAATCACCTTAGCCGTAGGTTCTAGCTTAAATAGCTCCACAGCTTGCAAAACCTGTACTGTAAACTCCGAATTGTCGATCGCCACCAAAATAGTATTCAATATAATGCACCTTATAAATCTTAGATATTAGACTTGAAACTTCGCGTGAACTATCGGCTACTTTCGACGACAACTTCGCCCTACCGGGCCACATCATCATTATTACCAACACAGAAACCCGGTTCCTTAACATAATTGCGTTATTTAAGCAAGATATTGGAAGAAACCGGGTTTCTTAAGCCCGAATTGCCTAAATCCCGATCGCCAACCTCAACTCTACCATCTAAAATTCACTCTTTCCCTCATTTTCAGTCCGCAACCGCACCGAATCAGCGTGAGAAGGCAAACCCTCAGCTTTGGCCAACACATCTATCGCCTTACTCATCTTCTTCAGCGCCCTCGGCGAATATTGAATCAAACTCGAATGCTTCATAAAAGTTTCCACCCCCAGCGGCGAAGCATAGCGCGCCGCCCCCGAAGTCGGCAAAGTGTGATTCGGGCCCGCCAAATAATCGCCCACAGCTTCCGGCGTAGACAAGCCCAAGAAAATCGCCCCAGCGTGGCGAATGTGGTCGAGCAAATCCCAGGGCTCTGTCACTTGCAATTCCAGGTGTTCCGGCGCAAACTCGTTAGACAGTTCCGCCGCCGCCTTGAGAGAATCCACCACCACAACTAAACCGTAATTAACGATCGCCTTTTCCGTCAAAATCCGGCGCGGGTGATTTACCAACTGTCTGTCTACCTCAGCCACCACCTTTCTCGCCAGCACCGAATCCGCCGTCAGCAAAATCGCCGACGCCATCGAATCGTGTTCGGCTTGCGCCAACATATCTGCAGCTACGTGTACCGGATTCGCCGAACTATCAGCAATAATCAGCACCTCCGAGGGCCCAGCCAGAGAATCGATCCCCACAGTTCCGTAAACCAGTTTTTTCGCCAGGGTGACATAAATATTCCCCGGCCCAGTAATTAAATCCACCTTGGGAATACTTTCGGTACCGTAGGCCAAAGCCGCGATTGCCTGCGCCCCGCCCACCCGATAAATTTCATCAACTCCCGCTTCTTGAGCCGCTACGAGCACCGCAGGATTCATTCTCTTTTCCTGCCCGGGGGGAGTACACATCACAAGTCTCGGCACCTTGGCGACTTTCGCAGGCACCGCATTCATGATTACCGAACTCGGATAGGACGCTTGACCGCCAGGAATGTAAATTCCCGCGCGATCGACTGCAGTGTAGCGCTTGCCCAAAACAACTTCGTCATCACCAAACTGCACCCAAGACTTGGGTACGCGCTGTCGGTGAAACGCCTCTACCTGTTTGCAAGCTAGCCGGATCGCATTTAATAATTCTTTCGATATTTGCTGATAAGCAGCATCCAATTCCGCACCACTAACGCGCAAATCTGTCGCATTTAGGGTGATGCAGTCAAATTCAGCAGTATATTGCAGCACAGCCTGATCGCCTTTGCGTCTTACAGCTTGCAGCACCTCGCGCACGGTGGCTTCTTTGTGAATAACAAGTTCGTCGTGGGTGCGATCGCAGATTCGTCGCAGTTCAGCTTGTGCTTCAACCCACTGAGTAATAATTCGCAGCATGGAGATTAGGAATGCCGTCAATATTTCACTAACATTTGCTTGACAATTGGGGATTTTTATGGCTGTGTCCTAGAAAAGTATGCCACCACCAGTCCACAAGCTTAAACTGCCAGACTCGCGGCATTTTCAAAGGCTTCAGTGCAGCGTTTAAATCTCTGTCGGGATTTTGCAACACTGAGGACAAGCCACAACCTTCCGCATTAAATTGCTCGCCACAGAACCGGGTACGCAGCCAGAAGGGAGAGGGAGAGAGAGGGAAACAGGAGGAGGGAGAGTAGGGGAATTGTTTCCCTCAAGCTTCTGGCTTCTTCCTTTTTTTCCCTCTGGCTTCTGGCTTCTTCCTTCTTGCTTCGATGAGCGCTTCTTGCCGAAGCCCAAATAACCCGTATTCTTTGTTATATCTTAACTTGGATTTTTCCGGGAATGCGATTTTAAGCAGAATAGATGCTATATTAGTTTTTCCAACACCCGATCGTTTTTATAAAAAAACGCCAAATTATTGTATAATTGAAAATTGCGCGCAAGAAATCGTGACTTTAACTCGTGACGCTGGAAACCCCGCAACACGCATCCTCAACACCTGTACCATACCTTTGTGTATTGTCAGGAGTAGAAAATTGGCAGTTAAATGAGTCAATAAAAAATTATTGCGTCGTCCAAAGTAGACTCAGTTCAATCTGAGCCAGCGGTATTGGCTGTCTGCTCCGCCTAAAAACGGAAGCCCCCGACAATAGTCGTGTCGCGAGTCGCAAAGATCCCAAGCAGAGTTTAGACGGAGAGTTCCTGCTCCCAGATTCATTTGCAGACTAAATCTCAAATCGACAGACTCAGCCTTCAAAAATCAAGCTTTTTGCGGCTCGCTCCCGAAAAGCTTGTCCCGCAAAATTCCCTTGTCTCGATACAGTTTCGAGACAAGGGTGTATCAATGAATACCTAATTCCAGCAACTGAACTATGGCAAATATTAAGTCCTCAGTCAAACGAATCAAAATCGCCGAGCGCAACCGCTTGTACAACAAGTCTTACAAGTCAGCGGTCAAAACTTTGATGAAAAAGTATTTTGCAGCCGTTGATAAGTACGCCGCAAGTCCGAGTCCTGAATCAATGCAAGAAGTCCAGCAGCGGATGTCAGAGGCTTACAGCAAAATTGACAAAGCTGTCAAAAAAGGTGTACTCCACCGCAACAACGGCAATCGCAAAAAGTCCCGCTTGGCAAGAACCCTCAAGCCGCACGAAACACAGGTAGCATCTTAAGACAGAAGTCATCAGTCATCAGTCATTAGTCATTAGTGCTGTTCCCCCCGAGCTTTGGGTCCAACGTCATCAGGAAGAAGGAAGAAGGAAGAAGGAAGAAGGAAGAAGGAAGAAGGAAGAAAGAGAATTTTTCCCACTCTCCCACTCTCCCCATCTCCCACTCTCCCGTCAACAACTCGGATGCTCTGGTATCAAATCTAATCTGCTTCCCCCATGCAGCTCATTGACACTCACGTTCATATCAACTTTGAGACTTACAAGTCTGAATTAGAAACTATTCGACAACGCTGGCGCGAAGCTGGTGTGGTTCGGCTAGTTCATTCTTGTGTGGAGCCGGCAGAGTTTGCCTCAATTCAAGCAATCGCCGATCGATTTCCAGAAGTCTCTTTTGCGGTTGGGCTCCATCCCCTAGATGCCGCTAAGTGGAAAGATGAAACTGCGAGTCAGATTCGCTTCAAGGCAAGTTCTGATTCTAGGGTAGTGGCGATCGGCGAAACCGGACTGGACTTTTATAAAGCTGACGATCGCGAACACCAGTTTAAAGTGTTTGAGGCACAGCTTGAAATTGCCAGGGAACTTGACAAACCAGTCATTATCCACTGCCGCGACGCCGCCGCCCCAATGGCCCGAATGCTGCGGAACTTTTGGGAAACACGCGGCCCGGTGCGCGGGGTGATGCACTGCTGGGGTGGTACGCCCGAAGAAACCCAGTGGTTTTTAGACTTGGGTTTCTACATCAGTTTTAGCGGAACAGTCACCTTTAAAAAAGCCTTGCAAATACAAGAATCAGCTTGTATGGTAAATAGCGATCGCATCTTAGTTGAGACAGATTGCCCTTTTCTCGCCCCCGTACCCCAGCGGGGAAAACGCAACGAACCAGCTTACGTATACTACGTAGCCGAGCAAGTTGCTAAATTGAGAGGAGTTTCTCTCTTAACTTTGTCCCAGCAAACAACAGAAAATGCCTGTGAGCTCTTCGGCTTATCACTCGATCCTTAGCGCACAAACGAGGAAAACAGGTAGAGGAGAGGCAAGGGATAGAGATAATCTCATCTATATCCTGCCCGAAAAAACCGAATTCATTCTCGCTCTCAGATGCTTTTGACGTGGCGTGCGGCGATCGAATTTGCGTCCTATAATTAAAAGAACCAGCGATCGAATAGTTCGGTTGCTATCCGCGCCGCTGCACCAGGCACAGCAGCAGCCAAGAAACGGCCAGCACCCTAGCCTTCGCCGACAGCAACTTCCAAACTTACAAAGTCAAACTTACAGATCGGAATAAACAGAACAAAATAAACTTGGAACCCAGCAATTTGGCAATAGCTTCCACGTCAATTTTAGGAGTCAAATGTGTAGGGAATTTACCCCGAAACAGCAAAAGATCGGATCTAAAAGCATCTCCATCAAACCAAAACCCGCAAAAAACAACTGCGAGCAACCCGCACAAAAAACCGTTGGAGCAGTCGGCTGGCGATCGAAAATATCATATATATTCTCTCACACAATCGATCGAAAAAGGACAACAAAGTAAAAACGCCAAGCCTTGGCGCCATGTAAAAAGCTAAAGCCACTGCGGAAAAAGGAAACCCATGACCAAAGATTACACAGAATTCGCCTTCACCTTGCCCGACTTAATCGAAATCCAGCGGGCAAGTTTTCGCTGGTTCCTAGAAGCCGGACTGATCGAAGAACTCGATAGCTTTTCTCCGATCTCCGACTACACGGGCAAGCTAGAACTGCACTTCATGGGCAAAGACTTCAAACTCAAGCGCCCCAAATACGACGTAGACGAAGCCAAGCGCCGGGACAGCACCTACTCGGTGCAAATGTACGTACCCACCCGCCTGATCAACAAAGAAACAGGCGAAATCAAAGAGCAAGAAGTATTCATCGGCGATTTGCCTTTGATGACAGAACGCGGCACGTTTATTATCAACGGCGCAGAACGGGTAATCGTCAACCAAATCGTGCGATCGCCCGGCGTGTACTACAAATCGGAAACCGACAAAAACGGCCGCCGCACCTACAACGCATCTCTCATCCCCAACCGGGGAGCGTGGCTGAAATTCGAGACCGACAAAAACGATTTAGTCTGGGTGAGAATTGACAAAACCCGCAAACTCTCGGCTCAAGTGCTCCTCAAAGCCCTAGGACTCACAGACGGCGAAATCTACGACAGTTTGCGCCATCCCGAATACTTCCAAAAAACGATCGAAAAAGAAGGACAGTTCGGCGAAGAAGAAGCCTTGATGGAGCTCTACCGCAAGCTGCGTCCGGGCGAACCCCCCACCGTAGCAGGCGGAGAACAGCTCCTCAACTCGCGGTTCTTCGACCCCAAACGCTACGATTTGGGCAAAGTCGGCCGCTACAAACTCAACAAAAAACTGCGGTTGACAGTCCCCGACACCGTGCGGGTGCTGACATCGCAAGATATCTTGACGGCGATCGACTATTTGATCAACCTCGAATTCGACATCGGCTCGACGGATGACATCGACCACCTAGGCAACCGCCGCGTCCGCAGCGTCGGCGAACTGCTGCAAAACCAAGTCAGAGTCGGGCTCAACCGCCTAGAACGGATCATCCGCGAACGGATGACAGTCTCCGACGCAGACTCCCTCACCCCTGCCTCCCTAGTCAACCCCAAACCCCTGGTAGCAGCAATCAAGGAATTTTTCGGTTCCTCCCAGCTATCCCAGTTTATGGATCAAACCAACCCGCTGGCAGAACTGACCCACAAACGCCGCCTCTCTGCCCTCGGCCCCGGAGGCTTGACACGCGAACGCGCAGGTTTCGCAGTGCGGGACATCCACCCGTCCCACTACGGCCGGATTTGCCCGATCGAAACACCAGAAGGCCCGAACGCCGGACTGATCGGTTCCCTGGCAACCCACGCCAGAGTCAACCCCTACGGCTTCATCGAAACACCTTTCTATCCAGTAGAAAAAGGACAGGTGCTGCGCGACAAAGCCCCCGTCTACATGACAGCCGACGAAGAAGACGACTTGCGCGTCGCCCCCGGAGACATCAGCCTCGACTCCAACAACAACCTTTTGGGCGAAACCGTAGCCGTCCGCTACCGCCAAGAATTCACCACCACCACGCCAATGCAGGTGGACTACATGGCGATTTCCCCAGTCCAAATCGTCTCCGTCGCCACCTCCCTGATCCCCTTCCTGGAACACGACGATGCCAACCGCGCCCTGATGGGCTCGAATATGCAGCGGCAAGCCGTGCCGCTCCTCAAACCCGAACGGCCCCTCGTGGGTACTGGTTTGGAAGCTCAGGCAGCGCGAGATTCCGGGATGGTGGTAGTTTCTCGGATTGACGGCGAAGTCATATACATCGACGCAACCCGGATTATTGTCAAGCCCCTGGCGGCAGATGCCGAGTCGAATTCCAGCGAAGAGCATTTCCTGATTCGCGAATACGACGAACTCAAAACCAAACAGCCCTCGGTTTGGAAGCAAAAATACGCCGGTTGCATCGAACACGAACTGCAAAAATACCAGCGATCGAACCAAGATACCTGCCTCAACCAGCGCCCCCTAATCTACGAGGGCGATCGCGTCGTAGCCGGTCAAGTGCTCGCCGACGGTTCATCCACCGAAGGCGCCGAACTCGCCCTCGGCCACAACATCTTGGTCGCATATATGCCCTGGGAAGGATACAACTACGAAGACGCGATGCTCATTAGCGAGCGCCTCGTCTACGAAGACGTATACACCAGCATCCACATCGAAAAATACGAAATCGAAGCCCGCCAAACCAAACTCGGCCCGGAAGAAATCACCCGCGAAATCCCCAACGTCGGCGAAGACGCCCTGCGCCAACTAGACGAAGGAGGCATCATCCGCAAAGGCGCTTGGGTAGAATCCGGCGACATCTTGGTAGGGAAAGTCACCCCCAAAGGCGAATCCG
This sequence comes from Tychonema sp. LEGE 07203, assembly GCF_015207285.1. Lineage (GTDB taxonomy): Bacteria > Cyanobacteriota > Cyanobacteriia > Cyanobacteriales > Microcoleaceae > Microcoleus. Next base: position 12,627 of record NZ_JADEXD010000107.1, on the reverse strand, counting down.
ACCAACCGCCGGAAGAAAAACTGCTCAGAGCAATCTTCGGCGAAAAAGCCCGCGACGTGCGGGATAACTCGCTTCGGGTTCCCAACGGCGAAAAAGGCCGCGTTGTAGACGTGCGCGTGTTTACCCGCGAACAAGGAGACGAACTCCCCCCCGGCGCGAACATGGTAGTCCGCGTCTACGTCGCCCAAAAGCGCAAGATTCAAGTCGGCGACAAAATGGCCGGCCGCCACGGCAACAAAGGCATCGTCTCCCGGATTCTGCCGAAGGAAGATATGCCCTACTTGCCCGACGGCAGGCCGATCGACATCGTGCTCAACCCCTTGGGCGTACCGTCGCGGATGAACGTCGGTCAAATTTTTGAGTGCTTGCTCGGCTGGGCCGGCGAAAATCTGTCGATGCGGTTCAAAATGGTGCCGTTTGACGAAATGCACGGCCCGGAAAAGTCGCGGGAAACAGTTCACGGCAAATTAGAGGAGGCGCGGGAAAAAACTGGCAAACCTTGGGTGTTCAACGAAAAACACCCCGGCAAGACCATAGTTTACGACGGCCGAACCGGGGAAGCGTTCGATCGCCCCATCACAGTCGGCATCGCCTATATGCTCAAACTCGTTCACTTGGTAGACGACAAAATCCACGCCCGCAGTACCGGCCCCTACTCTCTGGTTACGCAGCAGCCCCTGGGCGGCAAAGCCCAGCAGGGCGGCCAGCGGTTCGGGGAAATGGAAGTCTGGGCCCTGGAAGCTTTCGGCTGCGCTTACACGCTGCAGGAGTTGCTGACAGTCAAGTCCGACGATATGCAAGGCCGGAATGAAGCGCTAAATGCGATCGTCAAAGGCAAAGCCATTCCCCGGCCCGGAACTCCCGAATCGTTCAAAGTGCTGATGCGGGAGTTGCAATCTTTGTGTTTGGACATTGCCGTGCACAAAGTCAATACTTCTGAAGAAGGTTCCGAGCACGTTGAGGTGGATTTGATGGCCGATGTTGGGGGCCGGCGATCGCCCTCCCGGCCTACTTACGAATCGCTTTCTCGCGACGAAGACGAGGATTAGGGATTTGCCGTTTTCGCATTGCAGATTTTAGATTTGAAAATTGTTTGACAGTATTCAATTCTGCAATGCGAAAATTGACAATCTTGCATGAAAATGCCTCAACAGTGGTACGAACACTGCTGAGGCGAATCAACGCTCTAACAAGGAGAGGCGGTGACATGAGTATTGTAACAGTTATTCCCAAAATTGAAGGAGAATTCGATCGGGAGACAGGCTGTATTAACTGGCAAGGCAGTAAGTTTGGCAACGGTTACGGGCGCAAGTGGATCGATGGCAAAACGGTATTAGTCCACCGATTAGTCCTCGAATCGAAAATAGCAGGATTCATTGATTCCGGTGATTTTGCTTGCCACACCTGTAACAATCGAAGCTGCATCAACCCGGCACATCTGGTAGCGGAATCTGCTGCTGAGAATACCGGACAGATGATGGGGCGCGATCGCCAAACTCCCAGACGCAAAAGTATTCCGGGAATCGATCGATTGTCGCCCATCAACGGTGTAGCTGAAGTATACAGCGCGAATCCCGTAACTATACACAATATTAACTGTAACCTCACTTGGAAACCAGCAGGCGAAGGGGTTCCCATTGCCCGTCCGGTTGGATGTCTCGATCGCAGGACTTGCAAAAACGAATTCATTCAAGCTCGAAAATCTATTCCTAAGAGAACTCAGGAATTTGAAGTATCCAGAAGTATCATCCGCGAAATTAAAAATAATGTGACAGATAAAGGAGTCTGACATTGATTCGACCGCCAAAATAATCCCGCCATAAAAACTACAGCAAATACTTTCAAATACATCATCGATTGGAGTCAAGAATGCCTAAAATAGAACAACGATTTGATTACGTAAAAATTGGGTTAGCTTCCCCAGAAAGAATTCGACAATGGGGAGAGAGAACTTTGCCCAACGGTCAGATGGTTGGCGAAATAATCAAGCCCGAAACCATAAATTATCGCACACTAAAACCAGAAATGGACGGGTTGTTTTGCGAGCGCATTTTTGGTCCAGCAAAAGATTGGGAATGTCATTGCGGCAAGTACAAAAGAGTTCGTCATAGAGGCATTGTTTGCGAGAGATGCGGTGTAGAAGTCACTGAATCTCGCGTCCGCCGCCACCGGATGGGATTTATCAAATTAGCAGCTCCAGTAGCTCACGTTTGGTATCTCAAAGGCATCCCGAGTTACATGGCAATTTTGTTAGATATGCCCCTGCGAGATGTCGAACAAATTGTTTATTTCAATGCCTACGTTGTCCTGAATGCAGGTAATGCTGAGAAACTGCAATACAAGCAATTGCTCACAGAAGATGCTTGGCTGGAAATAGAAGACGAACTTTATAGCGAAGATTCCACGCTGACCGGCGTAGAAGTAGGAATCGGTGCAGAAGCTTTGCAAGTTTTGCTGCAAAACATTCCCTTAGAAAGCGAAGCGGAAAAGTTGCGCGAAGATATTGCTAATGCTAAAGGTCAAAAACGGGCAAAGTTAATTAAACGCTTGCGGGTAATTGACAACTTTATCGCTACGGGTTCTCATCCCGATTGGATGGTGCTCAATGTGATTCCGGTGATTCCCCCGGACTTGCGGCCGATGGTGCAGCTAGACGGCGGGCGTTTTGCAACAAGCGACCTCAACGACCTTTATCGGAGAGTCATCAACCGCAATAACCGTTTGGCGAGACTGCAAGAAATCCTAGCGCCGGAGATTATCATCCGCAACGAAAAGCGGATGTTGCAAGAAGCTGTGGATGCGCTGATTGACAACGGCCGCCGCGGCCGAACTGTGGTGGGCGCAAACAACCGCCCGCTGAAATCCCTGTCGGACATCATCGAAGGAAAACAAGGCCGCTTCCGGCAAAACTTGCTCGGAAAACGGGTTGACTACTCCGGACGTTCGGTGATTGTGGTGGGGCCGAAACTGAAAATTCACCAGTGCGGTTTGCCGAGGGAAATGGCGATCGAACTTTTCCAGCCTTTTGTCATCCACCGCTTGATCCGTCAAGGATTGGTCAACAACATCAAGGCTGCCAAAAAACTGATCCAGCGCAGCGATCCCAGCGTCTGGGAGGTGCTTCAGGAGGTAATTGAGGGGCATCCCGTGATGCTCAACAGAGCGCCGACGCTGCACCGTTTGGGGATTCAAGCTTTTGAGCCGATTTTGGTAGACGGGAGGGCGATTCAGCTTCACCCGCTAGTCTGTCCGGCTTTTAACGCTGACTTTGACGGCGACCAAATGGCGGTACACGTACCTTTGTCTCTGGAATCTCAGGCGGAAGCGCGCTTGCTGATGTTGGCTTCTAACAACATTATGTCGCCGGCAACGGGAAGACCGATCGTGACTCCTTCTCAAGATATGGTGCTCGGTTGCTATTACTTGACAGCGGAAAATCTTGACGCTCAAAAAGGGGCAGGTCGCTATTTCTCCAACTTTACCGATGCGGTGGTAGCTTACGAACAAGGAATCGTTGACTTGCACTCCTACGTGTGGGTGAGATTTCAAGGCGCGATCGAAAATGTGGAAGCGGAGGGAGAACCGCTGAAAGTGGAACGATCGACCGACGGTATTGTAACGAAAGAATACAAGTTCCGCCGGGTTCGGGAAGACGGAGAGGGCAACTTGCTCAATCAGTTTATTCGCACTACTCCAGGTCGAATTATCTATCACCAAACGATCGAATCGGTAATCAACAATTAGTGGTTAGTGGTTAGTGGTTAGTGGTTAGTGGTTAGTGGTTAGTGGTTAGTGGTTAGTGGTTAGTGGTTAGTTGTTGGTTGTTGGTGGTTAGTGGTTAGTGGTTAGTGGTTAGTGGTTAGTGGTTAGTGGTTAGTTGTTAGTTGTTGGTTCTAATGACAACTGCTAACTGCCAACTGCTAACTGCTAACTGCTAACTGCCAACTGCTAACTGCTAACTGCTAACTAATAACAACCAACAACTAACAACCAACAACTAACAACTAACAACCAACTAACAACCAACAGCCAACTGCCAACTGCCAACTGCCAACTGACTACTTTCCAAATTACTAACAGCAGAAAAATGACAGAAAATAAAGAAAATAAAGAAATTGTTTTTCGCAATCGAGTTGTTGACAAAGGTCAGCTCAAAAAATTAATCTCTTGGTCGTTCATGCAGTACGGAACGGCCCGGACGGCTCAAATGGCAGACAAACTCAAAGATTTGGGTTTCCGTTTCGCAACGCGAGCAGGGGTCAGCATCAGCGTAGACGACTTGCAGATCCCCCCGATCAAGAGACAATTGCTCGACTCTGCCGAAGAAAAAATCCGCATCACAGAACAGCGGTACACCAGGGGCGAAATTACCGAAGTCGAACGCTTCCAAAAAGTGATCGACACCTGGAACAGCACCTCAGAAGACCTCAAAGACGAAGTAGTCAAAAACTTCCGCGCCACCGACCCGCTCAACTCCGTCTACATGATGGCCTTCTCCGGCGCCCGGGGCAACATCTCCCAAGTCCGCCAACTCGTAGGGATGCGCGGCCTGATGGCAGACCCCCAAGGCGAAATCATCGACTTGCCCATCAAAACCAACTTCCGCGAAGGCCTCACCGTCACCGAATACATTATTTCTTCCTACGGTGCCCGCAAAGGTTTAGTCGATACCGCCCTCCGCACCGCCGACTCCGGCTACTTAACTCGCCGGTTGGTAGATGTGTCCCAAGACGTAATTGTCCGCGAGGTGGACTGCGGCACCCAGCGGGGGATTCGGGTGCGGCCGATGACAGACGGCGCTACCGTACTCATTCCCCTGAAAGACCGACTGTTGGGGCGAGTGTTAGCTCAAGATGTGGTACACCCCAAAACCGGAGAAGTTGTGGCCATCGGGAAAGAAAGAGCTCTCCGCAACCAGCCGATTACCGAAGAACTCGCCGAGGCAATTGGTGCGTCGGGCATCGCCGAAGTGTATTTGCGATCGCCCCTGACCTGCGAAGCCACCCGTTCAGTTTGTCAGTGCTGCTACGGCTGGAGTCTGGCCCACTTGAAAATGGTCGATATGGGCGAAGCGATCGGGATTATTGCCGCTCAGTCGATCGGCGAACCGGGAACCCAGCTCACCATGCGTACTTTCCACACAGGTGGCGTGTTTACCGGAGAAGTCGCCAAACAAGAACGAGCACCTTTTGCCGGTACGGTCAAATTCAAAAACTTGCGTACCCATTCCTTCCGCACCAGACACGGCGAAGAAGCCCTAGTAGCCGAAAATAACGGCAAACTCGTATTGGAGGGCGAGGGTTTCGAAGAAGGCAAATCCGGGGCCAAAAATCAAAAACTCAAAATAGAACTGGCGATCGCGATCGGTTCTACAGTCATGGTCAAAGACGGACAAAACGCCCTCCCAGGTCAAATATTGGCAGAAGTGCCCATCCTCGGACGCGCCGCCCGCAAAACCACCGAAAAAGTCACCACCGACGTAGCATCAGATTTAGCCGGCGAAGCCAAATTTGCCGACATCGTGCCCGAAGAAAAAACAGACCGCCAAGGCAACACCACCCGCACCGCCAGCCGTGGCGGACTGGTTTGGATACTCTCCGGAGAAGTCTACAACCTCCCCCCCGGCGCAGAACCGACAGTCAAAAACGGTTCTCGGATTGCGGAAAACAGCGTCATCGCCGAAACCAAACTCGTCTCCGAACACGGCGGCGTAGTCCGCATCGCCGACGAGCGAGAAATCGAAATCATCACCGCCCAGGTGTTGCTCGACCAAGCCGTCGTCCGAGCCGAAAGTACCGGCGGCCGAGACCACTACACGATCGAAACTGCCTCCAACCAGCGGTTCTCTCTCAAAACCACACCAGGAAGCAAAGTCATCAACGGCGAAGTCGTCGCCGAACTGATCGACGACACCTACCGCACCGCAACCGGAGGCATTGTCAAATACGCCGGCGTCGAAGTTCAAAAGCGCGGCAAAGCCAAACAAGGACTCGAAGTCATCAAAGGCGGCACCCTGCTGTGGATACCTGAAGAGTGCCACGAAGTCAACAAAGATATCGGCCTGTTGATCGTCGAAGACGGCCAGTACGTCGAAGCCGGTACCGAAGTAGTCAAAGATATTTTCTGCCAAACCAGCGGTGTAGTCGAAGTTACTCAGAAAAATGACATCCTGCGCGAAATAGTCATCAAACCCGGCACCCTGCACGCAGTCGATCGCCCGCCGCTTTCCCAAACCGAAGGTCAAATTGTCAGCGCCGGTCAAGAAATCTTCCCCGGCTTGATTGCCGAGGAACTCGGCTATGCCGAATATGTCGAAACTCCCGAAGGTCCCGCCTTGCTCCTGCGTCCCGTCGTAGAGTTTCCCGTACCCGACAAACCGCCCGTACCTTCCCAAACGGCCCTCAACGAGTCGATTTCCCTCAAAGCAGTGCAGCGCTTGCCCTACAAAGACGGAGAGCGAGTCAAATCAGTCGAAGGACTCGAGCTGCTGCGGACTCAGCTTATTTTAGAAATCGGTTCCGGCGCTCCCCAGTTGGCCGCAGATATCGAACTGCTGCCCGACGAGGACGATGCTGTCGCTTTTGGAGCAGACGGTTCCGGCCCCGCTTGGGGTACCGCCGAAGATGTTCCGAGTTCTGAAGAATTGGCACTAGCCGAGGGCGATGAAGCCTCGCCAGTTTCCAAAACTTTCCGCTTGCAGTTGGTGATTTTGGAATCCCTGGTAATTCGGCGCGACGTATCCGCAGATCCGACTCAGGGCAGCACTCAGACGCGGCTGTTGGTGGAGGACGGACTGTCGATCGCTCCGGGGGCCGTCGTTGCCCGCACGGAGATTCTCTGCAAAGAAGCGGGGATTGTCCGGGGCATCCGCGAAGGACACAACGAACCGGTGCGCCGCCTCCTGATAATGCGGGATGCCGATTCTATTTCTCTGGAAGTTCCGGTTGCCCCCAACTTAAATCCGGGTCAACTGCTAGTGGCGGGTACTGAGGTTGCTCCCGGAATCACCCTCGAAGAGTCCGGTCAAGTCATGAAAATCGTACCCGAATCCGACGGCGAACCTGCAAAAATTGTACTCAGGATAGCCCGCCCTTACCGAGTTTCGGCAGGTGCGGTGCTGCACGTAGACGACGGCGACTTGGTGCAGCGCGGAGACAATTTGGTGATTTTGGTGTTCGAGCGAGCCAAAACCGGGGACATTATTCAAGGTTTGCCCCGCATTGAGGAGTTGCTCGAAGCCCGCAAGCCCAAGGAAGCTTGTGTTTTGGCGAAGCGACCCGGGACGGCGAGGATCGCCGTCGATGACGATGTTGTCGAATTGGCCGTGATTGAGGATGACGGCCGCATTGAAGAGTATCCTTTGTTGCCCGGTCAAAATCCGATCGTTTCTGACGGACAGCGGGTAGGCGTGGCCGAATCTCTGACTGACGGGCCTGCAAACCCTCACGAAATTCTGGAAGTGTTTTTCCAAGTTCTCAAGGAGCGCCAACCGACCTTTGAGGCTGCTTTGGAGAGTTTCCAGCAGGTGCAGACTTTCTTGGTGAACGAGGTGCAGTCTGTCTATCAGTCTCAGGGCGTAGATATTTCTGACAAGCATATCGAAGTGATCGTGCGGCAGATGACAAACAAGGTGCGGATGGAGGACGGCGGCGACACTACCATGCTCCCCGGAGAACTGGTCGAACTGCGCCAGGTAGAGCAGGTCAACGAAGCCATGTCAATTACCGGAGGAGCGCCGGCGGACTATACTCCGGTGCTGTTGGGAATTACTAAGGCTTCCCTCAATACCGACAGCTTTATCTCCGCAGCTTCTTTCCAAGAAACAACGCGGGTGCTGACCGAAGCGGCGATCGAAGGCAAGTCTGACTGGCTGCGCGGCCTCAAGGAAAACGTCATTATCGGGCGACTGATTCCTGCCGGTACCGGCTTCAACGCCTACGAGGATGCCAGCGTTCAGGATGCCGGTTTTGAGGGTGCGGTGTTTGACGATGATTTCCAAGATTTGCAGGAGGATGTGGTACTTGACGATCGCACCGCGCGCCGCAAGTATACGATCGAAAGCGGTTTTGAGATCGGAGCTGCTTCTGACCTTGAGGCTGATGAAGATTTTGAGGAAATTGAGGTTGATGAGGACGATTTGGTCGGACCGACTGATGATTCTTTGGGGGTTTTGGCTGATGAGGATGACGATATCGGTTTCGATTTCGATGAGGACGACGACTAATTGTTAGTTTCTTGCGGTTGTTGTTAGTTGTTAGGAAAGCAGTTGGCAGTTGGCAGTTGTGAGTTGTTAGTTGTTAGTTGTTAGGAAAGCAAGAAAGCAGTTGTTAGTTGTTAGGAAAGCAAGAAAGCTGTTGTTAACAGTCAACAGTCAACAGTCATTGGTCATTAGTTATTGGTTATTGGTTATTGGTTACTGGCTACGAATTCCCAATTTCCCATTCTCAATCCCCAATAACAACTAACAACTAACAACTAACAGCTAACAACTAACAGCTAACAGCTAACAGCTAACAGCTAACAGTCATGTATGAGTGCAACCGGAATTGATATCATTTCTCTAATTCATTGTAGGGGCAATCCCCCCTTGAAGAGCCCCGGTCGGGGCCAGACAAAGAAAGGTACTACTCTAGAAATTTTGCGAATCATTTAAGATTGCTACAGTCCTCGGATTTGGTATCGCTCACTCGGGGAGCAAAGCCTTGATCTGAGCGACAAACTCTTGATGGTCTACTACGGGTTTAGAGATGTAACCGTCCGCACCGCTTTGATTCAGAAAAGTTTCTCTGTCACCGGCCATCGCGTGAGCTGTTACCAAAATAATCGGCAGCGAGGCCGTTTGCGGGTCTGCTTTCAGCATTTGAGTAATCTTAATGCCGTCAACAGCTTTTCCCTGGTAGACGCTGCGCGAAAGAGACACATCCATTAAAATTAAATCAGCTTCCCCTGAAGCAGCAATCTGCATCACCTCTTCAACATTTTCTGTGTGCTTCACCGCTAAGCCACCCCGCTTAGTCAAAATTTTAGAAAAAACTCGAGCATTAACCAAATCGTCCTCTACAATCAAAACGGTTTTCATCTTTGCGCTCTCCTAGATACCACCTTCAAAGGCGCTGTACTCAGCACCGGGGAGGTGGGAGGAAAAAATGGGCAGCACTTAGGTTGCATACGAATAACCATCTTTTTTGTGAATGTGTTTGCAATACTTGTAAACTACCCCACGCATAGAATGCAAGGCTTTGTGTACCGCCTGCAAGGCTGCAAGACAGTTTAGTGGTTTTTTGCAACTAGATTTGACACTGACGATCGTCTCAAAATTCCTCAGCAAGTACGCCGCCGGGATTAAACAGAACCATGTAACAGTATGTAAACAAAGCTGACGAGTTCTGCTAGAGGGCATTGTGGATACTTTACGATTGTTTGCATAGTTGGGCGCGACCGGCGCCGACTTACTTGGCCGGTTTTTAGTATTCTGTCTTTGGGTCAAGCCTGCGACTGAGAGTCGGGGAGGTGTGACAATTATTTTATTTCCTGCTCTTAGAATAAAGCAATGTTTATTCATCTACTCCCGCTGCAGCATTCGGAGTAGCGAACATAGCGGGGATTGTTGCGGATTCTAAATTCTGGCGTTGCGGGCGATCGACACGACTTGAAAAATTGACGCTTCGGTTCATCAGGCACAGCTCAGACTAGAATATCACGAGGAGAGCTTTTGACTGCTGAATTTTTCACGATCGGCATTTGTGAGCGATTATCAGAAAAGCATGACTGTAAATCTACCTTCTCGCGACGGTGGGTAAATATACAGGTAGGCGCAAAGGTCGGCAATAATATAGAGATTAAGGTAAGAGTCGAGAGCAAGAAGCAAGTGTTGCCCGTCTTCGGCATTCTGATTGTACTTGAACCTGTTAAATTTATTTTTATCCTCCCGCTGGGCGGTTCTGTCGAACTTTTGGTTCGCAGCACCAGCAAACACTTTTCATTCGAGATCGGCAACCTGAGCATTATTAACATAGGCTGTCTTCACTCAGGAATTAACGGACACAAGGACTCATGGCTAAACAACTCAACCTACTTTCCGGGCAAGTAATTTCTACGCCTCTGCACGCCGAGATGCAGCAATCGTACCTCGAATATGCCATGAGTGTGATCGTCGGGCGAGCTTTGCCTGATGTCCGCGACGGTTTAAAACCCGTGCACCGTCGAATTTTGTACGCGATGCACGAACTCGGTTTGACGCCAGACCGACCTTACCGCAAGTGCGCCCGGGTAGTTGGAGATGTTTTGGGAAAATATCACCCCCACGGCGACCAATCGGTTTACGACGCTCTGGTGCGAATGGTTCAGGAGTTTTCGAGCCGCTATCCTTTGCTGGCGGGACACGGCAATTTCGGTTCGGTGGACAATGACCCGGCTGCTGCGATGCGCTACACCGAAACTAGGCTCGCACCGATCGCCCACGAAGCTATGCTAACCCAAGTCGGCGATGCAACTGTTGATTTTGCCGCTAACTTTGACAGTTCCGAACAGGAACCCACCGCACTCCCGGCTCAGTTGCCGTTTCTGCTGCTCAATGGCTGTACTGGAATTGCTGTGGGGATGGCAACTAATATTCCGCCGCACAATTTGGGGGAAGTGGTAGACGGTTTAATTGCTTTGATTGAAAATCCCGAAGTCTCGGACGAGAAGTTGATTGAACTGATTCCGGGCCCGGATTTCCCGACCGGAGGCGAAATCGTCGCTACACAGGGCATTGTTGATGCCTACACTAAGGGTCGAGGCAGCATTGCGGTCAGGGGTGTGGCCGGGGTGGAAGAAGTGCCTGGTAATCGCAAGGTGCGGACTAAAACGGCGATCGTGGTGACGGAGTTTCCGTTTCAGGTGAATAAGGCGAGTTGGATTGAAAAGGTGGCGGATTTGGTGAATGCCGGCCGCCTCGACGGTATTTCTGATTTGCGCGATGAGAGCGATCGCGATGGCATTCGAGTTGTGATTGAACTCAAGCGGGAATTTACTCCCGAAGCGGTGCTAGCTCGTCTTTACCAACAAACTGACTTGCAAACAAATTTTGGTGCGATTTTGCTGGCAATTGTCAACGGTCAACCCCGACAGTTGACGCTCAGACAATTGTTGCAGGAATTTCTGGATTTCCGAGAAGTGACTCTCACCAGGCGCTACAATTACGAGTTGCAGGTGGCAGAACGTCGGTGTCACATTGTCCAAGGTTTAATGTTGGCTTTGACAAATCTCGATACTACGATCGACATTCTCAGAAATTCTCCTGACGGTACTACTGCTAAGCAAACTTTCCAAGTTCGCCTCGATTTGAGCGAAAGTCAATCTGATGCGATTTTGGCGATGCCGATGCGCCGGCTGACTGGTTTGGAAACGCAAAATTTACAGGCTGAACTGGATGAGTTGACGGGAAATATTCAAGAATTGCAGCGGTTGTTGAGCGACAGGCGCGAACTTTTGAAGGCTTTGAAGAAGGAATTGCGATCGCTCAAACGCAAGTACGCTGACCCCCGCCGCACTAAATTTGCTAGGGAAACAGGACGCGAGGCCAAGACAGACACACAATTTTCTGGTAAGAAAAATTCTGGACTAAAGCAGTTGTCGCCGGCAACAATTCAGCCTAACTTATTGCCTGTTCTAGAGCCTGAAGAAACAATTGTTGAATTTTCGCACAAGCAGTACGTGCGGCGCTTGCCGGCTAACGATCGCCCGCGCTCGAAAAGGATCGAAAAATCGGTTTCAGCTTTAGAAAAAAATGAAGATTTTATTGTGACAGCAGAGCTGACTAAAACCGATCGCACTTTGGTAGTCTTAACTCCTAACGGCAAAGCTTACCCGCTGAAAGTGGCTGATATTCCTAGCAGTAACGGAAAAGACCGGGGAACGCCAATTGTTGGTTTGTTATCCCCTAGTGCTACGAAAGATAGTGCCGATCTCGCTTTTTCGGAAATTACTGTCGCACACTTTATTTTGCCAGAAAATTTGGAGGGGGCGGAGCTGGTCGCTCTGACTCAGCAAGGAAAAATTAAACGCTTGGCGGTACAGGAATTGGCCGATTTGACTAATCGCGGCATTACTGTTGTTAAACTCAAAGAGGACGATCGGCTCCGCAGCGCAAGTCTGAGCAAAGTCGGCGAGCAAGTGGCCGTCGCAACTTCGGGAGGCCGAGTGCTCCGGTTTGAGGTCGATGACGAACAACTGCCACCAATGGGCCGCAGCGCCCAGGGTTCTCAAGTAACCAGGTTGCGGAAGCAGGAACAGTTGGTGGGTTTTATTACGATCGACCCGGAAGACAGTCTGGTGTTAATTTCGGAGTTGGGTTGGGCTAAACGAATGCCTGCAGGTTCTGTCAGACTGACTAACCGCGGCGAAATTGGCACTCAAGCTTTTCGTTTCGCAGAACCTAAAGATGCCTTGGTTGGCTTGTTGCAAGCTGTTCCCGGTACGGATGTCAAGCTTTTTACTACTTCTGGCCGCTTGCTGCGATCGACTACTGATGCTATAGCTTTTTGGGGGAAAGATGCTCCGGGCGATCGAGTTTTTGACCTCAATCCCGGTGAAAAAATTATTAAGGTTATTAGCAGTCAATAGTCATGGGGCATGGGGCATGGG
>NZ_JADEXD010000304.1 GCF_015207285.1 Tychonema sp. LEGE 07203 | reverse complement strand
ACCCCAGCCCTCCCCGATCCCGCTCGCTCGGGAGTAAGAAACTCACAAATGATGCGAGGATTGCTATATAATCTCTGCCCTCAGCTTTATCAATTACCAATTAACCCGCAGCCAAATATACATTTCCCCCCAAATATCCGCAAAATCGGCTGTAGATATGATGAAGTTGCTTTGTTACCGCACAGTCGTATTCTAGCTGTTTCGTTGCCACCGCTCAATTAATACCATTTTTATAAAGATGTGGTATGGATGAAGTCTTAGCCCCCCCAAAGCATCGGGGGGGTTGGGGGGTAATGTCTAGCGCTACTTTATTTCATTGGTATAGAACCCATTTGACATCTTTGAGTTTTAGGTTGGGTGACGAGAAATATAGAGAGAAACTGGTTTCTGAGATTTACGCGGGCGAGAAACCGGGTTTCTTGGAGTTTTAGGTTGGGTGACGAGAAATACAGACAGAAACCCGGTTTCTGAGATTTACGCAGAATAGATATCAAATGGGTTCTATAAGTGCGGTTGCATCAGTAAAACAACCATTAACTCATCGCATTTTTTAGTTGTGCCTTCCGTCTAAAAGCTGCGAGAAATTGGAATTGTGATGACCGTTTGAGGGTTCTTGAAGCGAATTTTTAAACCAGATGGAGCGCTGTGGGAATGGCATAGAAATTTCCTCTTCATCAAATACCTGCTTTAACCGACGACGAAACTCGCGTCCAACTTCCCACTGTTTCAGCGGTTGAGTTTGAATCAAGAGGCGAATCGTAATGCTATTTTCGCCAAACGCATCAACGCCGAGTACCTTGGGAGGCTCTAATATTAATTCTTGCCATTGGGCATCCAAACTCATTTCAATCGCTGCTTTCTCAATCACCGCGATTGCATGGTCAAGATTGGTATCGTAAGCAACATTAATGCCGAGATTCACACGAGACCAACTGCTCGTATGGTTTTTGACCATCGCAATACTGCCATTGGGAATAGTGATTAGATCCCCGTCTTGGTTCCGTAATTGAGTTACCCGCAGGTTCATTTTTTCCACCGCTCCGCTTTCATTGTTAGCTGTGATTACATCACCAACACCGTACTGATCCTCCAACAGAACAAAAAGTCCGTTAATCATATCTTTGACAAGACTTTGAGAGCCAAAGGAAATCGCTACCCCAAAAATGCTGACACTTGCCAAAAGCGGCAGGATGTTAACACCCAAAATTGACAAAGCAGTCAATACGCCAGCACCAATGCAACAGAAAGCGCTAACTCCTTTCATTACGCCGGAAAAGGTTTGCAGCCGCTGAATTGTTCGGACTGATGCGCTGTCGGGAAGGAATCGCCCCTGACTGAGAGCTGCTACAAAATGGTCAATTACAACGAAGCTGATGCGAAGTGTGAGGTAAGTTGCAGCGCCGATTAAGATTAACTTGAGTAAGGTAAGGCTCAAACCCTTCAGCAATAGTGATTGCAGCCATCGAGTCTGAGGAAACAGGCTCAAACAAAGTGTAAGTCCGCATCCCCACACTCCAATGTGTCCGAGTTGCAGCAATCGCTGTCGCACTTCGTACCAAAATTTGATCTGCTGCTTCCGAGCAATTTCTTGTTGCTGTTGGGAAGCATGGGCGGCGGCTTCATTCTGCTCTTGCTCAGATAAATCCTCTAGTTGTTTTTGGGAAGCATTGAGTTGTTCGAGTTGTGTTAAGACTGCTCCATAACGGGCTTTGATATGGCGCTGTCTGAGGCGAATTGCTAGAGTTAGCAGGAGCATAGATATGATGGCTCCGCCCGCGCGCAATGCCTGCTGTGCTAAAAATTTTGGCTGATGCTCTCGTTGAGACGCTACCAGGGCATTCTTAATAATTTTAGTCAAGTTTTGAGCGTGAGTGGTTAGCTCTACTCCGTAGAGGCGAGCATCAGCAGTGGTAACGGTCATTAAATAGTTCCCATTAACAGAGATAATGGGAAGCTGACTCGTAGAGTCTAGTGTGTAATTGACTTCTAATGTTTCGGCCTCAAAGTTGGTTTTGGCAATTTCTTGAAGCTGATTTTTAACGGTTTGTACTCTTTGCTGAATGGGTGAGAGAGAAATTGCTTCTTGCTGCTTTGCGTTGAGTACAGGAGCTGTCAAAGCAAATATCTGACGACCGTCTAAATGAACGTCACCGACAGCAAAGTTAGTGGTATCGCTGGCGGAATAGATATTGACTAATCGCTGCGGTTCTGGATCTGAGGGTTGTCCGACTGCTACTGGTGCTGAGAAGGAAGCTAAGAGGAATATGAGGAGACCGGTTGCGAAAGCTATTTTGCGCCATCGGTAATTTGTTCGACGAGAATTGAGATTTATCCAGTTCAAGCAAGACATTTTTCTACACATTGCATATTTGTATCAAAGGTCTCACCTGCGTTTTATTGCTACAGAATGCAGGTGAGACTGTAGGTTAGGACGCCAGTCGCGGGAGAGTTAAGTCTCAAGACTGTTTGCGCCGACTCTGAGTCCAGATTTTCGGTCTCAGGAGCGAACAGAAGGTACAGACAAGCAATCACAACCAGGGCAATCAGGGTTGCCGCGATCGAGTTAATGATGGTGGCACAACAGAGTGTATCTGCGTTGGACGCTCAATGCCAGAGGAATCAAGCGAATGATGGTGGTGATGCTTGACGTGCTGAACCAAAGGTTTCTGCTCGATCGGCGCTTTTGCCACCAACCAAAGGTGTAATTATAACGCTGCGGCGATTGGTGACAAGTTAAGATACAAGTTGCATTTGTCAATTAGTAATATTACCCCAATATAGCAATCCTTGCAGGAGTCGTAAACTTTT
>NZ_JADEXD010000106.1 GCF_015207285.1 Tychonema sp. LEGE 07203 | reverse complement strand
ATTATCTGTTTCAGTCAGAAATTATCTGTAAAACCCGCCCCTTGTATCTTAAAAGAGTCAGGCGATCAAACCGTAGACCGCAGGCTATAGAACCGCAGACACGGTTGTAATCAAACCGCAGACACGGTTGTAACTGAATCCTAACACGAGTAAAGATAAAGAAACCATTAAAGTTTCTTGCCTATAGGTACAAATGACAGTAGAAAGTGTTGTGATCGGACATCAGAAATTGGTGAAGTTGGCCCGCCCCTTAGACTATCACAAGTCTGTTGTGTAGATAAGCTCCCATTACTGATGACAGGCGCATACAAAAAAACTCGACAGTATCTTAGGCGCTCGTTTTAACGGGACAGCCTGCATTTATAAGGTTAGTTAAATTGCCTGTCATGTTCTTTCATACAAACAGGGAGTTCGGAGCAAACAATGACACCCACATTTTTAGGCATAGATATCAGTAAAAAAGACTTTCACGTCGTTTTACAGAAAGAAGAGCGTGCCTCAAAACCCAAAAAGTTCACGAATAATACCGAAGGATTTGAGAGCTTGAATAATTGGCTCAAAAAACAAGGTGTGGAAGAACTTCATGCCAGCCTGTCAGCCACGAGCATTTACGGAGATGCCCTAGCTGAATTTCTGTATGAAGCAGGCTACCGGGTAAGTGTGGTTAATCCGGCTCGGATTAAAGGGTTTGCTAAAAGCGAACTTTTGCGTACCAAAACTGACTCTGTAGATCCAGCATTGATTGCTCATTTTTGTGCAGCAATTAAACCTTCCTGCATGGAAGCCAACCCCGTTTGAAGTCAAGGAATTACAAGCTTTACTGCGACGACTAGAATCTTTGACTCAGATGTATCAACAGGAAGAGAATCGTTTGGAAACAGCTACGGAAACTGTAGCTCAACTTACGAGATCTCATTTGGAATACATCAAAAAACAACAAGCAGAAATCAAAAAAATGATTAGCGATCGTTTCGATCAACATCCGCATTTAAAACAGCAGCGCGAGCTGTTGACTTCGATTCCAGGTATTGGAGAACAGACGGCTGCTGTATTGTTAGCTGAAGTTGGTCGGATTGAAGATTATAAGAATGCTCGTCAACTGGCAGCTTATGCAGGTTTAACTCCCTGTGAGCGTAGCTCAGGAACTTCTTTACATGGCAAAACTCGTTTATCTTGTACGGGAAATGTCCGACTGCGAAAGGCATTATATATGCCTGCGGTGGTGGCGATGCGTTGTAATCCTTTCCTCAAAGCCATGACTGAGCGATTATTGGATCGTGGAAAGGTCAAAATGCAGGTAATTGGTGCGCTTATGAGGAAGTTGGTGCATTTGGCTTTTGGGATTTTAAAGTCCCAAAAGCCAAATGCACCAACTTATTTACTTGCTACCCCTTGACAGATCAAGACAGTATCTACAAAGTTATTAATAATAGTGCAATATATCAGTTTAATCTCACATTCTGCACCATTTTCTGGTTTGAGGGGAATGCTGATATAATAATTATAAGCTTGGCTGTGGGCGGTGCGGAAATGTTCGGGATTTTGATTTAGCAGGTACTCGCCCTTTTCTCGGACTAGGGGGTGTAAGTGATAGGATGTGAGATGGCGATCGTAATATAGCAGTTGCCGTCGCTTGAGTGGTTGAATAATATTTTCTTTAAGTTGGTACTTGCTAACTTCTGGCAGTAGAGCGCTGATTCCGGCAAAAGATAGGGGATATTCTGAGGTTTGATAGACCGAAATTCGGCCCAGACAAGTTTGCTCGCTGTCGCTGAGACGCGCTATCATTTCATCGATCGCACTTTCAATATCTCGAATCAGCAACCAGTCTCTCTGGTGTAAAAACATCCCAACATTTCCTTGAAACTCGGTATCGTCTCGAATCAATGCTGCGAAGAGTTGCAAGGCTTTGGGATGTCCAGAATAGCGATCGCCCATTTCGGCTAATTCCTCTGGATTTGCAGTCAGATTAAACGATTGCAACAGGAAAATTGCCGGATATCGATGCAATCCGTGGAGTTCCCGAAGGGTAGGTAAAAAGAGAAAGAAAAAGATGTACGTCCTTCCTTTTCGTTCTTAGCCTCTTCGCGATTTAATCCTTCCGATGCTACCGGATTTGATATAATATCATGTCAGGCTAATAAATATAATTCTTGTCAGGGCGGGTTAACCAGTATTTTCAACTTCAGAACCAACAATTGCATCAACCCGCACCCCCCATACTTACTAATAGCTAATTCCCAATTACCAATTTCCAAACAATCAACAGGTTGTGCAAATGGATTTGCTATTATCCCAAAATTCCCCGCCCGTTTTTGGCAAATTCATCAACAGTTTGCTGCGATAATTCGTGAAGTGTCATTGCCTGCAATACATCAAAAGGCAATGTCAAATGATGGGCGCCGGCTAATAAAGTCTTTACTGCTTCTTCCGGCGATTTAATGCTAGCTGCCAAAATCTCTGTATTTGTTCTCTCTAAAACATTAGCCATATCCCGCACTAAGGCAAAACCGTCTCCTAGCAGTCTGGTGGCGCGATTCACGTAGGCGATCGCATATTTGGCCCCCGCTTCTGCCGCCACAACGGCTTGGGCGGCACTGTAAATAGCTGTCACCGCACAAGGAATTTCCCCCGACAAATGCGCGACTGCTTGGAAGCCAGCCGCCGTTGCTGGAACTTTCAAAACTGTTTGCTGTCCAATTAATTTAAAAGCCACTTTTCCTTCTGCTACCATGCCATCAACATCAGATGCCATTAACTGATAGTACACTTCCCCTGCTGTCAGTTGTGCCAGTTGTTTGAGCGTCTCCTCAGAAGATAACTCGCTTTTGGCCAAAAGTATCGGATTAGTAGTAATTCCCGCAACCCATCCGAACTCGATCGCCCGTGCGGCAGTTGCTATAATTGCAGTATCAACATAAATTGCCATCGGCTCTACACCTTAAGTTTGTTAATAATTTCCAGACGCTTGGTTTTAGCTTGAGATCGATCGGAACAAAATTCATTCTTCAGCTTTAACAATATCAGAATCTCGGAAATCTTACTCTTAAGTAAATATAACAATTCAGTGACGTGCATCACAGGCAATACTGTGCGAGCTGATAATGGGTAATACCGTCGGCAGTCGCAGTTACAATTAAATTGGTTGTTAGTGAGGATTTTAGTCCTCACTACAAACGCGCTGCGGGACACCCCACAAGAAGGGGATTGTTGTTTGACATTCAGTTTAAATGTGGCAACAGCTTACTCCTCAGAAAAGTCAGAGGACTAAAATCCTCACTACAAAAGCGCTGCGGGTTATTGTCCCGGACACAATACGAGCTGGAAATTCAACAAGATTTATGTCGGACAACCGGGTTTTTGAAGCCAATTGCATCAATGCTGGTGAAGATAGCCGATCGCTCAAATCAAAAATTATAAATTGCTGGGAATTTGTAGTTTTTGAGTACACATAAAAAATCCAAATTCCGGATACATACAAATTGCATTTGTAGTAAGGGTTATGTATGCAATCACTCAAGGAGGTGACTCAAACAATGACCGAAAAAGAAAATCAGCAACGACAAGTCAGCCTTGAGACATCTGCCGCACAAGCTCAGTTTGAAGAACCAGCAGCAACCGCTGAAGAATTGCCGATCGATGTTAAGTCTGAAACTCTGTCTCAAACGGTTGAAAATAACGCCGCAGACCGCTTGAAAGCCCTAAGCCGTTTGATGATGGTGAGCCTAACTTGGTCGCTGGCGGGGCTTTCTAAATCCAAGTAAGTCATGCAGCGCTACCGCAACGGGCGAGTTATGAGTTGTGAGTTGTGTGGGAATTTTATTTAAATCAAAACTTACAACTCTCGGACTGACATAATTGTTGGTAATTTATAAAAAGCTCGGTTGGTAGTGAGGACTTTAGTCCTCTTTTTAATGACTAAAATCTTGAACGCAGCGCTCACAAGTTTTATTTGGTTCCTTCAAAGGGTTCCCAAAAAGTCGGTTTGGGACGGGTAGCACGCACTTCCCAAGGCGCTTTGAGGACTGCAAAAAATTATCGAAAACTGTAGCGAATCATCCTAGATTGCAGAAATTTCCCTCAATCGGCGGTTGCTAGACCGATCGCCTGTACGGCAAATTTGCGACAACAAGTACAAACAGGGCGGGGTGAAAGTTTTGGTTGAAAAATGCCAATTACTGCTATTTTGCCAGGATCTCCCCCAAAATAGGTAGAAATTGGTAACACGCAGCAGAGTCAGGATTTTTCAAGCCTTTCGATAGATCGATCGACCTCAACATTTTGGGTACAGTGGAACAAAAGATAAATTGTGGTTTGACACTATGGCATCCTCCCAACCCCTGAAAGGTATTGAATTGATCGACTGCGCCAAAGCCAACGCCCAACAAGGAATCGCCACAGCCGCGCAGCTTTGCGGCTACGAAGGCGACCTCAACAGCTTCTCGCGGGAACTGAAACAGGCTTGCCAAAACATCGGCGTCGAAGTTAAGGAATTGAGCGACTTGATTACGGATCAGCAGATGATGAAACAAGGAATGGGCATTGAAATTGCTCCAGATACTCCTTCAGAACTATAGGCTAGATCTCCACCGCGCCAGTTTGACTGATAAAATTGCCCCGACAACAGTATTTTGAGCCTGCTAGCTGAGGCAGGCTAGAATATTTTGCAGGAGTCGCGTTCCGACTTGGCTGGAGTCGCGTTTCCTCCCGCCAACAGGGTGCTTTCTGGAGGGGGGCTGAGATTGTTAGGAGGACTGTCGTGTCAGATCAGCAAGACCGAATTATGCGTTTGTTTATAGAGGAGGCTAAGGAGCACCTCAATACTCTAGAAAATGGTTTAGTGGATTTGAAGTCCACGATGAAAGACCCCGAAAGCGTCCAAGAGATGTTCCGAGCCGCCCATTCCGTCAAAGGAGGGGCGGCTATGCTCAGCTTGGATAGTATTAAAACAACCGCTCACCGCTTGGAAGATTGTTTTAAGGTACTCAAGGACGGGCCCGTCAAGCAGGTTGACCAAACGGCAGAATCCCTATTTTTAAAGGGAGTTGATACGCTTAAGGATTTGCTGGTGCGACTGGAAGGGCCTTTTGGCTTGAGGAATGAAGAGGGAGAAAAACTCGTTCAACAGGTGATGCCAGTTTTTGCTCAACTGGAAACTCATCTCAAAAACTTGGCTGCGGGTAAAGTTTCGGCTGCTGGGGTGGCTCGCGGGGCCGGGGCAGCTCAAACAGCGGGCGGTGTGCCGGCGAATTTTGCTGCGGAAGTGATGGTTTTACTTAAGGAAATGTTGCAGGGGTTCAAACAGAAAGAATCGGCTGCTAGTCGCGAGCAGTTGGCGGCTGTGTGCGTTCGCCTGTATAAGTTGGGAGGTAAAATTGAGACTTGGCAAAATTTAGTCAAAACGGCTAGAGGGGCGATCGTTAATCCTAAAAACTCTTATAAAGTCTTAGCTCCGCTGATTATCAAGGAACTCAAGGAGGCTGGGGATTTGGTGCAAGGGGCGAAAGCCAAGACGATCGCTCCGAGTAAAAATTTGCTACTTTTGGCAGCAAGCCCAAAACCAGCAGAGGCGGCACCGCTACCGGCGCTGCAGCAAGTAGCTCTTCCCGCCGAACCGAAGGCTGTAGTAAGGCTTTTGCTCAAAACCTTCAACAAAAAGCAACTTTCGGAAATCGCCAAGTTACTGGTTCACGCCATCAAATCCTCGAACTAGGGGTTGCTGCAGTAGAAAATGTAAAAAATACGGTCAAAGCAATATTTTTGAGGCCCAAAATTTTATGGTGTCGGCTCGCAGCAGCCTGATGTGGCAACGGTAAGTCGATTTTGGCATTGCAGATTTTCGATT
This sequence comes from Tychonema sp. LEGE 07203, assembly GCF_015207285.1. Classification (GTDB taxonomy): domain Bacteria; phylum Cyanobacteriota; class Cyanobacteriia; order Cyanobacteriales; family Microcoleaceae; genus Microcoleus. Next base: position 16,707 of record NZ_JADEXD010000106.1, on the reverse strand, counting down.
TAATTGCAGCATTGAATCAAAAGGAGGCAAAACTAAAGTCTAAAATCTTGGGATATCTACGATGGCCCTGCGGGGCTTTTGTTTTTGCGCGGGTAAAATTCGCGGATTAGAGATTTTTGGCTTCTATCTTTTACGGTTGGGCAACCCTGCGTTAGAATTAGTAGATATAATATCGGCGTGCAGTATTGTACCAAAATTAAAAATCGAGCAGGCTCTAGAAGGCGGTAGCTGTGAAACCAATTCGTTCATTAGAAGATGCTTTAAACCGCTGTCAGGCGATGGGAATGCGCTTGAGCCGCCAGCGTAGATTTATTCTAGAACTTTTGTGGGATGCAAAAGAACACCTATCGGCTCGGGAAATTTACGATCGCCTCAACCAACAAGCGCATTCGATCGGTCATACTTCTGTTTATCAAAATTTGGAAGCTCTTTCGAGAGAAGGGATTATTGAGTGCGTAGAACGTTCGGAGGGGCGCTTGTACGGGAATGTCAGCGACTCTCACTCTCATGTCAACTGTCTGGATACGGCTCAGATTCTTGACGTTCATGTGGAATTGCCGATCGACTTGATCGAACAAATTCAACAGCAAACGGGTGTAAAAATTGTAGACTACCGGATAGATTTCTACGGGTACCGATCGGGCGCGCCCGACACGGAAGCACCGAGTGCTAGCGATACAAAGGCTTCTTAACCAGAAAGCCCTGCGCTGCCTGCTGCCAAACCGATTGTTGGGACTGCAGCAGCGGGGGTATAAAATGATTCAAGTATTGATTGGCGGTCGATCGTGCCACCATTGGCTTAAGTATTGTTGAGCCGACTAACCGAAAAAATCTGTTAAACCCGCTGTACGTAAAAGTTGAGACCTTAGCTTGACTCCCGAATTCTACTGCCAAGTCAAATCTCAAATCTTCAATTCCCCAATCTCAAATCAACTGACGAGGGCTTTATTGTGTTTTTTCTGGTAAACTGCCAGCGAGAGCTGTGAATAATAGTTTGATAACTGGTATGATTTACGTGCTTGTAGAGCTTAAAATACTTTAAAGCCAGCAGTGGGGGGGACACAAACCTCACTATAAAACGCCGTAGAGGGAAAGATTGCCAGTACCTTGAAGGAAGTTCTCGATCTCCTTAACAAGAGTCAGAATCCCACATCAAAATCTATGATTAGATGTGGGAGTGTCACGCAGAGAGCGCATTACAGGACAAGCTGAAGTAATGGCGAGACGACAATCTAACCAATTCCACACACCACCGCAGTACAACCCATCCCCCAAGCCGACTGCACAGTTGAGTGCAGAGGTGATAGGCGATGCGAGTTCCTCAGCAAGGGTGCTGCCGACAGACGAAGGCAAAAGAACTTTTTGGCAGTGGCAGCTCATATGGCTGAGTCTCCTAGTGGGATTTGGAGTAACCGGTGCTGCTGCATTCCTGTGGTTGCTGACGATGCCTCCGCCACCCAATTGCCAGCAACTGTCGCCGCTGGCGGCGGACGGAGAGCGACTGTACTGCGCTCAGCAAGCGGCTAAGTCGGGCAAGCTAGAACAGCTAGAATCGGCAATGGCACTGGTTCAGGCTTGGCCGAAAGAACACCCGCTATACTCGCAGGGGCAACATTTGATCGGGGAATGGTCGAAAGCCATGCTGGGATTCGCCAGGGCAAAAATTGAGCTGGGGGATTTGAAAGGGGCTCTGGAGATTGTGGGGAAAATTCCCAAAACCAGTCCGTCTTACCCAGAGGTACAGGATGCTGTTACTGCTTGGGAAAAAAATTGGGAGGAGGGCCAAAAACTCTACGATACAGCGATCGCAGCTTTGAAAGTTGAGGATTTAAAGAAGGCCTGGGATTATGCTCAGGCTTTGTTCAAACTGGAAAATATTTTCTGGAGTCAGAAGCGCTACAACGAGCTGATCCAGCAGATTTCTTTGGAAAGAAACGGCTGGCAGCGCTTGCAAGAAGCGAGAGATTTGGCGAAGGATGGAACTCCGCAGAAGTTCGCTGAGGCGATCGTCCTGGCTCGCAAAATCGACTCGAAGCTATGGGCGCGGGCTAAAGCTGAAAAGGAAATTGAGGGCTGGAGCCGGACTTTGCTGGCAATGGCTACGAAGCGGTTGGAGGCGAAAGACTTGCCGGGGGCGATCGAGGCGGCTTCTGTGGTGCCGCAAAATACGCCGCTGTTTGCAGAAGCTCAAGATTTGATGCAGTTGGGTAGGGCTCAGGCGGTGACGTGGAACCAGTCGATATCAACGCCGCTGCCGCAACACATTTTTAGCTTGCTCGAAGGGCAGGGCGCTGCTAGCCAAATTGCTCCGGGCCGCCCTCTGTACAAGCAGGCTCAAGTTCAAATTGAAAATTTGCAGGTGCAGTTTCAAGATTTGGTGCGGCTGCAAATGGCGAGCACGATCGCCACTTTCGGTCAGATAGGGACATTTCAGGCAGCGATCGACCAAGCGCAAACCATCGGGCCTGCTGCGCCGCGGCGGATTCACGCTCAAACTTTGGTGGCTGCTTGGCGCCGGGACATTCAGCGGATCGAAGACAAATCTTTTGTGACTCTGGCGAAGCAGTTGGCAGAACCGGAAACGGTGGAAGGACTAAAGGCCGGTATCGCTCAGGTACAGCTCGTAGCTCTAAACCGCCCCCGCAGAATAGAGGCGCAAACTCTCTTGGCTCAGTGGACGAAACGCATAGAAGTTATTCAAGATCAGCCTTTTTTGGATGAAGCTATCGCCCTGGCAAAGGAAGGAAAACTGAGCGCGGCTATTGATAAAGCTTCGGAAATTAAGAGCGGTAGGACTCTGTACGGCAAAGCTCAGGATAATATCTATCAGTGGGTGAGCGAACTGCAAATTGCTAGAGACAGACCGATTCTCGATCGAGCTGCTGAATTGGCATCTCAAGGTAGTCTGTCGGCGGCGATCGATATGGCTTCTCAAATCGGTTACGGTAGGGCGCTGCATTCAGAGGCTGCAGGTGCGATCGGGCGCTGGAGTGCCGAACTTAGAGCCAACACAGCACCGCCGCCGGAACCCGCTCAGGAGTACGCGCCAGCTCCGCGACAGGAAGAGTACGCTCCGGCTCCGCGACAGGAAGAGTACGCGCCAGCTCCTCGACAGGAAGAGTACGCGCCAGCTCCTGAGCCATACTATCCCCCCGCGAGGCAAGAGGCCCCGGCTCCGGAACCTTACTATCCGCCGGCGAGGGAACCGGAACCTTACTATCCGCCGGCGAGGGAACCGGAACCTTACTATCCGCCGGCGAGGGAACCGGAACCTTACTATCCTCCGGCGAGGGAACCGGAACCTTACTATCCTCCGGCTCCGGCTGCGGCTCCAGCTCCGGCTCCGGCTCCGGCTCCGGCTCCGGCTCCGGCTCCGGCTCCGGCTCCGCCTTCGATTCCTGAATCTGCCGGGCCTCCCGATGCTAATTTGCTTCCCGAGTAATTGGGTTTTCTGGCGATCGACCTTTAACATCTCAAATCTAAAATCGAGTGAGTAATTTGCAACTGCTGTCGATCGATAACGATCCCATTTTCCGGCTGGGGCTGCGAGTCGCCTGCGAGCAATCTCCAGACTTGGAAGTTGTCGCAGAGGTTTCGACTGTCTCGGAAGCCGTCCAGGTTTTAGAGGCTTGCTCGCTAGACTCGCAAGCCGCCGAGAAACCCCCTGATTTGGCAATTTTGGGTGTTGAAACCTTAAATCTGCGCTCGGATGAAACTTCGGCGCTGGCAGTTTGTCGCGAACTTAAAAGTTTGTACCCCAACCTGCCGCTGTTGCTGCTAGGCGGGCCGCTGACACCCGAACAGTTGGCGGCCGTACAAGCTGCGGGCGCGAATGGCTATTGTCCTAAAGGTAGAGATATTTCTGTGACAATGGAAGCTATTCGCGCGGTGGGATCGGGCAGCACTTATTGGCTGGCGGATGCGGGAGCTAACTCGACAATACAGCTAAATTCAGCAGCAATTGCAGCAATAGAAAACTCTGCTGCAATTGCTGCTGAGGAAAATCCAGATAATCCGATAGTCGATCGCCCTTTACGCCAAAACATCCTGACTGATGCTTGCGTGTCTGGATTGCGGGAAATAGACTCAGCTTTGGCGCTTGTCAAGGCTGATTTAGAAAAGGTGAAAGCGGCAGATGCGACGGATTTGCCCTCTATTTTAGACCGGGTTTTAGTCAGCGGGCGCCGCCGAGAATTGCTGGCTGCTCGCTGGATTGTCAGTCGGCTATTATTTGAAGCAAGAGGCAAGAATAGCAATGGAAGTCGGAAGCAGCAACTCAGAAAAGGTAACAAAGAAGAGGAAAACGCGAGAAGGAAGACGCCAGAAGGAAGACGGGAAAATTTGTTGAATAATTCTCAGTTGCAAGTTGCGAATTCTCAAATTGCCACGGCATCTTTGGTGGTGGCAAATGATTGGCAAGGCAGTTTGTTTGACTCGGCGGCTGCTAAATTGCAGTTTGATTTGGTGAATTTGACTGGGGTGCCTTTGGAAATCGATATTTTGCGATCGGCTCAAAAGCGCGAATTGATGAGTTCCATTTTGCGGAAGTTAGAAGATTTGCTGGAAGAATTGCGCTTTTCGCAAGTGCAGCCAACTCAATTGTCAGAAAAAATGCCTGCTATTTTGCGGGATTTGTGGGAATCGACAATCATAGATTTTTTTGGCAGATATTATACGCTGCAAACAGAAGAAAATCTGGTTTTAGACGGCAGTCAAACAAGCTTGAAACTGCCAGAAAGTCAAGCGGTAACCGCTGCTAATCTATTAAACGGCAGCACCGTAGAAGTTGTGCCGGTGCTGCTGGCAGATGAAAAAGCAGTTGCGGCCCAAATCCTTGACAAAATACCCCTGAGTGTTGATTTATTTGCCCATTTGCTATTTGAAATTCCGCTAACAGTTGACAATCTTTCTTCTGTTGCTGGCAGCCCGCAAGCGATGCAGCGAGCGGAAGCTTTGTTGGAAAATTTGGCAATTCAAATTGCTAGCGGAGTGGTGCAGCCCCTGCTGAATAATTTTGCAAATATTGAGGAAATCAAGCAAAATTTTTACGATGGAAAGTTGATGTCTACTCGGGAAATTGAGCGGTTTAGGAATAATTTATCCTGGAGGTATCGCTGGGATAGCTATTTGGTGGAACCAAAAGCTATTTTTGAAAGCAGGTTTTGGCTGTTTGTTTTGGGCGATGCGGGAATTAAGAGAATTTCTATTTATGCTCCGAGAAATCGGGAGTTAGCACAGCTTTCTGGGCGGCAGTTGGCGTTGACTTTACTGCTGGAAGCGAGGGATGCGATCGCACCTAGGGTTCGCGGGGTGATTTCGCTGTTGGGTTCTGCTGTTGTTTACGTTTTGACGCAGGTTATAGGGCGGGGAATTGGTTTGATCGGGCGGGGAATTATCCAGGGAATTGGTAATTCTTTGCAGGATGGCAAGTTTGGGAAAAATGGGTAATTAGTTAGTAGTCATTAGTCATCAGTCATTAGTCAGTAGTCATTAGTTGTTGAGAATTGGTTATTGGTTATTGGTTATTGGTTATTGGTTACTGGCTACGAATTCCCAATCCCTCCGCAACGCTAGAGCCCAATTCTCAATTTCCAATAACAACTAACAGCTAACAGTCAACAGTCAACAGTCAACAGTCAACAGTCAGCAGTCATTAGTCAGCTAAAATGTTTATAGCTGGTGGTATGATAACTAAACAGTATACAGTTGACTATCAAGCAATTGGGTGCTGGACTCCCGGATTTATCTGTGGGATTAATCTAAAACTTAATGTTATAAGGTTGACTTTTTATGAGTATTATGATATCGATAGATGCCGATCGCATAAACAGTTTAGATTTGTCTCCGGTGCGTAGTGCGATCGAACAGTGGCTGGCCTCCGGGGCGATCGCCCAAAACGAACAGCAGCTACAATTTGAAATTGAATATCCGCGCGAAGAATTAGATCCGCGAGAAATATCCGAAATTCCCGAAGTGCGGCTGTGGTTTATCCGCTTGGATGCTTGCTACCCTTGGCTGCCCTTTTTGCTAGATTGGAAAGCGGGAGAACTGGCCCGCTACGCGGCGATGTTGGTGCCGCACCAGTTCCACCGCACCCAAGGCATTCAGTACAATCCTGAAGCTTTGGAAATGTTTTTGATGAGCAAAATTTTTGTGTTGACTGATTGGTTGAACCAGCAGGGAATTCCCAGCAAATCGAAGTTGATGGCGATGTCCCAAATGTTTGGTTACGATTTAGAGGACGCTTTTTTTGATGTCATTGTACCGCACAAATAAGCGATTCTACAAGCTCTTAAAAACCGGGTTTCTGAACCAGAGATATAGGTTGTGATGCTAAATTTGCGGTCAGAAACCCGGTTTTTGCCATAGGTGCTCTTCTGTCAGTTGTACCGCACAAATAAGCGATCGGACATCTCATTAATATCATCCTAATTAGGTAGATAAATCTATAAGCTGTGGCGCATTTAAACTGGATATTCGGAACGGGCTAGAAGCCCATTCCACAATATTTGTATTGATTTTTGATGCACAATTTAAATGTATAACAGCTTACCTTAAGACTTACGCACAAAGGTATAAACCCGGTTTTTTCCCTGGTGGGGCGACCTGGAAAGCTCGCCCTACAAGCTATAACTTAGATTGAGAAAGCTTAATTAATCTTAACAGCAACCGCAAAACGGCTTTAATACAACGCTTTAACCAGCACCCTTAGGAATTTTGTTGCTTGACTTCACGTTTTCCTCAGAATTTAGAGCTAGCTTAAATATGTATAGCATTTCTCAGAAAGATGAGGTGTTGTCGGGCATGGGGCATGGGGCATAGGGCATGGGGCTCCGTGGCCCGCGCAGGGCAGTGGGGCAAACAGAGCATGGGGCTCTAGCGTTGCGGAGGGATGGGGCATGGGGCATTGTCAGTCTAAAATTCTTCCATCTTCCATCTTCCATCTTCCATCTTCCATCTTCCATCTTCCATCTTCCATCTTCCATCTTCCATCTTCCATCTTCCATCTTCAATCGATCGAGGAAATATCCCATGAAAACAGATTACCTCATCGTCGGCAGTGGTTTATCCGCACTGGTTTTCGGAGCTTTGATGGCAAACTCCGGCAAAACCGTACACATCCTTGAAGCGCACGAACACCCCGGAGGCTTTGGCCACACCTTTACAATGGCCAACAAATACACCTTTAATGCCCAATTCCACTACGTTTGGGACTGCGGCGAAGGACATACAGTGAATCGAGTCCTCAAAAAACTCAATCTCGATCGCGATGTCACCTTTGAACGGTACGATCCGAATGGCTTCGATCGCATGAGAATGCCGGGGTACGCACTAGATATTCCCTCGGAATCAGAAGAACTGATCCGCAGATTGTCGGCGCTGTTTCCCGAAGCAAGCGAGAGAATTCGCAAATTCATCAACGAAGTCGAAAAAACCGGCGAAGGACTCAGAAAACTCGCTCCTCCCGTCAAACCAATTGAATTAATCAAAAATTTCAGTGACGTATTCTGTGCCGTCCAACACCTCAACAGCACGCTTCAAGACGTGTTCGACAAATTCCAACTCCCACAAGCAGCCCAAACCCTATTAGCCCTGCAATGGCCGGACTTTTTGCTACCTCCGAACCAGCTTTCTTTCTATGCTTGGATTGCTTTGTTTCGAGGCTATCAAGAAGGTGCGTTTTACCCGACGCAACATTTTGAAGATGTCATCAATTCTTTAGTTAAAGTCATTGAATCCAACGGCGGAAAAGTTTCTCTAAACCACGAAGTCACGAATTTTAGGGTAAAAGATAGAACCGTAACGGGAGTTGAAGCGATGGATTTAACCGCGCATCAAACCCATGAATTCACCGGCGACACGGTGATTTGCAACCTCGATCCCAAACGAGCGGCCAAGATGATTGGGGAGGAACTGTTCTCGAAAAAAGTGCGGCGGAAACTCGACTACGAGTATTCTGCATCTAATTACATGGTCTACTGTGTTGTCAAAGATATCGACCTGCGAAACTATGGATTTGGCAAGTGGAATACGTTTCATTCCGAACACTTGAATCTGAATGAAGCTTTTGCTCAAATGTACGATAAAAATGATTTTTCTAGTCCGAGTTTTGCGATTACCACGCCGACTTTGCTAACCGAATCGCGGGGAGATTGTCCAGAAGATTGTCAAATTGTGGAATTCCTGACTGTTGCTAATTACAGCTATTTTAAACAACTTTGGGATACCGATCGCAAAGCTTACAGACAGAAAAAACAAGAGATTCTGGACTCGATTTTAGACGTAGTTGAAAAACACTATGTTCCAGATTTTCGCAAACACATGGTATTTCACATTACCGGAAGTCCTACAACTAACGAGCGCTTCTGTTGGTGTCCTAACGGCAATTCCTACGGTTCTAGGCTGACACCGAAAAACATGGGAGTCGATCGGCTAAATCACGAAACATCCCTCAACAATTTCTATTTCTGCAACGCCTCATCGGGCTATCCAGGCTTTGCGCCGACATTTTGGACGGGGGCGCTGCTTTATCAACGTTTATCCGGCGATGCGATTTTAGGTTAAGGAAAATTAGCAATTGGTTATTTTCCTGTTTCTCTCATTTTTTGGCTTTGCCAAGGAATAAATTTCACTCTTGCTCTGCCTCTTCTTGAAAATCTCTTGTTTCTGCTCTCATCATCTCGTTTTTTGGCTTTGCCAAGGAATGAATTTTATCTCGTTCCTTGCCTCTGCCAAGGAATGAATTATCTCTCGATCTCGTTCCTTGGCTCTGCCAAGGAATGAATTTCTGGAGCCTCTGCCTCCTCTTAAAAATGACGAGGCACAGCAAGAGTGAAATGCGTTCCCAGGTATAACCTGGAAACGAGAATTTCTTCCATCTTCCATCTTCCATCTTCCTGATGACCTTGTACGGAAAGCAGTTGTCAGTTGTCAGTTGTCAGTTGTTACCAATAACAAATAACAAACAACAAACAACAAACAACAAACAACAAACAACAAACAACAAATAACAAATGACTAATGACTAATGACTAATGACTTCTATCAATCTAGGAGCGAACTATGAAAATTGCAATTGTTGGGGGCGGAGCTAGCGGTATGGCCACAGCATACTGGCTGGACAAACAGGGGCACCGCGTCACTGTTTTGGAAAAGCAACCGATTTTAGGCGGACACATTCGCACGCTGAACAAAAATGTTGCGCCAAATCAATCTGAGTGCAATGAAATATTAGAAAATGGAGTGCTGGAATTTCCGACTGTGTTTTATAATTTCGTCGCTCTCATGCAGGAGCTGGGAGTTGAATTAGAACCCGTGCAAATTGGTTCTGCGCTGTTTTTTAGAGACAACCGCCACTTTTTATCAAAAGTCGCAATTCAGAAAAACTTCACGGGAATTCAACGCCTGATCGAATATTTGCGGCTGGATGCTCTTTATGCTCGTTCGGCTGGATTTATTTTAAAAATGCGGTTTGCCAAACAGCACGATTTCTACGATATGCCGCTTTCTCAGAGTTTGAAAAGTTCCTGCATCCGCAATGATTGGCTGAAGTTGCTGACGATGTACAGCTACTCGATACCGTTTGAATTGCTCGACAATTTTCCGGCAGAGTTGGCGATTCCCATGCTGCGGGAATATGCCTCGGTTAACTGGGTAAGGATTAAAGGCGGCGTGTATTCTTACATTGAAAAGATTCTGGAGCACTTTAAGGGCGACATACTGCTAAATGTGGAGATTGCCAAGATTTTTAGAAGTGCTGATGGTGTAAAAATTGTGCTGTCTGATGGGGAGATTCAGGAATTTGATAAGGTGGTTTTTGCGATGCCGCCAGACCAAGTGATGAGGCTGTTGTCCGATCCGACTGATGCGGAAACGAAGCGATTTGGGGCGTGGAAACCCAATTATGCCACGACGGTGCTGCATTCGGATACTTCGATGTACGATCGTTACGGCATCCGCAAGCTGTCAGAATTTGATTTTTTCGAGACGGACAAGGGATGGGGTTACAATGCGAGCTTGAATCAGCTTTGCGGCATCAAGTCGCCGCGAGAGTACAGTTTAGCATTTCGACTGGAAGAGTCGATCGACCAAAACCAGATTATTCACATTCAGAAACATCACACCCCGCTGTATACTGTCGAGTCTTTTCGATACCGAGATGAAGTTATCGAGACTAACGGGGAAAACAGCACTTATCATGCGGGAGCTTATTTAGGGGATGGCTTGCACGAAGGAGCGATTACCTCTGCTTTGCGAGTCGCCAAATTAATCGGGCGAGATCAATATTAATGCTACAAACTCTCGAAAATATCAGTAAATTTCTTACCGTTACAGCACTCTAGCAAAAGTAACGATGTCTGCATCAAAAGGTCAACCAATCCGAGAGTGATTTTTCCTTTTGCTAAGCTGCGACACAACCCGTGGCAATTAAGTAGACATCGCCGCTGACAGATGCGGGAATTGTTGAGCCGGCCAACAAAGTACCCTCAAAGTTGGTTCCCATAAATGTAGCGCCGCTCAAATCGGCTTCGCTCAAGTCTGCATAACACAGCCTAGCCCCATCGAGGTTTGCCTGCACCAAAGAAACTCCCACCAGATTTGCCCTGGTTAAATCTGCTCCCTTCAACTGCACGCCCCGCAACTGAGCGCCGCTGAGATTCGCTCCTAACAAATTCGAGCCTTCCAAGTTGACCCCGTTGAGTTTGGCTTCGCTGAGATTGATGCCATTGAGATCCGTCCTGCTGAGGTCGATGCCGTTGATGTAAGCTTTTCTGAGATAGATGCCTGTTAGTTGAGTCGCAAAGAGCTTTGCGCCGCTGAGTTTTGCCCCTTCGCAGTTTGCCCAGTTGAGGTTGGCTCCCGTGAGGTTGGCGCCCCGCAGGTTGATTAATTGCATATCTGCCACACACAAATTGGCGTTCCACAGGATGGCGTTCCGCAGGTTGCTACCTGTGAGTTGGGCTCCGCTCAACTTAGCCCTGGGAAGTTTTGCTTTGACGAGGAAAGCTCCGCTGAGATTGGCTTTCGTGAGTTCTGCGTCGGCCAGTCTGGCTTGACCCATTTTGGCAAAACTCAGATTTGCCCTGTAAAGGTTGGTGCCGTTTAGTTTTGCTTTGTTCAGATGCGCCCGACTCAGGTTAGCTCCCGACAGGTTAGCCCTCGAAAGGTTTATGCCGTCCAAGATGGCTTCGTTGAGATTTGCTCCGCTGAGGTTGGCGCCTGCAAAGTCTCTGTTTCCATTTTCGTATTCTTTGAGCAGCTCGGTTACTTCCATAGCGGTCAGATTCCTAATAGCTGAAATTTATTTAGAATAGTCCTGGAGTCACCCGAACCAAGAAACCGGGTTTGGGAAATTTTTCTAGAGGGTTTTGGGCAAATATTTTGGCTAAAAACCGGGTTGCTCGCCGCCCCTGCGTCCAGGACTGCAGAAATACGTAATCTTTATCCTAATAAATATAATATATCTAATCGAGCGGATGCGATCGCACTTTCGAGAAACCGGAACATTAACTTTATATTTCTCAATATACCTGGTTTTTTTTGTGCAACATTTCGGACAACTTTGGACGGTCAACTGTAGAAGAAGGGTTTGAGGGGATCGGTGCGAGGGCAATGCTGGGGGAGACACGCTATAGGCTTTCCGGTAAATAAATGGTTTGAGACTGCGAGCTGAAAACTGTCTGGTTAATAGTAGTAAGTTCCGACATTTTACCGATGAGGGAGCGATATGTCTAACGGTAGATGCGATGCGTTCAAAAGCTAGTCTATCGCCTACCGCAGGTCATAAAAAAACAGCGAATAAAATCGCGATCGCCCAAAATACACCCGTAAAATAGGTTTGCAGTGAAAACTTTGGTATGGAATAAAATGCTGAGTACCAAAGTCCAATGCGGAGAACAAATTTTATTAAGAATAATTGAGCGGACACGATATCCCACGATGATGCGGGCAACTCCATCTACTGTTAATTATGCAGATTTTTTAATCTATGTTATGCTGAGTCTAAATTGAGGAACGATCGTGTCAAAAGAAAGAAAAAGCAACAAAGAAGTCAAAAAGCCCAAGAAACAACCTGATGGTGTTGCTAAGCCGAAGGAGGACAAAAAAAAATCATGGTAGTACCGTAGTACGGAGGGCCGCAAGTAGAGAGCGGCCAATCTCCCGATCGCGATTAACTCTGTTCTATTGTCATTACTATCCATTTTTAAAGATTCAAATATCCCTTTTTGGGATAATCCGAAAACAGGTTTATGATACCTAGGGTATATGCAGTGCTAAACCCAAAGTACAATGAAATCTGTTTTTAGCCATGAATATGAAACATTCCGTCGCTGCATGATTGCGGCTCGTAAAGACGCGCAACTAACCCAGGAGTCTGTTGCTAAATCTCTGAAAAAGCCCAAATCTTTCGTAGCAAAATATGAAAATGGTGAACGACGGTTAGATGTCATTGAGTTTCTGTTAGTTGCTCGTGTAATTGGTGTAGATCCTTGCGATATTATTAGGATAATTTCACAAAAAATATCCGAAGCATCTTGTGAGAGTGAAATATGAATATGCAAGATGTAATCAGACTTGCATCTTCATATGTCCATCGGTTATCGGGTCACACTCTAGATGTTTTAGATGTATCTAAACCTGTTACCCTAGATGCAGCGGTGAACCTGTCTAAAGTTATCTCAAAGCTTTCGCCGTTAGTCGGAAATTTAATCGAATTTAACACCGTTGAATTCTTGAATCAACAAAATAAGTTCGCTGAATTTGGAAAGTGGCAGAGGCAAGATCCGGGGGTTTCCGGATACTATTTTTGTCGGCATAGTTCAACCCACGCCAGGGTTAGAAATTAAAGCGTGGTTCCCACTAACAACAGAGATAACAGCACGTTTCAAAGATAGTCAGAATCATTTTAGGTTCGATCGCACCTACGTTGCTATGCTGGCATGGCTACCAGATAAAATCATCTATGGCAAGCCTCGCATTCTTGATGTGTGCGTTGTCTTACGTGACTTTGACAATTAAGTATATTACGTACTATTTTATTTTGGGATATCAAAAATCAGAGATAAAAAACTTAACTTACCCATTGATACTTTCTTACTCATAAAAAATCTATAGCCTTTCGAACTCTCATATGAGGTACTGTCGGGCCGAAGAGCATAGGGCATCGGCCCGCGCCGGGCATAAGGCATAAGGCATACCTCATCTTTCTGATAAGTGCTATAGCTCGATCGCCCAAACCCATCACATCCGATCACAGCGATATTTCAGTCACCGCAATATTACCCTCAAAACACACGTCAACATCAGTTCCCGCCGTTCGATCGCGATTCCCGTATTCTCCAACATAATAAAAATATTCTCCCTCCATTTTGTACTCAACTGGCAGCGGCTCAGTCGAAGGCTGGCAAAACACAATTTCCGGTTCCGCACTTCCCGGCGCTAAATGCGGCAAATTCACATTCCAGAAACACCCAGGCTTTGATTCCCGTTTCAGTAAATCTGCCAATACCCGCGATGTCCAGCGAGTCGCGACATCCCAGTCAATTTCGAGAGGCCTTTTAATCCGGTGGGAAATGGCGATTCCCGGAATACCGTGCATTGCAGCTTCCCGCACAGCAGCAACAGTACCCGAAATGTACACGTCAACGCCCAAATTGCCGCCGGCGTTAATTCCCGAAAGCACCAAATCCGGCTTCGCACAAAGGTGATGAAGAGCGATTCGCACGCAATCTGCCGGTGTTCCCCCCACAGCATACTCAAAGGACGATCGCCGATCGACATGAATCGGACTGTGAGCCGTCACCTGATGCCCGCAGCCCGACAATTGCCCCTGCGGAGCCACCATAATTGTTTTGCCTTCTACAGCCTGCAAAAGTGCCTGAATGCCGGGAGCGTCTATGCCGTCGTCGTTGGTTAAAATTATCGTCATTGAGAATTGGTCGAAGTCGGGGTAACTGACATCTTGCACGATTCTTGAGGAACGGGCAAGATGCTCGTTCCACAATACATCAAGTTTCTTGTGAGGTGGGCAGGAAAGCCCGCCCCTGAAAGCCTTATTGACAATGGTGCAAGATGTGAGGGCAAAGGACTAAAGTCCTTACTACAAACCTCAACCAACTTGTGGTAAAGTTTTGTGTCGATCCCCGGATCGAATTATCAACACAAGTTCAGTTAAACGCGCTCGCAGCTATGTTTTTACCAATTCTACCCTTAGCTCAAGCAATTGCCGCACCTCCAACCCAACAACAACTGATTATCCAGCCAGAAGTCCCCCTACCGGAAAACGAACGAGATGTGCAGCCGCCGCCGCCAAGCAGCAGCCCGCTGAACACTGTGACGGTGCCCCAGCAAGTGCGCGTTTTGCCGGGAAAACTCGACAGCATCCCGGTTTTCAACAGCAACAGCCCGGAAGTCGTGCAAACCGAAGGCATTTTGCTCTCCACATTTGGGCCCGAAGGCAAACAAGTACCTTCTGCACACTTAAACTTTCCCTTCAAAGGCCGATTTGACATCTTTGCCCACCACATCGCCAAAGCTAAAAATCGCGCCGAAACTCGCACCTTATTTCAAGGAATAATTGTCTACAATCCCAACTCGGAACCTGTTACTTTAAAAGTCTTGCAAGGAGCGACTTATTTAACTTGGCCGGATGCGTTGTTTGTCGATTTGCCGTCGTATTTAGAAAATCGATTCGGCACGGTGTTTGCCGGGCCTGGAAGCCGCATCACCAGCGATGTGCTGCGAGGGTACAGACAAGCCATTTTGCCGGCGGAGATCGAGATACCGGCCATGCAGAGCCGAATGCTGATGAATTTGCCGATACCTGTGGGGAATGTCACGCCTGTTTCCAACGGGCGATCGACATTAATGCGAATGTCGAGCAGCAATTCGGTTTATGTAGCTAGTTTAGCCATGTTTGCGCCTCTAACTCAAGATGGAGTCGAACAATATCCGACTTTAGAACAGTGGGAAAATATTTTAAACACCAAAGGTTTAGCCGGGCCCAGAGATTTAGCACCAACTCCGACAGACGAAAATCCGGTGCAAAAAATTTACGGGCGCGTGGCGGGAGTAGCTGAAGGTTCGGAGTGGAAAGCTAAAATTACTGATAATTCTAGAACCGATTATTTAACTGTTCCCAAGCGCGGCGAGTCATTTTCCTATGCTCTGAGCACTACGGATACGGGTACTTTTGGCACAGGTCAAGTTCAAAGCGCTAAAATGTTAGCTCGCTATCCCGATACTGCTTATTTTGCTCACGGCAATTACGGGATTCAATACAACTTAGCTTTTCCGCTTTACAACAAATCTCGCGAGTCTCAATCGGTGAGTATTAGAATGCAAACACCGATTAAAACAAATACAAAATCGGGTGGATTGATGTTTTACGATCCGCCGGAAAATCGGATATTTTTCCGAGGTACGGTGCGGGTGATATTTAATAACGATACGGGTAAGACTTTGACGCGCTACATTCACATTGTGCAGCGCCGGGGACAGCAGGGGGAACCTTTGGTGAATGTGAATATGAAGCCGGGGGAACGCCGTTTGGTGCAGGTGGATTTTTTGTATCCGCCGGATGCAACGCCGCCGCAAGTCTTGACTGTGCGATCGAGTAATTAGTCAGTAGTCAGTAGTCAGTAGGTAGGGGCGGTGCCCCCGTGCCCGCCCTCTTAGTAGTTAGTAGTTAGTAGTAATTACGCAACCACTCCTAAAAAACTCATGATTGACAAATCAAAATCAAAATTAACAACTAATGACCGATGACTAATGACTAATGACTAATGACTAATGACTAATGACTCCTAATTAAAGTGTCAAAGATTGAGGATTTGTCTCAATCAATTTGGCTAAATCTTTCAAGAAAGATGCAGCGTCAGCACCATAAATAATCCGGTGATCGCAAGTAATATTCACTTGCATTTGTCGCTTCACTCCCATCAAACCTTCCTCGTTAGCCACTACTTGCGGCCGCGAAGAGCCGATCGCCAAAATCGAGCCTTGATTCGGCGGCAAAATCGCATCAAACTTATCTACTCCAAACATTCCCAAATTGGAAAGAGTAAAAGTTCCCGTGCTGTATTCATCGGGTTTTAGCTGTTTGGTGCGGGCGCGATCGACTAAATCCTTCCAAGTGCGGGAGAGTGAATAGATGTCGAGGCGATCGGCATTTTGCAACACCGGCGTAATCAAACCGCCGCCTTCCATCGCCACCGCTACCGCCACATTAATATCAGCGCGGTGTTGAATTCCCGACTCTACATAACAAGCATTCAGCAGAGGATGTTTTTGTAAAGTTACTGCTACAGCCTTCGCCAGCATAGCCGTCATCGTGACACCTTTCGACTTAATTTGTTTGTAGAGTTTGTCGAGATTGTCAGTAGTAATTGTGTAACCCACGCGAAAACAGGGCACGCTCAAACTTGCTTCCATGTTGCGTACCACGGCATTTTGCAGCGCGTTCATCGGTACTCTGTTACCGGAAAGCGCCACTGCCGGGGCTGGTGCGGGGGCGAATTTGGCTGCTGCTGCTGCGGGTGCTGCTGCGGGTGCTGCAGGCACTGTTACCTGTTGTTGAACCGGGGCTGGTTGGGCTTTACCGGCTGCTGCTTCCACGTCTTCTGCAACAATGCGACCGTTGGGGCCGCTGCCTTTGATCGAATTCAAATCTACTTTAAATTCTTTGGCTAATTTGCGAGCGCGGGG
>NZ_JADEXD010000303.1 GCF_015207285.1 Tychonema sp. LEGE 07203 | reverse complement strand
GGATACTCTCAGGGGAATTGGTTTGTTTTTGGTTTCAGGGGTAATTATGGGGTTAACGGCGATCGGCTTTTTTATTGCTGTTGGACAGATAGAACAATTGTCGGTAACGTCGTTTAGAAAAGCTGATTTGACTGGTGCTGTATTCGATGCGGGGGCGGTTCTCGATGCTGATTTTTCCGATGCGCGAGGTTTGCCGTGGTAGACTGCAAAATTACAAATTTTTTACCCATTCTCGGAATTCTCGCACTGCTGCGGTTGCGCCTGCTGTTTGAGTGCGATCGATAAATTCGTCAACTTTTGCAGTCGGTAGCATCGGGAAAGCCCTGGAAAAATTGCACTCGGCATATTCGCCATTTTGCAATTGATAAAACTTGACGCTTCGTCCGTCATACCGCCAAATTTCTGGTACGCCTAAATCTGCATATAAATCGAATTGATTTAAGGAACTGCTGGTAATATCAATTTCCAGCGCTAAATCGGGCGCAGGATCTCGCGCAAAGTCTAATTCGGTTCTGCCTCTGACCAGTGCTTCGTTCTGAATATAATAGCATGAATCTGGTTCTTTTCCCGCTGCTTTTTTGCGTTTTTTAATCGTCATCGAACCAAAGGGGTTGTACTCCAGATTGAGTTCTTCTATGAGAGTTACAATTAACCGATCGATCAGCCTGTTGCGATTTTCATGTTCCGGTAGCGGCACCATAATTTCTAATTGACCTTGATGATAAGCAATTCTGGTGGAACGTTTGTTGCCTAGTTCCGCTAGCAGGCTTTCATATAACTGCCAACTGATATTTGGCAGTAAAACTCGCTGTTCGGGGGGCGTTGATATTGTTAGCATTTTACTTGGGTTTTAGAGCTAGAGTGTATTTTAGTTTATCCTTTTTTTTGCGAACCGCATAAAAAGTATCTGCCGACCGCTACGGTGATGCGCTACTCTAGTTAATGGTAGACTGTGGTCATTAGTCCTTGTTGTATGAAGCTGCGATCGTTCTTTTCTTTCCTAATTGCGAGTGTCTTAGCATTCTTAGCCTTGGGTGCAGGCGGTTTTTACTGGCTGTCAACTCAAACTCCCCTAAGTTTGCTCGCGGGCGGGCCGACAACTACTCCGGCTGCGGCTGTGTTTGTCTCGAAAGAAACACCTTTGTTGGTTTCAATGCTGGTAAATCCCGATCGCCTCGAAGCATTGCGGCAAGTTTTTGCCACTCCCAAAGAAAGAAGCCTCGTGCACGCTGAATTTGAACGAATCAAAAAAAGCTTCCTAGCCAATACTGGGCTGGATTACAGTCGCGATATCCAACCTTGGATCGGTGACGAAATTACCCTCGCCCTCACAAATCCCGATTTCGACGATCGCGATCGCAGCAAGGGCGAACAAACCGGGTTTTTGCTGGCGGTTTCTTCCCAAAATGCCGATCGCAGCCAACAATTTCTCAAATCCTACTGGCAAAAACAATCTCGTGCGGATAAAACAGTGCAGTCGGAACTATATAAAGGCATCCAACTAAATTACAAAAAATCACCGACAGCCCAGCAAAAACCAGCTCCACTTTTGCCTTTTAACCCGCTTTCTTTGCCAAATTCAACTTTACCGTCAAGTTTCGCGACGGCGGCAATCCGCGGCCGTTTGGCTTCTGGAAACAACCTAAATTTTGTTTTATTTTCCCACAGTCCAAATATACTTCGAGAGGCAATTAATAACTTGGAAGTGGCGAACTTAAATCTCAGTAACAGTCTTAACTATCAAAAAGCTTTCCAACAGTTAGATCGAGGTAGAATAGCTTTAGCATTTGTGAATCTGCCGCAGCCGGCAACGCCGCAAAATCTCCAAGTTTCCCCCAATTCCCTCGCAGTTGCGATCGGAGTCAACCGACGGGGATTGCTGGCTCAAACTGCTTTAGTGACATCGCGAGAAAACACGGCTTCTCCCACACTTTCGGAACCAGTGCAAGCCTTGAAGTACATTCCTTCAGCCAGTCCTTTCGCAGTTGCCAGCACCGACTTAAGGAATTTTTGGACTGATTTGTCATCGGCGGTGTCAGCTAATGCAGAAGTCTCAAAATTAGTCGATCGCACCCTGGGAGATATTCAGCAAGTTTGGGGCGTCAATTTGCCGCAGGATATATTTGAGTGGGCACAAGGAGAATACGCTTTAGCAGTGGTTCCGAGTTCCTCAAACAGTGCGGATTGGGTTTTTGTCACCGAAACATCTGCTGATTCCCAAAAAGCGATCGACAAACTCGATGAAATTGCCCGCAGCAAAGAATACAGCATCGGCAGCTTCACTCTCAGAAACCAGAAAATTACCGCTTGGACGCAGTTGACGACTAACTCGAATTATGGTAAGGAAAATAATAGACAAAGTGCGATCGTAACTGAGGCAAAAGGAGTCCGATCCACTGTCGGTAAATACGAAATTTTTACCACTTCAGTAGAAGCAATGGACGCAGCATTGAAAGCGGCCGAAACAAGTTCTTTGGTGGCAAATCAAGACTTTCAAATCAGCATTGAACCGCTGCCGCCTGCTAACGACGGCTATTTTTATTTAGACTGGCCCTCCAGCAGACCAATTTGGGAAAAACAAATCCCGCTGTTGAGGTTAATTGAACTTTCGGCGAGACCGTTATTCGACCATTTGCGATCGATCACCGTTACCAGTACGGGAGAAATCGCAGGGATTCGCAAAGCTACAATATTTATGCGGCTGAATTAGTCCTTAGTTATTAGTTATTAGTCTGAACTTCCCCTAGTAGAGGGTTCGTTCAAATCTCGCAAACCCTTGCGCTACGAGTTCCTGTCAGCTTTTTGCCCCCGAGGGCGTACCCATGTAATTTAAGGATTTCTTAAGTTTTCGCGTGGGAA
>NZ_JADEXD010000105.1 GCF_015207285.1 Tychonema sp. LEGE 07203 | reverse complement strand
AATTTATACGTAGCACATCTTTAGGAAAATGGTATAATTTACAATTTTTGGTCAATATTCTAGTCAAAAGTTAGCAAGGGCGATCGCACTTGTTGCCTCAAAAATCCGGTTTTTTTTGAGATGTTTCGTAACCGGATGCAAAATTCCCAGAAACCGGGTTTCTACCGCGCGCGATTCACACGCCGAACTCAGAAACCCGGTTTTTTTTGAAATGTTTCGTAACCGAATGCAAAACTCCCAGAAACCGGGTTTTTTGCCCCCGATTCGCCGCCCCTGCAACTGTCGCTACCTGTTAATCTCAAATCCTACCATTTGTATTGATGCAAAGGGCGATCGGACTAATTATCAACAAAACTCCAGCCAAACTCTTGACATTTGCACTTTCACAACAGCTATAATCAAAATACATACAGCAGCGGCAGAGATTAACAGAATGCTTGAATTGTAGGCCGCCAACTAATAATCGGGAAACTATCATTAAGACGGTAAGCCATCTACCAACACTCACCAAGTCTTAAAATTTTTAATCATCCCCATGCTCGAACCACAAAATTTCGGTTCTCAGTCTGCAGACATTGTAACAGGAGAGCGATCGGTCTCTCAAATTTCCCAACCCACAACCAATCAAAACTTTATTTATAAAGTTTTAGAACTTACCAATGCAGAACGCAGCAAATTAGGTTTTTCCCCCCTAACTTTAAATACTCAGTTACTGAGTGCGGCGCAAACTCAGAGCCAAAACATGGCACTGCAAGATTTCTTTTCCCATACCGGAAAAGATGGTTCTTCAATAGGAAGTCGGATTACTGCAACGGGCTATCAATTCAGGGCGGCGGCAGAAAATATCGCTGCGGGTTCTTCTACACCGGAACAAGTTGTATCATCGTGGATGAACAGCACGGGCCACCGGGCTAACATTCTTAACCCAAATCTCAAAGAAATAGGAATCGGTTACTATTTCTTAGCCGACGATACTGGCACAGAAAATTGGAATCACTATTGGACACAAGTTTTTGCTACTTCTCTTGACGGTAGTGTCAACCCCGCACCAACTCCAACTCCAACTCCAACTCCAACTCCAACTCCAACTCCAACTCCAACTCCCAGCACATTAGTAGCAATTACTTCCCCAATACCCAATGCTGCAGGAGACGGCAACCCGACACAAGCACCTCAAAATACAGCCAGCGGCGGCAATTATTTCCTATCGGATAGTGGGGATACTCAAATACCGGCAATTGCTGCGGGATTGTCAATTTTTGCTCTTTCTGGCAAAGACAGTCTCACGGGTGGAGATGGTGTTGACATAATTAATGGAATGCAGGGTGCGGATACACTTAATGGCGCTGGGGGCAATGACAGTTTGTGGGGCGGCAAAGAATCGGATTTAATTGATGGCGGTGTTGGTAATGATTTTATCAGCGGTAATAACGATAACGATCGACTGATCGGATCTGACGGCAACGATACGATTCGCGGCGGCAAAGAAGATGATGTCTTGATTGGCGGTAACGGATCGGATTTGTTGGCGGGCGATCGCGGGCAAGATATTCTGACGGGCGGCGCTGGAAATGATACGTTTATTTTAGCCGGAGGTTTGTCCGCTGCGGCTGCTTTAATTAGTGCAGATGTGATTACCGATTTTGGGGCAGGAGATAAAATTGGTTTGACTGACGGTATCGGGTTTGCCAACTTGACTTTTGAAGCTGTGAGTTTGCAGTTGGATGGAGGTGCAAGTGTCGCTTCTGGGGCGATTAAGTCTGGCAGTAATTATTTGGGAATTGTGCAAGGTGTAAGTGAAAGTCAGCTTGGGGCGATCGTTTTTGTGAATGGGTAACGTGTAATCGGTAGCTGGTAAGGTGCGTCATATCAATTCCGGTTGCACTCATACCGGAATTGTTGACTGCTGAGGGTTGACTGTTAAGAAGGCCCGCACGCACCATCCACCGCCCCTACTGACTGTTGACTGTTGACTGTTGATGGTTGACTGTTGACTGTTGATTCGATTTTATTATTCCGATGCAACCGGAAACGATATCAGTTGGTAGGGATGGGATGGGTAGCCCAGATTTCCGAAGCTGACGCACCTTACTACTTCAGAGGTAAGCTGTTGTGGCATTTAAACTGTATGTCAAAAAACAATCTTCACAATGAGTGGGGTGTCTCGCCTGTGCTGAATATGCAATGTTTATTTGCGCGACAGCCGATCGCGAGTATGCCGCGCTCAAAATACCAAAAGTGTCGATCGCATCAGATCCGCTGAAGAGATTGCACAATTTTTGGAATCGATTGCCAATGACAACTGACAACTGACTACTGACTACTGACTACTGACTACTGACAACTGACTGCTGACTGCTGACTGCTGACTGCTGACTAATTGATGCTACAGCCGATCGCAAATTTCCTTGAAACTCGCCCAAAATTCGATCGCACTCTTCCTTCTCCAAATTAGTCCAGTGCATCATCAAAGCTAATTTAACAGACTTGCCGCTTTTTTCCAGCAAAAAACCCGCTTCATCCCGGCTCAAATCAGTCAAATCTTGCAACATCCGCACCGCCCGATCGCGCAATTTCTGATTAGTCACCGCCACATCAACCATCCGATTGCCGTAAACCTTCCCCAGCTTCACCATTACCCCAGTCGAAATAATATTCAAAGCCATTTTTGTGACTGTACCGGCTTTCAAGCGCGTTGAACCCGCCACCACCTCCGGGCCAACCAACAACCGAATATCAACATCAGCCTCAAAATTCACCTGTTCCACGGGTACGCAGGCGATAAATACAGTTTTCGCCCCCCGCTGGCGCGCCGCCTGCAAAGCACCTGCCACAAACGGTGTTGTGCCTCCTGCGGTAATTCCGACAACCACATCGAGATTGTTAATGTGACGGTGGGCTATCGACTCCGCCCCATCTTCGGGCCGATCCTCCAAATCCTCCGAACTCCGCACCAAAGCCCCCGCCCCCCCGGCAATTATGCCCTGTACGAGTTCTGGCGGGGTGCAGAAGGTGGGGGGACACTCGGCCGCATCGAGCACGCCCAAACGCCCGGAAGTACCCGCACCGACGTAAAACAGGCGGCCTCCTTGACGCAGAGATTCGGCTGCAATGTCGATCGCCCGGGCCAACTCTTCGCGGGCGCCGGCGATCGCGCTTAAGGTTTGGGCGTCTTCCCGGTTGAACAAATCCACTAATTCGATCGAACTTAGCTGGTCTAAATTCTCGCTATTGGCATTCACCTGTTCAGTCAGCAGATGGCCTCTTTCTTCTAAGTTTTTCATTTTTTTGATTAGTTAGTTGTTAGTCATTAGTCATGAGTCATTAGTCATGAGTCATTAGTCCAACGTCAGTAGGGGCGGTGCCCCCGTGCCCGCCCTCTTAGGAGTCATGAGTCATTAGTTGGTTGGTAGGGGCGGTGGATGGTGCGTGCGGGCCATCTTAGTTGTTAGTTGTCATACCAAATCGGGGTTTTGGAGATTCTTTACGAACCAGTCGGCCTTGGGGCCGACTTTGTTTCTGTAGACGCGGTTTCAACCGCCGAATCACCTGTAGGGGCTGACTTCGCTAAGAGCTTTAAAGGGTGGAGATAGGTTAAATAAACCCGCCCCCACGAACAAAAAAGTTCCTTGTTGACATTGATGCAAGATGTTAGTTTGAACTGATATCTTGCAGTGGCAAAAACCGGGTTTCTGACCGCAAATTTAGCATCACAACCTATATCTGAAGTTCAGAAACCCGGTTTTTAAGAGCTTGTTGGCTAAATCTACTTCCTCAAGAGGCAATTACCCGTGACCCGTGACCCGTGACCCGCGACCATTAACCAATAACTGCTGACTGCTGACTGCTGACTGCTGACTGCTGACTGAGGACTCTTACAAAAGTCCTTCGAGTCGGCGCCGAATAGAATCCAGTTCATTTTGGGAAACCTCAGAATCCGGCTCCGGCTCGGGTTGCTCCTCGGCCTGCCACTGAGTCTGTGTTACATTGTCTTCTGGCGGAATCGCTAGCGCGCCCGCCGGCACCAGTTCCCAATCATAATCAACACTGTCGCAGAACTCCTTAATTTCTCGATCGTCGATCGCCTCGACGGTAGCTTCGGGGAAATCCTGAGCTTCCAACATCACGCCAAAACGGGTGGCGTCATCTTCCGACTCAAACATCAGAACTTTGTTGCGATTGCCGAGTTGAATGGTATGAATTCCCTCATTATCGGTGCGGGCATTGAAGAGTAAGACGAACACTCGCATAATTTTTAAAGACCTTCTTAACCACCGTTTTTTTATCTTAGAAGCGATCGGGCAACTGATTTTAGATTTTAGATTTTAGATTTTAGATTGACGGCCGATCCTGCGCTGGCGGGAGCGAAAAGAGTTGGGGCATTTAGACGAATCGGTGGGAGATTTTAGATTTTAGATTGAGAGCCGATCCTTGACTGGGGGGGGAATCTAGAGGATTTGGGGGAGTTGGAGGACTTGGTTTTGGGTGGTGTTGCGTGTTTTGATTAAGTTCGGTAAAGGTTTTTGCACTCTACCCTAGAGTGGGGGGCGTGCCTTCTGCCGAGAGTTGGGATCGATCGGCACTTCCGGCCTCTGTTCTGAGTCTACCAAAGGCAGAAGGCAAAAGGCAGAATCAAAGCAATTCTACCGCATCGAACATTGGTTGATTTCTTCAATTCCTGAATTCTCACAAGCTCTCAGAGACAAGCATGGCTAACTCCGACGATGACAAAAATCAACTCGCAGCCCGCCCCGGACGCCGCTGGTGGCGCGTGCTACTGCTTAGCGGTACGGGATTGGGCATTCTCGGCCTGGTTGGGGCGGTGGCCGCACGGGAGTGGGTGCGGAAAAACTTAGCTCCTTTGGTGGCATCTGAGGTGAGTCAGACACTGAAGAGGCCAGTAAAAATCGGAGATTTGGAGCGATTTTCTCCGACGGGTTTGCGGTTTGGCCGATCGAGCGTACCCGCAACTCCAACGGATCCAGATTACGCCTCTACAGAAGCAGTGGAAGTAAAATTTTCAATTTGGCCGCTGCTGTTCAACCGCACCCTCAAATTAGATATTACCTTAATCAAACCCAGCGTTTATATCGAACAGGACAAGCAAGGTAGCTGGGTGAATATTCCCACCTCGGAGCCAAAAACTCCAGGTTTATTTAAAACTGAAATTGATGCCGTGCGAGTTGAAAATGTCAGCGCAGTTTTAGTGCCTGCTCCCCCAATCGGACAGCAAAAATCGGCTCCGATTTCTGTAGTTCTGAACAATGGCAGCGCTCTATTTCGCGACAGAAACCAGCGCATTCTCTACGAACTAAACGGTCAGTTTTCTAACAATGACAGTTTTGCCGTCAAGGCAGATTCTCTGTTACCTGCGGCTGAAACTAACCTGCAGTTGCAAGGTCAAAACTTACCTTTGCCCGACCTCGCCCGCTTGCTGAAACTTCAGGGAATTTCTTTACAAAAAGGTCTGGCAAATGGCAATTTAACCGTACAGCTTCGAGACAATAAATTATCGGGAATTACTGGAGCGGCTAGTTTCGCAGGAGTGCAGGCAACTATCAAACCGCTGAAACAAACAATCCAAAATAGCAGCGGTCAATTGCGGTTTCAGGGAACTAATGTGATTGTCGATAGTTTGACTGCTAATTACGGTCTAATTCCAGTTAAAATAGCCGGCACAGTGGCAACAGGAGCCAATTTCAATCTTGATGGAGCTAGCTTCAACCTAATAACTAACGTACAGCCGATCGCAGTTGCAAATGTTGTCAGTGCGGTAGAAGCAGAGTTAGGGCAAAAAATTGTACTGCCGATCGCAGTTGCCGGAGAACTCAAGGTGGATGCCAAACTGACTGGAACCGTTGCAAATCCACTGCTGACAGGTACGATCGCCTCCACAAAACCCGCTGCGGTCGATCGCCTGCAATTAAACAATATTAGCACTAATTTTAAGCTGGAACCGAGGAGAATAGCTCAAACCCCAACTCCCAAAACTCAATCTTCTCTTCCCCCATTTTCCTCTGTAGGTTTGGCTTTGAGCGATATATTGATAGTGCCGGCTGCCGGTGGAAAAATTAGCGGTAAAGGTGAAGTCAATATAGCTTTGGAAAGCGGGAATTCGCGATCGGGTTTGGTATTTGATTTGCAAGCTGAAAATGTACCAGGAGATAATCTCGCCCAAATTTACGCTGCCCAGATTCCTGCTACTGTTAAAATTGGCAACGTCTCCGCACAAGCTCAACTTTTCGGCCCCTTAGACAACATCCAAGCTAGAGTTAAATGGCAAGCGCTGCAAGGAACTTTTCCCGCAAGCGGTGAAATTATCGCCGCAGGCAATGCGGTGGAATTGCAAAATACAGTTGTCAAAATTGGCGACACTAATGTAAATGTGGATGCAGCCGTAAAAAACCGTCAGTGGGAAGCGTTGATCGAGGGCGATCGCATAGCTATTAATAGTTTGCAGCAAGTCTTGCCAGAACTTAATTTACCTCCGCAATTAACAGGTTTCTTCAGCGGCAAAGCCGAGGCTGCGGGAACTCTGGACGATTTGAGTTTAAATGCGATCGCTGCTAACGCCAAAGGAACACTAGATATTGCTGACAGTATTGTGGATGTTCGCGGCAAACTGGAATCCGGCAGGTGGCAAGCTTATGGCAATACAGAACGAGTTGCTGTCAATCAATTAATCGATCTTGGTTTACCGTTTGTCAACCTGCAATCCTCAGCAAATCTCGACAATCTCAAATCCAAAATCCAAAATCTCAAATCCCTGGGCGGACAGCTAACAGGTGAAGTTTTAGCTGCGGGAAATGTTGACAATTTGACCGCTAGCGGGATCGATATCAAGGCCAACGGCAAACTCAATTTTGCTGACAGCAATGTCAATTTGCAAGGAGAATTGACCGAGGGAAATTGGCAAGCAACCGCAGAAACCGATCGCACTTCCATCAGCCGCCTGGTAGATTTAGGATTGCCGATTTTAGATGTCGCTTCAGCATTCAATCCCGAAAATCAACAATATAGCAATCTAAGATCCAAAATCCAAAATCTAAAATCGATCGGCGGACAGCTATCCAGTCAATTTACCGCATCGGGAAGTCTTGACAATTTAACCGCTAGCAGCATCAATGCCAGCGGCAGGGGACAACTCAATCTTGCCGGCAGCAATGTCAATTTCAAAGGAGAATTGGCAGGGGGAAATTGGCAAGGAATCGCAGAAACCGATCGCACTTCCATCACCCGCCTGGTAGATTTAGGATTGCCGATTTTAGATGTAGCTTCAGCATTCAATCCCGAAAATCAACAGTACAGCAATCTCAAATCCAAAATCCAAAACCTCAAATCCCTAGACGGACAAATATCCAATCAATTTACAGCATCGGGAAATCTGAACAATTCAACCGCCGCCGATATTGTTGCCAACAGCAGCGGCAAACTCAATATTGCCGGCGGTACTGTGGCTTTTAGAGGTAAATTAGATGGTGGACGGTTGCAAGTTTTTGCTGATGCCGATCGAGTTATTCTCAGCCGCTTAGAACAAACAATCCGCGATACCCAACTGTTTACCCTGACTGCAACTTTGCCCAAAGGATTTGACGGCAGAGTTAACGGCCAACTGGCAGCAGCGGGCAGTTTGAATAACTTGACAGCAAAGGGAATTAGTGCTAAGGCCGAAGGACGGATTTTGGTCGATCGACTGGGGGCGATCGATACAGCAGCCACATTGGAAAACGGCAACTTAGAAGCATTGCTAGAAACCAATGGAGTTACAGTCAGCAACTTAGAACAAACCCTCAAACAAACAGGTTTGCTGACAGCCAATTTACCGCCAGAAATTGCCGGCACCCTCGACGGTAAAGTCCGAATTTTAGGCAGTGTAGATAATTTAACTGCCAACGGCATCACCGCCAAGGGCGACGGACAAATTCGACTCGCCAACGGTGGCGGAGTTGTCAACGCCACAGGTAGCGCCGCCTCCGGGAATTGGCGCGCCTCAATCGAAGGCGACCAAATTGCCTTAAGTCGCTTCCAGAAAGCCTTTGAAGCCCAGCGCCAAAGCTTGCAAGCCAGCGGTTTAGTTTCCCAAGCCCAAAATCTCCCGCTATTGCGAGGAATATTTAACGGCAATGTCAATTTATCCGGCCCGATTGGGGCGGGCACGGGGGCACCGCCCCTACAAAATGTTCGCGCCGGCGGCAGTTTCCGCATCTCCCAATTGCCGTTTTTGAAACAACCTTTTGAGGCAGCATTTAATTGGAATGGCAAACGAGTAGAAATAGAAAAAGCTGCAACTCCGGGTTTGACAGCCAGCGGATTTGTTAATGTCGAACTCGAAGGTAAAGGATTGCCGTCAATTGAAAATTTGGATTTGGATATCAAACTCTCCAATTTTAACCTCGCAGCTTTACCCGCAGAACAATTAGGATTTTTGCAAGCAGGGAATGTTAACAATGCTTCAGAAACAAATCAGCCTGTTCGCGGCAATGTCGATTTCACGGGCCGCCTCACCGGAAATCTTGCTTCACTCAGCTTGGTTGGCGATGTGGAAGTGCGGAATTTGGCAGTAAATCAAGTTGAATTCGATCCGGTACTGGCGGGGAGTGTGAGTGCGAATTCCGATAAAAGTGTAGACTTGCGTTTGGCCGGCG
Source organism: Tychonema sp. LEGE 07203 (assembly GCF_015207285.1). Taxonomy (GTDB): domain Bacteria; phylum Cyanobacteriota; class Cyanobacteriia; order Cyanobacteriales; family Microcoleaceae; genus Microcoleus. The sequence goes on along the minus strand of NZ_JADEXD010000105.1, from coordinate 14,097 downwards.
CGGGTGACAAAATTGAATTAGCTTTAAATTCATCTTTTCTGCCGACTTCTTTCTTGGTTAAACGCGGGGAATCTGTAGCCCGCGGCGAAACTGAGGGAGAAACTTTGCGAGTGAATTTAAGCGATTTTCCCCTCGCTGCTTTGAATCTGTCGCCGGGTAAAGATGCCGGTTTGGGGCCGATAACTGGTACGGTTTCGGGACAGGTGAATGTACCGGGGTGGAAGATGCCGTTAAATCCGCAGACTTTGCAAGCAAACGGACAAATTGCGATCGCCCAACCGGCGATCGGCTACATTAAAGGTGATAGTTTTCAAGCCGAATTTAGCTATGAAGGAGGCAGCGCCACTCTGACAAACGGCATCTTCCGCCAAGGTACGGGTGAATACTTAATTTCCGGCAATGTGAAAACAGGCGCAAACCCGGAATTTGCCGGGAAAGTTAACATCAAGCAGGGCAACTTGCAGCAGGTTTTAACGGCTTTACAATATTTCAATTTAGGCGATTTAGCCAGAGGCCTCAAACCTCCGGTTTACGCTAGCGCCGCCGACGTGCAAACTGTCGCAGTCGGAGAACCGGAAGCCCCGCTAATCGAACAGTTGCGCCGTTTGGCAGAAATTGAAGTGCTTTTGCAGCAGCGGCAGGAGGAGGTGGCCCAATCGCAAAAATTGCCGCCGCTATCTCAATTGCAGGGGACTTTTGGCGGGGAAATTGCTGTTGCCGGTTCTTTGCGAACCGGTGTGGAAGCTCAATTTAACGTTACGGGCGATAATTGGCAGTGGGGCCAATATGTCGCTGAAAAGTTCAGCATTGAGGGCGGTTTTCAGGACGGGGTTTTAACTATTTTACCTCTGGAAATTCGATCGGGCAAAAGTGCGATCGGCTTTTCGGGACAACTAAGTCAAAAAGCTCAATCCGGGCAGTTGCGAATCGAAAATGTGCCGGTGGAAAAGGTAGCCGAACTGGTAGAATTGCCCTTTGTGGATGTCACCGGAAATTTGAATTTGCGGGCGAACTTGGCCGGCAGTTTGGAAAATCCGCAGGCCACCGGAGAATTGAGTTTGGTTGAGGGTACGCTAAACGGAGAACCGATTAAACAAGCCGACGGCAGTTTTAGTTACAGCAACGCCCGCCTCAATTTTGGCGGCAGCGCTTTGGTGACTCAAGTCGAACCGATTGAAGTGCAGGGAAGTTTGCCTGTTGAGTTGCCCTTTGCTGCTGTGAAACCTGACAGCAATCAAATTGATTTGAGGGCGAATTTGGAAAATGAAGGATTAGCAATTATTAATGTCTTGACTCCGCAAGTTGCCTGGGTCAGCGGCAAGGGACAGGTGCAAATTCGTGTCGGAGGGACGCTGGAAGAGCCTGTGGCGCAAGGAATTGCGAATTTTGAAAATGCTACCGTCCGGGCGAGGGCTTTCCCAGAACCGCTAACAGGGCTGACTGGGACGGTGCGCTTTGAGGGCGATCGAATTCGGGTAGAAGGAATTCGCGGACAGTTGAGTCAGGGAGAAGTTGTGGCCCAGGGCGTGATTCCGCTGTCCGTGCCCTTTGCTGAGGGCGATGTCGATGCAGCAAATCCTTTGGCTGTCAATCTCGACAAGCTGGCCTTGAATCTCAGAGGATTGTATAGCGGCGGCGTAGTCGGTCAAGTCCAAGCCACGGGTACGGCTTTCCGGCCGCAGTTGAGCGGTAACATTGAACTCTACGACGGCGAAGTATTTCTGCCAAGTGCCGGCGGTGGCGCAACAGAGTTAGTTTCTTCCCCTGTAGATTCCGCGCCTGTGGCTTCCCCAGCAGATTCGGCTGCCGATTTTCCTGACGCGCCTTTGGCTGCCCCCTCCTTTGAAGTAGGGTTAAACGATTTGCGGCTGAAGTTGGGCCGGGGAGTGCGGGTAACAAGTCCGCCGATATTGAGTTTCCAGGCGACTGGGGGTTTGACGGTGAATGGAACTTTAGATGATATTCGCCCGGAGGGTACGATTCGGTTGACTTCGGGCGCGGTGAATTTGTTTACAACGCAGTTTAAGCTCGATAAGGGATACCCGCAAACTGCTACTTTTATACCAGAACAGCGACTCGATCCGACGCTGGATGTGAGGTTAGCAACTTCGGTACAGGAAGTAACGCGCTTCCGCACTCCGGGAACTTCTGTCGCCTCTGAAATATCCGACGAACCGACGAGTTTCGGCAGCGTGCGGAGTGTCAGAATTCAAGCGTTAGTGCAGGGAAGGGCTTCTCAGTTAGCCGAAAATCTGGAGTTGAGGAGTTCTCCCAGTCGATCGGAAACAGAGATTGTAGCGCTGTTAGGCGGCAGTTTCGTGCAGACATTGGGACAGGGAGACAGTACGCTGGCGATCGCCAATTTAGCAGGTGCGGGTTTATTAAACGACCTGCAATCAGTGATTACCAACGCCACAGGGTTGACCGAATTTCGGTTATTTCCGACTAGAATTCGAGGCAACCAAGGAGAAACAGCCAGTGCAAGTTCTGGGGGCGCTTCCGGTGCGGGTTCTCTCGGTATAGGTTTAGAAGTTGGGGCCGATATCACGCGCAATCTTTCGGCATCAATCATTCGAGTTTTGTCAGCAAATCAGCCCACTGAGTTTAATTTGCGCTATCGATTTAGCGACAAGATTTTGCTCAGAGGTTCAACTAATTTTCAAGGAGATAATCGCGTTACTGCTGAATACGAATTGAGGTTTTAGTTATTAGTCATTAGTCATTAGTCATTAGTCATTAGTCATTAGTTGGTAGGGGCGGTGCCCCCGTGCCCGCCCTCAGTTGTTAGTTGTTAGTTGTTAGTTGTTATAGCGGTTCTCAAGCTTGGTGAGGTATGCTTTTAGGCCCGATGCTTTTAGGCCCGCGAGAGCACCTCATGTTACTGAGAAAGGCTATAGTTATTATTCAATAATTACCATGCTTCCCAGAAACCGGGTTTCTTCCCAAATATTGTGCCACCAACCCAAAATTTGTAAGAAACCCGGTTTCTTAGCCTTTGCATACTCAAATCAATTACCATTTCCCCATTCCCAATATCTCAAAACTTTGCTATAATAGTAATAGCAGAAAATTAGTCCTGCAAATTCCGCACACAAGGTTATAGGAGTTAAGTCAAATGGCAAACAAACTCCAAGTAAAAACACAGTCGATCGGCTACAGTGACTTTTACTGGAATCGGTTTAGTCCGAGAGTCGCGACGATCAGCAGCATCCGCAACGCCAACCACTGGGACGGCGGATATATCACCTACATTGCATTTGCCACAAAAGTTGAAGCTACAGCAGCAATGAAATATTTGCTGCTGCATCAAAAAGCTGCCGATGTCGATATGCGAAAAGCCAAGAGAATGAAAGCAAAAGGCATTCGGTGGGAGCTAAAAATCCGGGGATTAGCTTTTAATGAAGTGTTGAAATGTGCAACTATGGATATAACTGGAAAGCTAGTTATGTCGCCTGAAAAGGTCGATCGAGTAACAGGCTGAATAGCTGCCAACCCCACGATCTCGTTTCCGGTTGCATCGGAACAATCAAATCGAGTCAACAGTTAACACTCAACCATTCATTTTTTCGACCCGCCCGTTAACAGTCAACAGTCAACAGTCAACAGTCAGTAGTCATTAGTCATTAGTCATTAGTTAACAGTTAACAGTTACAGTTAACAGCCAACAGTCAACAGCCAACAGTCACCTGACGGTGCAACCGCCGAATCATCTACGGGTGATTGACTGCCGCTTCTTTTCAAGATACTGCTGGTGGTAATCTTCTGCTAGGTAAAACTCGCCGGCGGGTTGGATTTCGGTGGCAATATCTTTGTCGTATTTGCCGGAAATTTGCAATTTTTGTTTGGAGGCGCGGGCGGCTTTTTCTTGTTCCCAATTGTGATAAAAAATCACAGATTTGTACTGTTCGCCTCTGTCGGGGCCTTGGCGATTGATTTGGGTAGGATCGTGACAGTTCCAGAATAAATCTAGCAGTGTTTCGTAACTGACGGTCGATCGGTCGTATTCTAGCAAAACTGCTTCAACGTGACCGGTGATGCGGGCGCAAACGTCGAGGTAGCAGGGATTGGGCCAGTGACCTCCCGTGTAGCCCGCAGCAGTCGAGACGACACCGGCAACGGCGCGAAACTTGTGTTCGACTCCCCAAAAACAACCGGCGGCAAATGTGGCTTTTTCCATCGTGTCAATCATCGTATTGGGATCAAACTTGGCCCTCGATTATGCTTGACATATTCCCATTAGCGTGCATTCCCAAACTAATCGCGGCTGTACGTAGTTTAGCAAATATTGTCGTGCTTTTTCCAAAGGTTCTAAGGGCGATCGACTAATTGCCCCTGTCAAAAATTGCTGCCAGTAACAATGCTGTAAATAATCGATCAACCACAACTGAGCTTCTGTATCCAAAGTTTTATCAATTTCCTTGGCCAATTCCAAAGCAGAGGGCAGATTTTGAGGCAAATGCTTCACCTTTTGCAGCAAATCGTCGGGGATTGATTGCAGTTGCTGCCAAATCCCAATTGCTTCGCCAGGACTTCCCTGAGCCATCCCCATTACCTCGGGATGCGATAAAATATCCGCGAATCCGGCTTGCTGCAAAACTTGCGCCATTGCTTCGGGATTCAGCCGAGAAAACTGGATTTTTTGACAGCGAGAAATCAAAGTCGGGAGCAAAACTTCCACAGTCGGAGCAATTAAAATCAAGGCTGCTTTTCCCGGTTCTTCCAAGGTTTTCAACAACCCGTTGGCTGCTCCTTCGCCCATTGTTTCTGCTTGTTCCAAAACTACGACTGAACGCGCAGCTTCTAGCGGAGGCCTGCTCAAAAATTCACCGATTTCTCGAATTTGTTCTAAGCGGATTTGGGGCGGTGCTTTCCGCTTCAAACCTGCTTCTTCTGCTTCCTTTGCCGACAGACGTTTTCCTTGGTTCATGTAAGTTGGTTCTACCCAAAGCAAGTCTGGATGATTTCGCTGCCGCACGCGATTTTGCACGGAGGTTATCGATTGCTTTTCGGGAATATTGGCTGAGAATAAAAGCTCGATGAAACACTGGGCTGCTAAACTTTTACCGATGCCGTTAGAGCCGACAAATAAATAACCGGGAGCAATGCGGTTGCGCTCGACTGCTTGAGTTAATAATTCTACGGCTCCATTTTGTCCGATTAATGATTGGAAATAATTCATGTGATAGTTGATAGTTGACAGTTGACAGTTGACAGTTGACAGCCCCCTGATATCAATTCCTCTCTTCATCGTCCTGTATTCATTTCTCTCTGTGTTCTCTGTGTTCTAGCGCCGGTTAAATCATGCCGATGCTAACGGATTTGATATAAGTTGCGAGATAATAAGGAGGCTCTTCCTCGCCCCAGAAGCATTACCAGGCACAGCGAAAGTAACGAGGAAAAAACAAGCAAAAAAGTCCGGATTTTGGCAATGTGTGTCTGTCTAATGTTCAGTATGGGGGTTATTTGAATATCCCCAATCTTCTAGCCTGCGAGTTACCATAGTTTGAATTTCCTGGGCGACTTCGTGCTCGGGACGATCGCCATTTATCCGGACAATGCGAGATTTATTTTCCTCGGCTAACTCCCCAAAACCTTGCTGCACGAGGCGGTGAAACTTCAAATCAGCTTGCTCGATCCGATCGCGCCCTCCCCTAGCTCTTACCCTCGCCAAACCCGCTTCCACATTTATATCCAGCCACAAAGTCAGATCGCTTTGCAAGCCGCCCGTGGCAATTTCATTCAACTGCTTAATTAAATTTAACTTAAGACCGCGGCCGTAACCCTGATAAGCAATCGTAGAGTCAGTAAAGCGATCGCACAAGACAATTGTACCCTTGGATAACTCGGGTTTCAGAAAAGTTTCGACATGCTGAGCGCGATCGGCAGCATACATCAGCAATTCTGCCATCTCGGAGACCAATTCTCCAGAATCTTGTTTGAGCAACAAATGTCGCAGTTGCTTTCCGAGCTCAGTCCCCCCCGGTTCGCGAGTAGCCACCACCCCTACTTTCAAAAACCAACTTGCTTGCAGCCAATGTATCAACCGCTGCATTTGAGTAGTTTTACCCGCACCTTCAACCCCCTCAAAGACGATAAGTTTGCCTTTCATGACTCTAACTTTCCATTTAAATAAAATAAATCCATATTGTACTGTCGATCTCTTCTAGGTTCGGTATGATAATAAAATCTAAATGCCTCACGGCTGGAGTTTTCTATGGCTCGCTATACTGGTTTTTTTATCGTTGCCGTTCCGATCGACCGTCTCCGTCAGTCCTTGATTGAAATTTTAGAGTCATGCAATCTTGATATTATCTACAATACAGGAGATTCACTCATGGCTCGCGAAATTCCCGGTCAAGTTTCGATTGCCAAACTTGTCACAGCAGAAGTCCTAATTGAAAAAAACACGGCCAGCGACTCAGAGGTTCGGATGAACTTCGTGATTAAAAACGAGGAACTGCCGCTGCAAACCAATAATCACTGCCGTCAAATGTTCGAGCTAGTCAGCCGTTCAATCATGAAAAACAATAATTGGCGGCTTTTGGAAAGCATGGCACTGTAGCCATCAGTCATCAGTCATGAGTCATCAGTCATGAGTCATCAGTCATCAGTCATTAGTTCCTAGCTAATGACCGATGACTGATGACTTTTATCTGCCATCCCTAAATTTAAGCTCGAAATCCCCGGCGCAGCAACAAAGAATTTGTCACTACGCTAACAGAACTAAAAGCCATAAATGCACCGGCCGCCGCAGGACTGAGTAGAATTCCGGTTGCAGGCAGCAAGACACCTGCTGCAACTGGAATTCCCAAAGTATTGTAAGCAAAAGCCCAGAATAAATTTTGCCGAATCTTATTAAAAGTAGCGCGACCGAGGTCGATCGACTCAACAACATCCATCAAAGCATTTCGCATCAGCACAATTTGAGCCGTCTCAACTGCCACATCAGTGCCGCAGTGCAAACCGATACCGACATCAGCTTGAGCCAAAGCCGGAGCATCATTAATGCCATCCCCCACCACAGCCACTTTACAGCCTTGAGCTTGCAAAAGTGCGATCGCCCTCGCCTTCCCCTCCGGCCGCACCTCGGCCACAACATCAGCCGCCGCCAAACCTAGCTGCTGCGCCGCCGCCGCCGCCGCCGAGGCTGTATCCCCCGTCAGCATCATCACCCGCAATCCCATACCCCGCAAACGTTCCACCGCCGCCTTAGCATCCGGTCTCAGAGTATCTTTTAGCCCGATTACCCCCAGCAAAACGCCCCCAGAAGCCACGAAAACCGCCGTTTTGTCTTGGCAAGACTCCAAAAGTTCCGCAGCCACAGCCACGCCCTGCTCGCTCATCCACGCGGCATTCCCCGCGAACACCCGCCGCCCCTCAACCAAAGCAGAAACCCCGAAGCCCGGTTCGGTGTAGAAATCCTCAGCAGCCAGCAGCGGCAAACCTTGCTGTTGCGCTTCCTGCAAAATCGCTGCGGCGATGGGATGACAAGCGCCCCTTTCCACCGCTGCGGCAATTTGCAGCAGTTTTGAGTCAATTGTGGAACGGGCATCTTGCCTGTTGTCAGAATCACCATCAATAATTGTAGAAATTGTGGAACGGGCATCTTGCCTGTTGTCAGAATCACCATCAATAATTGTAGAAATTGTGGAACAGGCATCTTGCCTGTTGCCAGAAACTCCATTAATTGTAGAAATTGTGGAACAGGCATCTTGCCTGTTGTCGAAAATCGGCAAATAATCAGTGAGTGTAAGATTGCCGGTTGTCAGAGTGCCCGTCTTGTCAAAAACCACAGTATCTAATTGATGCACTCGTTCTAAAACATCGCCGCCGCGAATTAAAAGTCCGCGCTCCGCCCCGATACCAGAACCGACTAAAATTGCAGTTGGGGTAGCGAGTCCCAAGGCGCAAGGACAAGCAATAACTAAAACTGCGATCGCCAATTTCAAACTTAACAGCAAAGGCGATTGATAATGGATAATAGGCAATTGGTAATTGGTAATTGGTAATTGGTTTACCATGCCCGATGCCCCATGCGCCATGCCCCATGCCCCATGCGCCATGCCCGATGCCCCATGCCCCATATCGTGTCCTAAAAGCACAGCAGGCCAAATATGAGTTCCGGCAAAATACCAAAATAGGAAAGTTAAAGCCGATATCGCCATTACCCCATATACAAAATATCCGGCGACAGTATCAGCTAAATTTTGAATCGGCGCTTTGCGAGTTTGGGCGGCTTGCACCAAAGCCACCATTTGAGCTACAGTTGTTTCTTGACCGGTGCGAGTTGCCCGCATCACAATTGCGCCGGATTTATTGATAGTTCCCGCTGCGACGGTATCTCCTGGTTGTTTCAAAACAGGCATCGATTCGCCAGTCAGCATCGATTCATCTACTGTTGTTTTGCCTTCGCAAATTTCGCCGTCTACGGGAATTTTTTCCCCGGGCAAAACTTGCAGCCATTCTCCGACTCGGACGCGATCGGCTGGAATTTCAATGTATTGTGGATTGTGGAGTTGAGATGTCGAGTTTGGGGGCAATTCTTCCGAGTCCAAATTTAAAATCGGCAGTTTAAAATCAACTAAGCGGGCTGTTGCCGGCTGCAATGCGATTAAAGCTTGCAAAGCTGATGCAGCGCGCCGTCTGGCTTGCTGTTCGAGAGTTTTGCCCAACAAAATAAAGCCCAGAAGCATCACGGGTTCGTCAAAAAAGCACTCCCATCCCATCTGCGGAAACAGCAGCGCCGCGTTGCTAGCCGTGTAAGCGGTGACAGCGCCTAAAGCTACTAAAGTATTCATGTTGGGTGCGTTTCGCCACAAACTGCGGCACCCGTCAAGGATAATCGGGCGGCCAGGTAGCAGCAATGCGAGGGTGGCGAGTCCCCAGTGAAACCAGATGTTGCTGAGAATTGGCGCTTTTGTGCCGAGTACGTGACCTAAACCGGATAGAATAATTAGGATAAGGGCGATCGACAATTGATTGATTTGCTGTCGAATTTCTTGCCGCCGCCGTTCAACTGTCGCCGCTTCGGCTTCCTGCTGATTTCTACCTAACCGAGACACAGAGGGAAATCCGTTATCAGTCAACTTTTTTGCTAAAGCTTCTGCATCGATCGCCCCCGGTTGGCACTCAACCGTTGCAACTTCTACTGCTAAGTTAACGCAAGCTGAAATTACACCTGAATGCTGCATGAGTTGGCGTTCAACTGATGCAGCGCAGCCGGCACATTTCATCCCGCTGACATCGAAAGTCACAAGTTCTGGCGGCGGGGATTCTTTAATTGGGATGATTTCTGGTTGATTTTTCGAGATTGTTTTGGGGACAAATTGCATTGTTTTTTCGGTAGAGATGAGTAGGTTTTTGTATTTCGGAAATTTTTGGATGCACTGTTGGGACAAATGCTTGTATTTTGATAGTAGCTAAATTTGGCGGCATCTCCCGAAAGTGTTAGTTTTTTTTAATTCTTATTAATTGCCAGGTTGAAAGCGGATCTTTGTATCATTTCCGGTTACACTCATACATGATGTTGACTGTTGACTGTTGACTGTTGACTGTTGACTGTTGACTCGAATTTATTATTCCGACGAACAGAGGATTTGATATTATTTGATACAATCAGTGAATTGCTTTGTTAGTATCCAGCTTTGATCTGACGAATTTAGCTATGACACCAACACCAAAATATTATATTGTCAAACGTGTGGCCGGTAATTGCGAGATTTTGCCGGTCGCCCAAATCGAAGAACAAGACCCTACTATTATAGACAAGTGGGGCCCTTACGATTCTGCAGAAGATGCGATCGCCCGCCGCATCGGATTAATTCGCGCCGGCAAATGTCAACCGCAATAAATAAACTTGAAGGACTAAAGTCCTCACTAGAAACCTGGTTCGTAGTGAGGACTTTAGTCCTTCTTTGATGGAGTTTTTGTTGGTGACTAAAAACTAATTGGATTTAGAAGGTGCTGCACTCGGTTTTGCCTGCGCGGCAGTCGGTTTGGGAGGCGCAGAATTGGGTTTCAACTGAGCTTTGTCGTTTCCTGGTTTGCCAGTAACTTCTTTTGTCAAAACTTCTAAAGCTTTTGCGTACTGCGGATCTGCCGTCGTAGCAATTTTATTGCGATCGCGCCTCAACTCCTGTTTTTGAGCGTCGGTGAGTTCAATCACAAAATCCGGTTTAATTCCCATGTGATTGATATCAGTGCCGTTGGGAGTAAAATATTTGGCAATTGTCACCGCCAAACCCGAACCATTTCCTACCCCGCGTACTGACTGTACTAAACCTTTACCAAACGTCTTTGTACCCACCAAAACCGCGCGTTTGTTGTCTTGCAAAGCACCGGATAGAATCTCGCTAGCACTGGCCGAACCGCCGTCTACGAGTACAACTAAGGGTTTGTCGGTGATCTCTATTTTGTTTGCAGTTTGTCGATCGGCCTCACCGACTCGATCGACCGTAGAGACGATCGTACCTTCTTTGAGCCACATCCGAGCAATTTCAATACTTCCGTACAGCAGCCCGCCTGGATTGGAACGCAAGTCTAGAATATAGCCTGCTACCTTTTTCTGTTCCAAATCTTTAATTGCCGATCGCATTTCCGATGCAGCATTGGCACTGAACTGATTTAAACGAATATAGCCGATGTCGCCGATCGGGCTTTTCTGCACCGAATGCCGCACGGGATGAATTTCAATTTTAGCGCGTTTGAGCTTAAAATCTATTTCCTTTTTGTCCCGCAAAATAGTCAGCGTCACCTCAGTATTCACCTTACCCCGAATCAAAGTTACCGCTTGATTCGTATCCATGCCTTCAGTAGTTTTGCCGTCAATCTTGGTAATGATGTCTTTTGCCAGAATACCGGCGGTAAAAGCCGGGGTATCCTCGATCGGCGAAATCACCACCAACTTTTTAGTTTCCTCATCTTGAGTCAACTGAATCCCAACTCCTGTTAATTCTCCAGAAGTTTCTACCTGCATATTCTTGAACTCTTGAGGATCCATAAACCGCGTGTAAGGATCGTCCAGCTTCTTCAGCATTTCTCGAATTGCCTTGTAAGCTTCCTCATCGCTGGAATAAGTTCGATTCAAATAATCATTTCGCACCGCTTTCCAGTCAACCTGGTTAAACGTGCCATCAACATAACTTTTGTCAATAATCTGCCAAACTTCATCAACCAATTCTTTAGGACTTCCCCGAAAAGAAGCCAGAGATTTAGAACTGCAACCAGTGTTGACAAGAGTTACAGCAGTGAGTGCAACTGCTGTAGCACTTAGAACAAGCCCTCGTTTTGTTATAACCATTTGTGTGACGCGCCGGAGCAAAAGACTTCAGAATAATTACGCTCAATCTAACACAGGCAAAGCTTGGTCGGATTTTGGATACATATTTATTCAACTTTGCCGAGTTCTATTCAGAGCGGGCTAGGATGAACAGCCCACAAGAAACTTGATGTTTTTTTGTGGAACAGGCATCTTGCCTGTTATTGGTGGAACAGGCATCTTGCATGTTCCGGGCGGGCTAGAAGCCCACCCCACAAGAAACTTGATGTTTTTTTGTGGAACAGACATCTTGCATGTTCCGGGCGGGCTAGAAGCCCACCCCACAAGAAACTTGATGTTTTTTTGTGGAACAGACATCTTGCCTGTTCCGGGCGGGCTAGAAGCCCACCCCACAAGAAACTTGCCTGTTATTGGTGGAACAGACATCTTGCCTGTTATTTGTGGAACAGGCATCGTGCCCGCCCCAAACCTACTCAGGTTCAATCCAGCGATCGTCCGACTTAATCAAATCAATCAATTCTGCCACACCCTGAGACTCAGGAACCTTCTTAATCTCATCCCGGCCGCGGTACAGAGAAATATAACCCGGTTGCTTCCCGACATAGCCGTAGTCAGCATCAGCCATTTCTCCAGGCCCATTGACAATACAGCCCATTACTGCTATATCCAAACCTGTGAGATGCTTCGTCGCCTCCCTCACTTGATGCAAGACTTCCTCTAAATTAAACAAAGTGCGGCCGCAGGAAGGACAAGCGACATACTCAACCATCGTTTTCCGCAATCCCAAGGCTTGCAGAATGCTGTAGCAGACAGGAATCTCCTTTTCTGGGGCCTCTGTCAGCGAGACGCGAATCGTGTCACCGATGCCGTCAGCCAACAGCGGGGCGATACCAGCCGTGGATTTAATGCGGCCGTATTCGCCATCGCCAGCTTCCGTGACACCCAAATGCAGCGGGTAATCCATGCCCAGTTCGTCCATCCGGTGCGCCATCAAGCGGTAAGCAGCCACCATCACCGGTGCGCGGGAAGCTTTCAGCGAAATCACGATGTTGCGGAAGTCCAGGGATTCGCAAATTCTGATAAATTCCAGGGCGGATTCTACCATGCCTTCGGGCGTGTCGCCGTAGGTAAACAGCATCCGTTCGGCGAGGGAACCGTGATTGACCCCGATTCGCAAAGCTTTACCTTGATCGCGCAGGGAAATCACCAGAGGTTCCAGGGTTTCGCGGATTTTTGCGCCAATTTCCGCGAATTCCGCCTCAGTGTATTCGGTTCTGTCGGCCTTCGGCTTCTCGAAGACGTAAAGTCCGGGATTGATTCTCACCTTGTCTACGTGTTTGGCGACTTCCAGGGCAATTTTCATCCCGTTGTGATGGACATCGGCAACCAGGGGCACGGCTTGGTAGGTTTCTTGCAATTTTTGCTTGATTTCGGCTAATGCTTTGGCGTGGGCCATGCTGGGCACGGTAACGCGGACGATTTCGCAGCCAATCTCGTGCAAGCGCCGAATTCCTGCGACTGAACCGTCGATGTCGAGGGTGTCTTCGTTAATCATCGATTGTACGACGACTGGGTTGCCTCCGCCGATCGTGATGCTGCCGACTTTGACGGGACGGGTTTTGCGGCGTTTGATGCTGGTGTCGAAAATCGGCTGAGGGTTGGGGGTTTTAGTTGGATTCGGCAGAGTTTGCATAGTTGATTGGTAGAGTTTTGTTACGAAGGTGTATAAAATTGTGTCTGCTGTTTTTTAGGTTGCCACAGAAATGACCTCTTTGGGTAAAGAGGTTTTGGGATTTAGGATTTTTGATAGAAGTACGATCGATCGATCGAACTTGTAACTCACTTTATGTAGTTTTGGGCGATCCTCTTCGTTGTAGCCCCCTAGGGGCGGGCTTTCCTTCGGATCGCTTCGCTAACGCTAACGGGCGATCGAGTTTTGAGTATTAAAGTTTAACATTTCGGGCGGGCAAGATGCCCATTCCACAGATGAATCCGGGGGCTTGTTTAACGGTTGATAAATTTTAGGTAGAATATAAAATTATTGTGGGCGATCGCATCTAGCAAGATTATCTAGATAGTTTGGAGTCTTAAACACTTATGCCAAATGAAACGATTTGGATTGTCACCGCCGATACTTCGGACGAGTCTCCTGATGTACCTGATTCTGACGGTGCGAAGATTGGGACACATACAGGACTCGACTATGGCGGATTTTTCGATGCACAGCCACCAAAAATTAGAAAAAGAACTGGCTGAGTTCATGAAAACGGTTGATAAAATGTTCAGTGCAGCGGATCTGGAAGCTGACATGAAGGCGATCGAGTGTCTGAACTGACTAATTTATGCAAATATGTTGAAGTTTAACTGAGAAACCAGATTTGTAGTTTGTATTAACAATCAACACTATCAAGCATCCTTAACAAGTGCGAAAAATCTATCAGCTAATACCCGATAATCGCGCTGCGAAACATCAATTTATCCGAGTTATTGACGAATCCGGCGAAGATTATTTGTATCCAGTTGCATATTTTTTCCCTATAGAATTGCCGAAAGCCGTAGAAGCAGTATTTATATAAATCGGGGATTTGTTGGGACGGGTTCACACTTTGTCAAAAATATAGATCGAAGATCCAGTAAACCAGCCCCGCAATATTATGGCCCGCACACAACATCAGCAATCAATTTATTAAATTTTTCCCCAAACAAAAAGCGCCCCTATTTCTAGGAGCGCTTTTTGTTAATCAATTGCTAAAAATTAGCCGTTGATAGAAGGAGCAACCATTGCCACAGGAGTTGTTTCACCAGCGGCCAAGTCAAGC
>NZ_JADEXD010000104.1 GCF_015207285.1 Tychonema sp. LEGE 07203 | reverse complement strand
GATATTGAACACGATTTTAGTGCCTTAAAGCGAGCCAGAATGTATGCTCCTCCTGGCACATCTTTAGATGAACTCATCTGTGCCTACTGCGCTCAATAGTGTCTCTTTTTTATTTGAAATGACTATATGTATATCTACGCGGCTTCCGTAGGGCGACATCCCTGGCGATCGACACAAGTTACTCCTATTCCTAAAACAAGCGATTGTGATGAGTTTAACTGGCTGGGGGACACCAATGATACATTGCTTAACTCATCTTTACTTTTGTTACTGTGGAGTCTCGCTCGGCCAAGGTTGCGAGTGGCCGCAGGAGTTGCGATTTATACCAAAGCCAGCTTTAATATCCCATTTATTCTTTAGTCTCAAGCGAGAGGGACAAAAGTTTGTGCATTGTGTAGGATGGGTTTCAACCGCCGAGTCAGATCGGGTTTTTCAACGTTTGTCGATCGGTTTTGAGCAAAGCCCCAAAAATCCAATTTAGATAACTGAAAGCTTATAAATATTTTTGCCAATTGTCAATAACCTTAATCATTGTTTTATCCCCTAACCCTTTAATACGTTGCACCACATTCTCAAATGAAGTAAATGGCTCCAAATCTCGCTGTGTGATGATGTTTTGTCTGATTGTTTGAGATGCGATCCCAGCATTTTTTAAATTGATAGCCAATTTGGAGGGATTTTGAGTGTTGAGTGCTTCCAACAGCGGAACAGGTTTGGGAATCCGGCTTTCAACTTCTTTAACCCTCTCTATCAGCGCTTGTTTTTCCCGCGTATACTCAGCTTTCAATTCATTAATTCTGTTTTCCAATCGAGTTTCAATATTTGTCAGCCGCTGTTCAAAGCTGGAGGACTGTTGGGGAACGTTACTTACACTTTGACTCTCAGTGACTGCGGTTTTTCTGAGAATTTCAAGTTGTTCCAGTAGAAGCTCTTCATTTTCTTCTTCCAGGATGAACGCTCCGATTGTCTCGCCTTTGAGAGGTTCTATTTCCTTTGCTCTCGCCGCCGCGTAGAATTCAAAATCTCCGTCTACTATCTCGTAAGCATCCATACCGTTGCGGCGGACAATTATCGGATTAATCAATCCTCCTGAATCTAAAATTAGTCTCGCTAATTTCTCTAAATCAGGCTCTGCAAAATTGGAACGGGGCACTGTGGATGTAATTCTTTTCACTGCAACCAGTGACGGAGATAGTTTTTTCATTAGTTTTTACCTATTTTTTCCAAAACTTCTATTGCTAGCATTTCAAATTCTTGGGAGGCGATGGAATCTGGTTTGAAGTCCAGCACTGAAATCGGATCGGCGATTTCCATATTTCCCATGATTTGAATTTGTTCTGCACACTTGGCTAAATCGTCTCTTTCGTAAATTACGCTGTCCATGATTTCAAGGCCGTAGCGTTTGGGAATTGCCTCCCTCCGCTTGGGCAAACTGTACTGTACAAATTTAGAATTTGTGGAGATTTTGCAAGCAAGTACACCTAAAACTTCTAAAGGTTTCTTGCCAATTTGTTTTTTGAATCCATTAACTTTTTTAATAAAGTCCTTGACGTTAATCAATCCTTGATTGGCAAAAGGTTTTAAGTCAGAAGGAATAATTAAATAATTCGCTGCAATCAGGGCTACTCTCGCATAAAAATTCAAAGATGGCGGCGTATCAATCAGTACAATATCGTACTTTTCTTCTACCTCTGCTAGTTTTTGAATTAAAATCATGCGACTGTAATCTAGTTGATTGAGTTCGGTTTCATATTGCATTAAATCGATGTGGGAAGGAACTACATCGATTTCGGGATGGCAAAAATTAGACTGGCGCGCTACTTCGGCGATCGGGTAACCATCTTCTGACTGCAAAACGTGAAGAATGTTGCAATCTTTCAAATCATCTTGTTCTTCATCCTCAAATTTTACTAAACCTGTCGCAAATGTTGTATTCGCTTGACTATCTAAGTCTATTACCAGGACTCTTTTACCTTGCTTGCTCAGCGCTGCGGCTAAATTAACTACTGTTGTAGTTTTGCCGACTCCGCCTTTATTGTGGTAAACTGCAATGATTTTCATAGTGTTTTTCTTCGGTGTTTCAACAATTAAATCTGATTTGATTTGAAGATTAACTGGATTGTTTTCAGGTATTTGTTCCGGTTCTGAGATTAGACTTGGCTCAGATTCGGCGGTGGGATTGTTTTGTTCTAATGGTGCGGCGCTAATTAAATCAAAACTTACTAAAGTATTTTTACGATCTTTGAGTTCCCGATTGTCTGAAATTTTGGATTTTAAATTATTTCTGCCAATTAAACTTATAATTTCATCAATTCTCGTGTCAACATCTTGTCCGGCGCATTTAAATACTAGCTGAATATCGCCGGCAACTCTTTGGTAAATTCTAATTTCTTTACCGTTAGTTATGAGCCCGTAGCGGATGCTCAAACTTGTTAAATAGCGATTGAGTTTTCGCAGGTGGCGGTCTAAATTTTGCTTCGGATGTTTGGCCTCCATGACTACACTCATCGGCGAGTCTGCACCGACAACTAGGGGGATAACTTGGGTGGCAAATGAGAGGAAGTCAAGACGAATATTCCCAAAGGCGATTTCTTGATGCCAAGTTTCGGGGGTATAGCCTAACTTTGGCAACAAATAACTGACAATTAGTTTGGTTTCTACTTCGCTTTCGTTGCGGCAATTATTGGGATTAAAATTCAAGGGATTTTGTCAGTTATTGGTTATTGGTTGTTGGTTATTGGTTGTTGGTTGTTGGTTGTCAGTTGTCAGTTGTCATACCATTTTTCTAAAGATGTGCTATAGATGAAGTCTTAGCCCCCCCCTTAATAAGGGGGGGTTGGGGGGGTAATATCTAGCGCTACTTTATGAAATTGGTATCAGTTGTTAGTTGTCAGTTGTCAGTTGTCAGTTGTCATTGGGAATTGGGAATTGGGAATTGGGAATTAGTAGCAAGTAACCAATAACTAATAACCAATAACCAATAACCAATAACCAAGAACTAATGACTGCTGACTACTTATACCATTTCTCTAAAATCATGCAATACTCTCCGACCCCCCCTAGCCCCCCCTTAGCAAGGGGGGGGGACAAGAATACTGTTGCATTATTTTTTGAAATTGGTATTAGTTCTAGCGTTGAATTCCTCTAATGTCAGATAGCCGCCAGCCGGATTGTACAGGTGACAGTTGTCGGCAATGCGCTTCATTAAAGACCAAGAAAACTTGGTTTCGTAGAGATGAGGTTGCCAGTTTTCCTTGAGGCTGCTGTGGGCGAGGCGCAGGTTGTACCAGGGAATAGCAGTTGACAGGTGGTGGGGAACGTGGACGTTAATGTCGTGACACAGAAACTCTACCCAGCGGGGATAGTCGCAGTGCACTGTTCCTGATAGTTGCGCTTGGGCTTCGTTCCATTCTGCTGCTGGTTTAAATGAAATGTCGGGGGCTGTGTGGTGAACAATGGTAAAAGTGCTCATCCAGAAATGGTAAACCATCCAGGGGATAAACCAAAATTTGACGAATCCCCAAATGCCTGTTGTGGCAATTAATAGCGGAAATCCGATCGCAGCAGCGATTACAACCACTAATACTGAAAACCGCACTTGTTCTTGTTTCTGTTGGCCTTTGAAGCGCCACCACATGAAGTGTACTTTTGCCCAGTGGGCGATCGAGCCAACCCACCACATCGGGCCGAAGATTAAACTGTAAGCTATTTGTAAAGCTTTGGGCGCGGCAGCGTAGTCGGCTGCTGTCATCGGCTGCCAAGCGTTGTCTTCGCCAATTTTGTTGGTGTGTTTGTGGTGGTAATTGTGTCCGTGCCGCCATGCGTGGAACGGGAAAATTAAGGGTAGAAATGCCAGATGTCCGACTAAATCGTTTACCCAGCGGCGGTTAGCAAAGGATCGGTGGCCGCAGTCGTGGCCGATCACAAAAAAACCCGTTAATCCGGTACCTGTGAAAATCCACATTAGGGGCAGTAAATACCAAGGTGATACTGCTATGCCAACATAACCGACAGCTACTAATAAAACGTTGACGATGACTTTTGTCCAAGCTTTGCGGGGGTTTTTGACAAAAACTTCGCGGGGCAGGGTTTTGAGAATATCTTTGAGGCGCAGGTTGGAAGTGTCACTTGCGGATGTCAAATTTAGTGGTTTTTCGATCGATGCTGTCATAAATTAATTTCGATTCTCCGTATGCCATGTGGATGGCTTGACAAAATGAGCGCCCTAAAAAAGCGCCATAAAACATCAGCCCGCTGCCAGTGTGCGGCAGACGAGTCGAGCTTCGGGCAAGCGCGTTTTAGCAAATGCTAGCTATCGCTATCCGCAGCGCCAGAATTTCTAGCACTTTCTGCAAAAAAACTGCGGGTAGCAAAACCTTAGTTTTTATAACACAGGGGCAGCAGGATTCGCATCAGCGACGGTTGTCGGCTAATTGCTGTTGCTGCCAGAAATTGGGTCGGGGGCCGACAGTGCAGCGATCGATCGTTGCCGTGTGAGGGTTTGCACTTGCAGCAGCAAGGAGTCGATTTCTGCTTGCAGGTGCAGGAACTTAACTTGCTGATCGGCTTGGTAGGGACACTTAGCCGAATCTAGTTTGCCGGCCAAGCTGGTCGAGCGGGTAGAAGGACTAGCCATTTCGGGATTGCTCGCGGTGACTTGAGGCCGAGAAAGAGTGGATGAATTATTTGACATTAGTAATTGAGTAGACATATCTACACATTCACACCATTAAGTTACTTTAACCTGAACCGATCGTATTAAACATCAAATTAACCGATCGAGCTAAAATTATTGTAAATTCATCGACCATTGCCTAAAACCATTGACATCGTGACCCTGATTTTACCTGTAACTGACTCCGCTGCCCCCTCCGCTGCCCGCGCAGCCTCGCCGAAACGCAACTGCTGGCCTGGCTTGATCGAAGCTTATCGCCCCTACCTGCCGGTGACGGAAACCACGCCCGTAGTAACGCTCCAAGAGGGCAATACTCCCCTGATTCCGGCACCGGCGATCGCCTCTAGTATCGGTAGAGACGTGCGCGTGCTGGTCAAATACGACGGCCTCAACCCCACTGGTAGTTTCAAAGACAGGGGGATGACAATGGCGATTTCCAAGGCCAAGGAAGCCGGCGCGGAGGCTGTAATTTGTGCCAGTACCGGCAATACTTCGGCGGCTGCTGCAGCCTACGCCCGACGCGGCGGGATGCGGGCTTTTGTGTTGATTCCCGAAGGTTACGTGGCTTTGGGCAAGTTGGCCCAAGCTTTGCTTTACGGTGCGGAAGTGATTTCGATTGAGGGAAACTTCGATCGAGCTTTAGAAATTGTCCGCGAAATGGCCGCCAATTATCCGGTGACTTTGGTCAACTCCGTCAATCCTTACCGACTCGAAGGCCAAAAAACCGGCGCTTTTGAAGTGGTGGACGCTTTGGGCGACGCGCCCGACTGGCTGTGCATTCCCGTAGGAAACGCGGGAAACATCACAGCATACTGGATGGGGTTTTGTCAATACCACCAAGCGAAAAAATGTTCTCGCCTGCCACAAATGATGGGATTCCAAGCAGCCGGGGCTGCACCTTTAGTAACGGGACAGCCGGTGGCGAACCCAGAAACCCTGGCGACGGCAATTCGGATCGGCAACCCAGCTAGCTGGAAACAGGCAGAAGCAGCTTCCGAAGCCAGCCGCGGCAGTTTTAGTGCTGTTACGGATGCCGAAATTCTGGATGCTTACCGTTTGCTAGCATCCGAGGAAGGGATTTTCTGCGAACCGGCGAGTGCAGCTTCTGTAGCCGGGTTGCTGAAGGTAAAAGACCAAGTTCCGACGGGGGCGACGGTGGTTTGCGTGCTGACTGGTAACGGTTTGAAAGACCCGGATACGGCAATTAATCACAGCAATAACAAATTCAAACAGGGAATTGCTCCGAGTTTGGATGCTGTAGCTGGGGCGATGGGATTTTAAGAAGTTAGTTGTCAGTTGGTAGTTGTCAGTTGTCAGTTGTGTTCTTTGTGTCCTCTGTAGTTGATTTACACTAAGATATTGAGCCTGCGATCGAAAACCTGTAGGGGCGGGTTCACCAACAATATCTAACAAGTACCAACAATCTGAATAAACCCGCCCAACCTAACAGTAAATCGCAATCTACCTCTTTTTAAATTCACATCTTGCAACATTCCCAGAAACAGGCTTTCCGGCCTGTTCCACTCTTAGTTAAAATCCATTGTGGGGTGGGGGACAAGAGTATTCTCAAAGTCCCCCGACATAAGGGGGATTTAGGGGGCTCTAGACTCGACGACAAGGGACGAGTCGGGTGGGAGTCTCGCCCACCCGACAAGACGGGGAATTGTTGTTTGACAGATGATTTATATACCGCAACAGCTTAACAGCTAACCGCCCAAAAAATCTTCGCCACAAGTAGATTTTATAATTACGTCGGGTAAATTATCGCACACAATATAACTCCTAATTTCCCAAGGGCGGCAGATCGAGTAACTGGTTTTTTGAAGGTGGAATCCCGGCGGAATTTCGATCGGCTCGATCGGGATTTTGGCGGATTTCGATCGCAGTTTCGCCGGGATTTGCAGTGCGGGTAGGTACTATTTCTAGAGAATATGCTGGTGTTTCCATTTTGGTAGTAGGAACAGTTTGTGCTTTGGCGAGCAAGTCAACGGCATCTCCGAGGGCGGTGGTTAAATTTCTGCTAGTCTCGGCGTGACGGGCTTCTTCTTGTTTGAGGGCGATTGTGAGTTGTTTGATTTGTTCGATCGCCCGATCGCGCTCTTGGAGAACTTCTGCTAACTTAGTTTTAAGTTGCTCAACTGTTTGCTGTTGTGCGACTTCCTGCTCGCGAGCAACTCCAGCACCGTCATCGTCGGCTACAATCGGGTAAAAATTTTGTAAATCTTCTATTTGTGCTGACAAAGCATCAATGCTTTGCTGAGTTAATTTAGCGTCATTCCGGCGCTGCTCGGCTTCAGTATTGTAAAGTTGGCGCCACTGAGCCGCGCTTTCACCTGCTTCGTCGCGATCGCGCGAAACCTCTGTTAACTGCTGTTGCAGCCGCTTAATTTCATCCAACCACTGTCTGACATCCTGAGACATATTGTTAATTTAAGAATTGAAGAATTAAAGAATTGAAGCCTTGGGAATTGGTAATTGGCAATTGCGAATTGGGGGAGCATCCAGTTTTCTAAAAAGCGTTTTTCACTTTGTGCAAGCTTCCCGTTTGCTTGCATAAATATCTAACCGCGAACTCTCCAAAGCCTACTGCTGTGAAAGTTGCCCGTTACCCCGGATCTATTTTCCATTTTCTAGTTCCCGTCTCCTGTGTCCTATGAACATTTATTACTGGTTGCGCTATCTGATTTTAGCTTTGTTTAAGGCGCTTTTAAAGAAGCTTCGAGCCATCAAGAGGAAGTTTAGCGATTTTTTACTGTTTTGTCGGTGTTTGACTTGGGGCACGCTCAAGGAAGTTGGCGTGAAAGCCGGAGAGCAGCGGTTGCCGGGGCTGTCTGCGGAAATGGCCTACAATTCTATACTGGCCTTATTTCCGGGGCTGTTGGCTCTGTTGTCGGCGATCGCCCTTTTTGAACCTTTGCAGTCAACACTGTATCAAATCGCCGGTCTTTTGGGCGAGGTAATACCCGATGACGTTCGCAATTTGATTCGCGGCTTAATCAAAGAAATTTTGTTAACTCGCAATAAAGGGCTGTTTTCAGTAAGCTTTTTGGCATCGCTTTGGGCATTTTCTGGGGTAATGAGCGCGGCGATGGCAGCTCTCGATCGCATCCATCAAATCCCGATCGATCGAACTCGATCTTTTGTGAAAGCAAAACTCATTTCTATTGGTCTGAGTATCGGTACAATTGTGCTGTTAATTATAGCATCGGGAGCCGTATTTGTCAGCGACTTAATTGTACAAGCTATTGCCCGCCAGAGTTGCCTGCTGGAGTCCGTCGCCAATTGCGATTTAAAAGATGTCCAAAATTGCTTGCTGCTTGTCGGCAATTGCCCTTTAGAGTCGCAACTATTAGCTGTTTGGGGGCTGTGGCGGTGGCCGATTGCTTTGGGAATTGTATCAGTTGCCTTTGCCTTTGTTTACCGCTACGGGCCCAGCCGCCACCAAGCCGACATTCCGATTTTTTCGGGAGCTGTTTTTGCTGCTGTTTTGTGGGCGCTGTTTTCGGCTTTGTTTCGGTTTTATGTTTTGCATTTGGGCAATTTCAGTTGGGCTTACGGAACGATCGGCACTTTTATTGTGTTGCTGCTGTGGCTCGCTCTTTCTTCTTTGGCAATGCTGCTCGGAGCTCAGTTAAACGTGACAGTAGGAAAAGCCATGAAACAATAGATAGGGCCGAAGGGCCGAAGGGCTCTAGCGTTGCGGAGGGATTGGGCATAGGGCATTGGGCATAGGGCAAACAGGGCGAGCGCGAAGCGGAGGGATTGGCCCGCGCAGGGTTCTAGCGTTGCGGAGGGATTGGGCGAGCGCGAAGCGGAGGGATTGGGCGAGCGCGAAGCGGAGGGATTGCAACCAACAAATAACAAATAACAAATAACAGCAGTCAACAGTTAACAGTCAACAGTTAACAGTCAACAGTTAACAGTCAACAGTCAACAGTAATCTAAAATCTAAAATCGACTGACTTTTCACCTTTTTAAGAAAGGCAATAAATACCGGATATCGGATTATCGGCGCAGTAAAGTGCTGAGGATACCCGTAACAAAAGACAGAAAAATTAGTACCCAAATAACACCGCCGGGAAGGAATGTCAAGAGGCCAACACCTCGGAGAATCCAAACTAACAAAGTTATCCCGAAAACTGTTAAGAAGATGCGGGTTGATAATCGAAGTTGAAATCTTGAGGAATTACTCATGTTGAATCTAAAAATTTTATCTGGATCGATGATAGCTGTTTTGCTGGCGATCGGCAGTTACCTCACCTTAATCTCAATTCCCGGCGCTGCTGTGGCGCGTGGGGGCGCACATAAGCTGGGGGAAACGGCCAATGCTGCGACAAAACCTTCCTCTACAAGTGTAGCAATTAGCGATCGGGCAATTGGCGAAGCAAAAGTGGGAATGACTTTCGGACAACTGAAACAAGCTCTCGGTTCCACCGCACAGTTTAAGGTAGAGTCTCCTTTTATGGTAGACTTTGATGCAGTGGCGATTAGTCGATCGGGCAAAGTGCAGTATCGGATTATCTACGCCGCCGGTACAAAGCTCAAAGATAGCGATGTTATTGAGCTTCTGATGACTGACAACCCCAATTATAAAACACTTCAGGGCGTCGGGCCGGGAATGAAATTGAAACAAACAGAAGCAATTTACGGCAAAGCTACTTTATCTTATAATGTGGACAATGAAATGAGAGAAGGAGTGGTTTTTGCCAAACAACCGACTCGAAAAATTATGTTTGTTCCCAAGGCTGAGGGAAAACAATTTGCAGGAGTTTATGGTACTGGTCAAGGTGGATTTTATCAGACTAACAAGTATCAGCCGAATGCTGCGATTAAGTCCGTGATGGTGCGGAAATAAATTTAAGCGCCAGATATTAAGATAAGCTGGCGCGGCTCTAATTTTCCCCATCCTGTTTCTTGAAACCATGAGTGGGGTGGGCTGGAGAGTCTGCCCCAAAAATTAAATTTAAAGGTATTTATTAGGGTTGTTATCTGTTTGTTGTCGATCGACCTTTTGAGTTCCATTGTACAACAAGTGCGTGAAGCGCAGCTATCCCGTAGGGAATCGACGTTTCGGCTTGCATCACACATTTAAGTAAAACTACTTATATAAAACACTTAGACTCACTTGAGCAAGGTGAAAGACGAAGTTGTATTTTGTGCCGCTGTAAAATCACCAATTTTCTAGTCTACCGGATAGAATTTATAATCCTAGGCAATAATTACTTTTGAAGATTGTGTGAAGTCAACGGAGTATATTGTAAATATTCTGTAAACTTAACTTCACTGTACCTACATATAAATACCCGGTTGAGCATAAATTTGGGATTTAATATGAACATCAAAAAGTTCAGTAAAAATACTGATACTGTACTCTAATAATGTTGATAGCGTGTTTGTAATCGAAATTCAGTCCAGCCGTTAAGTCGTGTAAATAGAACAGTTACAAAGCTTAATGATGTTGTCTATTTTTGATTGAGCTTTTAACTAGATACATTTGTGGCATCGTTATCAATCTTTTCTTTTATAATCAGGGGCATCAGGAGGACTTATGAACTACTGGGGACAAGCTTACGGTAAAAACATTACTGCGACAGACGTGATTGCAGACAACCATCTTTTGCTAGCTAGCAATCAGTTTTGTAGCAGTTGCCATCACACAATTGGCCAAACTCCCACCATCGATCTGAAGTATGAGTTTGTGGCAGCGACTAAAAAGGAAATTGCCTCTCAACAGCACTTGCCAGAGCGTTTAAAACTGCAATTATCCTATGGTTTCCCCCCGGTAGAATGCAAAATATGCCGTCCAATTATTGGTCAAATTCTTCTTCGTCACATTGGCCTAGTTCTGCGTCGGCTCGAAATGATTGTCAGCCTGTTTTAGGATATTATCGATACACTTTAGTGAAGCAGCCCCGACATTCTAGCGGTGGCGGTAAATTATTTTAGTTGACGGTAATTGGTGCGGCGGTGTGGTTCTGGTTTGTTCGCTGATTGTCCGGTAATTGAGAGGGCGAGCAATGAGGTATTTTCTCCGGTTTTTATTAGCTTTACTAATGGCCGCGCTTTTGGTAGTAACCTATGGAAGTATACAAGCTGTTGGCAATGAAAATTCACAACTTGGAAATGTAAAAAAGATGGCATCTAGAAAATCTAAACGCAGCAATCAAGTTAAACAAAATGACCTTCAACTGAAAGAAAATAGCCTTCAACTGAAAATGGAATGGCCAAAAATTGTGGCAATATCCATCCCCGAAAACAAGCCCGGTGTCACTGCTGAATTCAGCTTTACTGTCAGCCTTACTAATAATACACCAGCCCCTGTTCCCTTGGCTATAGATTATGATGCTTTAATTCCAGAAATATTCGGACCAGATGGTCAAGCACTGCACCGAAGAGAACCGATAAATAGGCAAATTGGGAACGGAGAATATCATGGCTCGTTAGTTGGGGTCAGACAGCAGATATCCACCTCTATGGAGGGAAGACTGTCTTGGCAAAATAATTTACTTCAACTGATATTACATCGCCCCACCTACAATGAAAGCCCTATTGATATTGATACATTTTGGTCTTTTGATACTCTTGGGTCTGGGGAATATCAGGTTCGATTCACTTATGAAACTCCGACGGGGACAATAGTATACACAAATCCCTTTACTGTTTTTAATATTAAAGAACTACTAGATGGAAAAGAAGTGCCTCTAGAGAGAATAGAAGTAACTGGGAGAGGTCAGTTGGTAACTCCCTTCGCTAATTTTCGCCTACTTCAACCTGTGGGATTGAATAACAGCGCCGTGGAAGTAGATGGTATTCGTTTTGAAACTTTCATACCGGAGCAATTGTTAACCCTGCCACATAAGAGTGACAATTCATACCAATCTGTACAGATTGGTATGCGGATGACCAACAACACGCCAACCCCATTTTACTTCAGCTTTTATGGCAGTTTTTACCCAGAACTGGTAACGCCAGATGGTGAGGTGAAGCGGAAAGCCTATGGTAACGACTGGATGAGAGGGCCAGAAGAATCTGACTTTTTGTTGGTCACACCTGGAAAAAGTCTGGCATTCTTTCCAGATATTAGCCTTTTCTGGACTAATCATAGCCAATTTTCGCTTGGTGTCTCTAGCGGATATGGTGGCTATTGCTCTTTTGACCAACTCAAGGCAGGTATATATCACTTCCGCTTCCAGTATTACAATACGAGTGATACCATACCGAAGAAAAATATTACAGGGAATTCGAGTGAAAGTCTGCCAATAGAAAAAGTTTGGACTGGGTGGGTGGATACTCCCTTTGTTGAATTCCGCTTAACTCAGTCTTGAATGACGAATTATTATAATCGGTAAATAAGGAGGACAAGCATCATGACTATAGGAGAATCAAGTGACAACAATGCCGTTGAAGTTGATGGAATCCGGTTTGAAACAATCCTGTCAGACCGTCTGTGGGCTGTCCCGATAAAAAGAACTACGCAAGACGATCATACATCTGTAGTGTTAGGTTTTTCCATCACTAACAATACTTCAACTCCCTATTATTTTTGTTTTTTCCAATTTGTTCCAGAAATTATAACATCTGATGCTCAAAATATTAATCCTGGTTATCAGGCAGATGGAGTAGGAGTACCTCACGAATCGGATCTTCATTTAACTATGCCGGGAAAGTCTGTAACTTTTTCTCAAGCCGCTCAGTGTTATTGGGAGCGAAAATATCCAAAAATAAAAAGAAAGCAGGATAGAGATTTAATGCTTTTTATGCCTTTTACCAACCGTGAATATTGGAAATTTCATCTACCATCTACGGGAAATTATTCGATTCGATTCAAATATGAAGTAACGAATGGGGCAGTAAAAGGCTATGACGAATTAATAGATAAAGAGTGCTTAAAAATGGTATGGGTGGGGCAAGTATTTACCCCTTTCATAGAGTTTTGCATAGTGGAACCAGTAACCACAAAGTAAAAAAGAATCTAATTAAGGATTTACGCCTAATAATTAGCACTTCGTATAAACCTAACTGATTGAGGATACATAATGGCGACCACACAAACGATCGTAATGTTTTTAGCAACACCCTTGTTAGTTGCATTCACGAGTCAAGAGGCTATGGGTTTCAGCTTGAGTTTTGCAGCAAAAGGAGCGCGAGATTTATACCTTCCAACTCAGTCTGTCACTTATATGCAAGGGAATGAAGAAATAACTATCAACACCAGACTGGAGCCATATAAAATAACAGAAATGCCACGTGGCGGGACGATAATTTTGCAAAATCTGTTAGAAGCTTATAGGATATCAACTTATAATAATTCCAGTCGTACACAGATTTGGAATTTTACTAAAGCGGATAAAGACTTAAGAGGAAATGTAGAAGTATTAAACTATTATGCTTGTACTTTGAATATTCTTTGTAAATATCCAAATTTACCAAATGTAACAACACCTAATCCACCTGTTTCAACCGGAGTGGGAGCTGGGATTGAGTTGAATTACCTGCGAGGTAGAGGTGATACAACACGAGACCTTCGTTGGATTCAGTGGGTAAACACTAACCACCCGGCTCATGTGAAGCAACATGATAATAAAGTGTCAAAATACCTTGACAATGTAGGTCGTCAAAACACCCCTTTCTATCCAGGAAGTACCGAAAGATTGGCAGACAGAAGCTATAGAGAAGATCCCCTAAACGAGCATTATTGGTTTGCGGAAGCTTACTTAGCTGATATAGAGACATTCAGCAGAACAGATAAAAACCAACTAACTATTACGGAAACGAACGTTACGATTTACAACGGAATACGGTGGGGCTGGAAAAACAAAGTAACTCGTCGTCGCAAACAGCCAGTACCCGTTCCCGTTCCCGTTCCCATTCCCCTTCCAAACCTCAGGCTTCCCCCCTTGCCACGCCTACCCTTCTTCAATGAACCTCGCCTTGTCCATAATAGTGCTAGTGGCGGCGGTGGCATAGGCTACGTAACAGCATCACCATCACCAACACCTCGACCAACCGTGTTACCTTTGCCAACCGTGCGTCCAGCACCTAGACCAAGCCCGTCACCAACACCGTCGCCCATAATATTACTATCACCTGCACCAACACCTAGGCCTGCACCAACACCCGGGCCTGCACCAGTACCCTCAGCTTGGACTCCATCACGAACTCCTACACCCTCAGCTTGGACTTCATCACCAACGCCAACACCCTCAGCTTGGACTCCATCACCTTGGCCTACGCCTGCACCATGGGCAACAACACCAACACCATCACCTCGACTAACCTCGTCACCAATGCCTTCTCCCTCACCTTGGACTCCCTCACCCTGGCCAACACCTACACCTTGGGTAACATCTCCACTAGGGTCAACATCATCAACTGTCGTTGTCTCAACATCAACAACAACTACTACATCACCCTCACCCTTTGGGCGGCCCAGTTCGCCAATTCGCGCTGCCCGCGCCAACAGAGCTTTTGGTAGCGATTATGTAGAGTCACAGTTGCCAATTTCTGATAGAGAAATCGATATTGCCACAGGAAATACTAACTCAGACTCATCCGAAAACTTTAAATACTCATCAATTGATAGCGATGCCACAGACCTAGCAAATATCAGCAGTGAGTTACTTGAAGACCCAGAACTATCATCAACGGACAGCAGTTTGAACAATGCAAACCTAGCTGATGTCAGTCGTGATTTACTTGAAGACTCAGAACTATCATCAACAGACAGCAACGAAAACCAAGTAAATTTAGCCGACATCAGCAGCAACTTATTTGAAGACTCAGAACTATCATCAACAGACAACAACGAAAATAACCCAGATATCGGAGGCATGAGTGCCGATTTACTTCAAGACCCAGAACTATCTTCAGAGGATAATAATTCTGACGCAGTAGATTTAGCAGGAATCAGTGCCGACTTACTCGAAGACCCAGAACTCTCGTATGTTGATGATACTCTCACCGCAACAACTCCAAAAGTCTTAGCTAAAAACACTGAGGACGATGCTCTTCCCGCAGAAGCTGTTCCCGAACCAACCACCGGATTGGGAACGCTATTTGCCCTAGCTGTATTACCTGTAATTAAAAGACTCAAAAACAGGAAAAATAAAGAGTAATGAAAAGCCTCTACACCCTGCTATATGCCCTCAGCATAATTCTCATCAACCCTTGGGGAAGCAGCCGGGGAAGCATCTGGACTTCCCCCAAAGTGTTCGTTATCTGGCTCATAGTAGGAGTCAATCTTGCTCTATTATGGGAAGAAAGAAAAGCCCTAACTATTTCCCAACAATGGAAAATTTCTCTAATACTTTGGACGATATTTCTCTCAATAGGAGCCATCTCTACCCTGCACAGTCCCTTTCCTTTAACATCTTTTTTCGGGCAAGACCAAATGGGCGACGGTTGGCTGTACTGGCTGTTAATCGCTGCCTTCACCCTCAGCAACAGCTTGCTCCTAATCATACAGCCGCAACTCATTAATTGCCAATTTCAAGGATTGCTAATTGGTGGGATCATTCTTTCTCTGAGCATCTTCCCCCAAATCATTGACTGGCGGATTGACTACACCGCTACAATGGGCCGACTAATCAGAGAAGATGTTCTAGCCAGCAGTATTTTTCAAGGACAGCAACCTATAGGATTGTACTCCCATCGCGGGCACGCATCCATAGTTTTAGTGTTGACGGCGATTACTGCGGTTGTCGGTTGGTTTTGGAGATTTACGACTACTAAATTAACTGCAATTACTTTGATTTTAACTGTTCCGGCACTGCTGCTAACTTCTACTCGCAGTGCAATTGTAGCTTTGATTGTTGCCAGTGCTTATTTGCTCGATCGCCCTTATTACAAAATTCTCACCGGCCTAGCCCTGATGGGAGTTCTCGCTGTGGGCATCATGACCGTCAACCGACCCCTCAACTGGCAAAAACCGAGCATCCAACAAGTCATGTCCAGCCGTTCCCCGATGTGGGAACTTGCAGCTAGAGGCATCAAAAAGCGTCCGTTATTTGGATGGGGATTTGACGGATTAGGGATTGCCTATCCCTATCTCAGAAATCCTCAAGTAACTCCTATAGTTGTCAACTTGAACGAGTTTACCTACGACTATATTAACATAAAAGGTGAAATTAGCACCAGAGAAATTCCTACTTATAAAGCTCACAATTTGATTTTGGATACAACGGTTTCACTTGGTGTTTTGGGACTGATTGCTGGCATCGCACTTTGGGGATATTATTTATCTTTAGCGCTGAAATGCTCGATGGGCGAGATGGCAGCAGTTGCTATTGCTTATCTGGTTTTCGCTGTGACTTGGTTCGACTGCGCTCAATACGCACATCTGGTATTGTAGACGCTCAGTTTTGCTGGAGTTAAACATTTTCGTTTTCAAGGTAGTGAGAAAAGAAGATTAGACTTCTTGCCTAAGTGTTTGCTGGATTGAGAAACCGCAGATATCAGGCAGATAAACACAGATAAACGCAGATGATTGAAGAATTTGAAAGCGATTGAGTGCAAGAAGATATCTAGTCAGGAGAAAGCCGCCAAAAAGCTCGTACTGTGCAGGGTAAGATGCGCCCCTGGCACCGGATGAGGTGAGTTGGGGCGCAAGTTTTGTTAGTGTTTTTTAGGATTTTTGGGAAAAGGAATGTTCAAACTTTCGTGAAAAATAAGCTGAGTTTTATAAGTCAAGCGGCGGTTGACTTGTTGGATAATTTTTTCCAAAAGCGCATTGCCGGTTTTTTCTATTAATGGTTGAGACATCGATCGAATAAACTTAGGAAAGCAAACCCCTACGGCTAAATCCAGCTTCCAGGTAGCACTGGTAATCGCAGGCGGTAGCTGAGCCCGTTCCGACGCGGGCCAATCGGCGGCAAATTCGTCTGACGGTATCTCTACTAGGTTCATTGCCGATCGAAAATCCACCTCATATCCAGGGGCGGTATAATTCGGAACCGGGATTGTCTTAATCAAATAGCAGCCTTCAGCGTCAGCCGGCAGCAACTCTAAACCGATTCTCGCTTCAACTCGGTAGCCGAAAGCCCCAAAACGCCCGATTAATAGATCGTAGCCGTTTTCGCCGATCGGCTCAGCTTTCATCGGCAAAGCGCACTGACAAAACCAAGTCTTGTGATTGTTCAAATGCTCAGCCACCGCAGCAGCATCGGCGTACATCTCCATGCTGTCTTCAAAATGGGCGTGAAACCAAATCGGCTCAACTTCCTCTGCTGCATCCGCACTTCCACTTTCGGGCTGTCGGAAACTCGCATCTGGGTAGCAATTTTCGTCAGAAGCTTCAACAGTAGTTTGATATTCAGCGGAATCCTGCTTCATAATATGCTCTCCTGTAATACACGCCAATCGATCGGGTTGGGGATGCGGTAAGGAAGTTTCCTCCCTACAATTGGGAAATAGATTGCAACAAAATTTACCCAAGAACAGCATAACCTGACTTATGAAAGCATTTGTAGCAGGAGCCACAGGCCAGACTGGCCGCCGAATTGTCACAGAATTGGTCAAGCGGGGCATTCCCGTGCGCGCTTTAGTCCGAAATTTGGAGACGGCTAGACAGATTTTACCACCGGAGGCTGAGTTAGTGACCGGGGATGTATTAAATGCGACTTCTCTGGGAGCTGCGATCGGCGATAGTACGGTGTTGCTGTGCGCGACGGGGGCGGCCCCTGGTTTTGACCCGACAGGGCCTTACAAGGTGGATTTTGAGGGTACTAAAAATTTGGTGGAGGCAGCTAAGGCTAAGGGAATTGAGCATTTTGTGCTGGTGACTTCTCTGTGCGTTTCTCAGTTTTTTCACCCGCTGAATCTGTTTTGGCTGATTCTGGTGTGGAAAAAACAGGCGGAGGAGTATTTGCAAAAAAGCGGCTTGACTTATACGATCGTCCGACCGGGCGGTCTCAAAAATGAGGATAATTCAGATGCGATCGTCATGAGGAGTGCGGATACACTGTTTGAGAACAGCATTCCCCGCACTAAGGTAGCTCAAGTCTGCGTGGAGGCGCTGTTTGAGCCGGCTTCTCGCAACAAGATTGTGGAAATTGTGGCGAAGCCGGATGCCCCACAAAAGAGTTTTGAGGAGTTGTTTGCCGGTGTGGTTTGATTGAATTAAGCTTGTTTGGGTTCGGTGCGTCAGGCAAAAACAACTATTCGAGTTGAGTCAAAAATTTGGGCTGGCGCACCCTGCATCTGTGGAGTCATATCAAATCCTCTCTTCATCGTCCTGTATTCATATCTCTATTCTCTCTCTCTGTGTCCTCTGTGTTCTAGTAAGGTTAAATCACCTGACGATGCAACCGGAAACGATATCAATCTCAAATCTTCAGTGGCCCGATCGCAAATTGAGGCTTCGCACCCTGCAGCAATTTTTCGATCGCCAAATCTGGCAAAATCTTAATAGTTTTACCATCCGCCGTTGAAATTTCCCTCTCCCAGCATGATGAAAACTCTCAAGTGGCCAGATTGGTTTCCCTATCCGATTTCGTGGTTAAGGGCATTTGCTCTCGCTGAAAGTTTTAGTTTTGTCCTTCACAGGGGCATTCCTGCTGTCAGCAACGAGTTCGGTTTTTTGACTCTGCTGCTGGCGGCTTGGCTGATTCAGTTACCTTTATTCTTTGTCGCTCACTTTTTCGCCGTCAAAATCTTAAATCCCTTACTAATTATGCTACCTGGCCCCAAGGGGAAAGGGCGCAAGTTCAAGCGCGGGCTTACTGGTATGCGATCGCACTTGCGAGAAGGCTTGAATGCTCTTGTAGTGCTTTTTTTTGCGTTTAATCTGGCGCTGTTGGTGCAACTGGCGATTTTTTATTGGCCCGCGCGATCGATCGATCCGGCTAAATTGTTCGCCGGAATCTCTAATCTCACAAATGTGGCGATCGCCGGTGAATTCGATTTCTGGCTGGTCAAATTGGCGGGGGTTTTATCGAGTTTAACGCTGTTAGCTGCGCCGCTATATCAATACGATTTTCGGGTGCGCCGGAGGCGGCTGGCGAGAAAATTAGCCGAAATTGCCGACATGGAAATGACTTTGCTGGAAGCCCAGAAATGGGGCCGCCGCCAAACTGGTTTGTTGAGGCGATCGGAAATTCAAATCCTGGGATTTATACTTTTAATCGGGGCTGCGATCGGCGGCAGTGTTTTCTTGGTTGCCAATTTGCGGGGAAATTTGCCGCTTTCGCAGTCAGCAAGCGAGGTGAGACAAATGCCACCGCTGGCTATGAAAACTGGCGATCCTTACATTCGAGCTTTGATGCGTACTATTTCTGCTAGCGAGTCAAATGTTTCTCGACCTTATCACGTTATTTACGGCGGCAAATATGTATTAGATTTGAGCCGCCATCCTGACAAATGCGTGAGAATTGTTAACGGCCCGAATCGGGGCAAGTGTACTACGGCGGCGGGCAGATATCAATTTTTGACTACAACTTGGAAGGAGAAAGCGAAGCGCTATCACGCCCGTCGCGCTAATTTTTTATTCTGGGAAGATTACAGTTTTGAACCGGAATATCAGGATACTGTGGTTTATGCTTGGTTGAGCGATCGCAAGTTTTGGAAAGCTGATATTTCACAGATGCTGCGGCAGGAAAGATTAACTGATGTTTTGCGGATGCTTTCGGGAACTTGGACGAGTTTGGGATACGGCATTGAGAACAATTCTATGAGTTCTAGTTTGCCGAGAGTTTACAAAAAAATGCTGCGGGAAGAATTGGAAAAGGCTGGTTCTTAGGTTACATTGACTCGTTCATGATTTTTTTAACTCCGGTAAAAATGCGGTCAGACATTTGTATAATTCTAATCCCGGCCCAGTTTGTAGTGGATAAAGCCGATCGAAATTAATCGGGTTTCCCGGTGCTAATTTCCACTCGGTTTTTTGTGCTGTTTTCGGCGAAATATCGATCGCTACCGTGATGTTCACAATGCTGTTGTGCTGCGGGATTCCCCGAAAACAGTAGCTTTTTCCGGTGCGTTTGTCGGAGTCGCTACCGGTGATGTATCTATCTCGTTTGCGAAATTGGATTTCTCGAAAAGGTCGATCGATCGCAAATGAGTCTCGGTAGCGATAGTCTCCATCGGGCAAAGTTTGGACATCGGGCCTGATTTGAGCTATAACGGTTGCTGCACTGAGAGTTAGCATCATTTATCTGAGTTTTTTTTGCGAAATCAGCTATTTTGGTTCCTGCTGTCTGGGCCGCTGCGGGCGATCGGCTTAAACGAGCACAGCCTGTAACAAATTAATCAGAGTTGTTATGCAGTTTAGCTCGATCCCTGTCTATCGTGAATAATTATTTCACGGTTTCCTATCCATTACAAATCTGAGTAATAATAGAAATATTGAGCAAGCCATGAGAAATCTCACGGGCGCATATCTAGAGATTAATTGAGGATTTTGCTATGTTTAATCTGACGCGAAAAACCAAAAATTTAGGGCCGGCTGAAACCGGAGATTCGGAAATGCGAGGCTCTGTCGCCTCACGGTATCAAAGTATTGGCAGGGCGCGATCGCGAGTTTACAAAGATGAGGCTTTGGTATCTGCTTCGCTGGCGGGACTGCCGGCTCTTTTGGCATCCTTGGAAAGCTTTCGCGAGTAGAGTTTGACAATTTTAATTGTGAAAGATTCTGAGTTGACTGAGTTAAACTATTGCCAGACTCCGGCAAAAATATTCTTGACTGCGATCGCAATTCGACTTAAATCTTCTTTCAGCAGCGGGGGCCAAGAAACTCCTTTGCGGAGTCCGGCTTCAAATTGCTCCAAACTTTCTACTGAGAGTAAATGCAGGGCCGAGATTAATTGCCGATCGAGCATGGGAGATTCTTGCAGGCCTTCAAACAATATTTTTAAAGCTAATAAAATCGATGTCACCTGTCCGGGTACTGGTGGCTGACCTTGTTTGAGCCGCATCAGGAAGGCATCGGGATTTTTTCTGGTTTGGAGGGCGCTTCCTTGGTCGATCAGAAAACTGCGGGCTGTTTTGTAATCCATTGGATGTGCGATCGATCTCCTGCAATTAATTAGCTGGCATTATATCATCTTTTGTCGCTCTCAACTTGCTAATATAGCAGAAAGAAGAAAAAAAGCAACTCGTTAAGCGCGCATTGTCATCTACCGTACAGCGCATTGTAACAACGCATTTTCATGGGCCGCACAGCTTTCCGAAGGTGCGCCGCAGCGTACCCTACAGCTACGGTTGGTAGTTATGAATAAGTTTTACAGAACGGAAAAATAAAACAATGGCAAAACAGCAGGGAAATAGCAAAAAATCAAAGATTTATCGCTACTTGTGGCTGCTTTGTTTGTGTCTGAGCTTCCTGTTAGTCCCCCTACTCCCAAAAATAGCTGCCGAAACGCCATTTCCCCCGCCTGCGCCTATGGCAAACAATCCTAATTTGGGAGCCAGGATTCAAAGGACGATGGGGTTACTTGCCACCAGCACTCCCACAGAACGCCGCCAAGTACGCATTCTATTTTACGGTCAATCCATCACAGAGCAAGATTGGTGGAAAGATGTAGCAAAGGATTTGAAACAGCGATTTCCCTATGCAGATTTGATTGTGGAAAATCGGGCGATCGGAGGATTTGCAGCGCCGATTTTAATCCGTCCCAGCGAACACGATTTATATCCTTTTTATCCAGATTTGCTAATTTTTCACGTCTACGGAGGTGATGAAGATTACGAAGCGATAATTGCCAACGTCCGCAGCCGCACTGCTAGCGAAATACTCTTGCATTCCGACCACATAAACTGGTTGCCCGCAGGTGACAGCAGCGATAATCCAGAAGAAGTCAAAGGATATGAATGGCACAACACTCATTCTACAAAATGGCTGCCAGAATTGGCCAATAAATACGGCTGCGAAATCGCAGAAATTCGCGAACCTTGGCGCAGGTATTTGCAAGACAATCGCTTGCAACCAAAACAGCTATTGAGCGACAGCATTCACCTCAACGATTGGGGTAATTTTCTCCTAGCTGCTTTGATAAAACCGCACCTGCGGTACAACCCAAATTCTGCTCAACCGCCGCAGGATTTAGTCAAAACCTATACAGTTGGTACTGATGTTAAATGGCAAGATGGCAAGTTGGTTTTAGAGTTTGAAGGAAATCGGATAGATGCGATCGCCGATAAAACCTTCAACGGCAAGGCAGTTTCTGCTAAAATTGCGATCGACGGCAAAAAACCCTCAGAATTTCCCGAACTTTACAGCATCACCAGACCAAGCGCTAGTCTGGGAGTCGGTTGGCCCGCAATTCTCCAAATATCCAGTCAAAAACCGCTAATCGTCGAAGATTGGAAAGCAGTAATTACCGAAATTAACAGCGACTCCAGCAAATTTAAATTTGACGTTATAGGTTCCAAAACAGGTTACGACGGCAGCGGTACAAACGACAAAATGTTCGTTTCAAAATCTGGCCGCATCGCCATTGAACCGAAAAACTGGTGGCTGCAAAATGCCTACGA
Source organism: Tychonema sp. LEGE 07203 (assembly GCF_015207285.1). Classification (GTDB taxonomy): domain Bacteria; phylum Cyanobacteriota; class Cyanobacteriia; order Cyanobacteriales; family Microcoleaceae; genus Microcoleus. Next base: position 934 of record NZ_JADEXD010000104.1, on the reverse strand, counting down.
CTACTCGAAAAAGCCTACACCAAAAGGCTTTGAGATTACGTGGCAAGTTAAGCCGATGTTTGTAGATTCATACATTCCGCCACAAATTGCAGATTCAAGTCGCGAATATCCTACAACATTAGCTCAGAATTTAAGCAACTCCAAACACATCCTTGAAATCATTCCTGAAACAGACGGGACAGTTCCTATCAAAGAAATTAGAGTTTATCGCCCTCCTTATATTCCTCAGCCTAAACCCTCTATTTAATCTAAAATCATCATTCCTTAAATTATCTGCGTTTATCTGTGTTTATCTGCCTGAAATCTGCGGTTAAAATAACTATCCGGTGATTCATGAAATCTTGTCTAATTTAATCCCAAATCCCAAATCCCAAATTAATTAACCTCAGCTTCTCGTAATTCCCAACTCGTGAAACATCAACAGCGATAAAAAGAAATCCGCCATAAAAATAAACACCCAAGAAGTCACCACCGCCGCCGTTGCAGCTTGGCCAACTCCTTTTCCTCCGCCCGCCGTTGTCAACCCCCAACCGCAACCGACAAGGGCAATTATCAACCCAAAAATAAAACTCTTAATCGCCACAGTTACTAAATCCCAAGGCCCCAAAAAAGTCCGCACCGATTCCAAAAATACCGAAGGTTCCAACTCGTAAAAATAAGCCGCCACAAACAGCCCGCCCAAAAGGCCCACCGCTACCGCAAAAATTGTTAAAATCGGTAGCATTATGCAGCAAGCTATCACCCTCGGCACTACTAAATAATCAACAGGATTTGTTCTCAACATATACAGGGCATCTATTTGTTCCGTCACCTGCATTTCTCCTATCTCCGCAGCAAACGCCGAACCTACTTGTCCCGCCACCACACCCGCCGTTAAAACCGGTGCTAATTCCCGACAAAATGCTACAGCAAAAGCACCCCCCACCGCCCCAAC
>NZ_JADEXD010000302.1 GCF_015207285.1 Tychonema sp. LEGE 07203 | reverse complement strand
GGGGGTTGGGGGGGGTAATATCTAGCGCTACTTTACTTCATTCGACTTACGCCTCAATACCAAAGAAACCGGGTTGTTTACCAAAATACACAGGTTTCCCGATCGGGTAAAAAACCCGGTTGCTGAACCCCCGCAAGCCCTATGCGAAAATATTTTGCAACTGCAAACTGCTTTTAATGTGACAGGGGCGTGAGTTTTGTTAAAGCCGATCGCGATATTTCTTAGGAGTCACACCGACAATTTTGCTGAAGGTCTTGCTAAAGTGACTTTGGTCGTGAAATCCCACTTGCTGGGAGATATATTTTATTGATAACTCGGGTTTTTTCAACAACTGTTTTGCTTTTTCAATTCGGCACTGAGTCACGTACTGATGGGGCGTGACTCCAGTCGATTGTTTAAACATACGGCTGAAATGATAAGAGCTAAGTTTTACTAAATTAGCAAGTTCACTTAAGTGCAAATCTCGGTTGATGAATTCATTAATGTAATGAATAACTACCTGCAATTGGCCGGGAGCAAGACCGCCTCCAACATCTGGCAGGTTCGGTTTTTGCGCGCCATAGCGGTGCAGCACGTGCAGTGAAAGCGCGTTTTTCAGTGCATCGACATATAGAGTACCGTTTAATCCGCCTGATTCGAGTTCGGTTTTGAGAGCCCAGGCAATTCCGCGAATCAACGGATCGCGGGTTTGCCATTGCGGTATAATTTCAATGGGATTTGAATCGATCGATTCGCAAACTGTATTCTCGAAGTCGGTGGGTTCAAGAGCGATCGCCATAAATTCATAGTATTCGGTTGTAACTGCCTCGAAATAAGTACCAGCAGCAGCGACGAACATCTGCCCGCTTTGCCACGATTCGCTACCGCAGTGTTTCCCGTTCAGCGTTCCTTTTAGTGTGGCTGAATTGAGCATCAAGCCAATCGTGTGCTGTTCGAGACAGTGTTCGGGACATTCGTTTGGCGGCTGACAGTGATATTCGACATGAATTCCTTGCCACTTTGCGCCGTAACTCGACAGGATTGCGGGGCGCGGGAGAATCACTTTCATCGCGTCTGTCTTCGCAAAATCAAGAATTAAGGGTTTCTGTGGGGACATAGCTGGCACCGGCTGGACGAGTTGCTATTTTGTAATTGACAACTTCTCGCCGCTCTACGGCGAAGATTCTTCTAAGCATCCGAATGCGTGTGGGGCTCACCGTCGGGAAACAAATCTGAGTAAAATCTGCAACAGCGTTCCCAGCGTACAAACGTAAAATACATAAAATGTAATACTTACTGGTATTTTACAGAACAATCATGCACAGACGAGTTTTCCAGATTGCTATATTACTTTTTCTCCAAGTCGCCCTAGTTCTAGGTGGGTGGGCGCAGCCCGCAGCGGCACTAACTCCCGAACAGCAGCTTTTGAACGAAGCTTGGCGAATTGTCAACCGGTCTTACGTGGATGACAGCTTCAACAACCACAACTGGTGGTCGATCCGCGAAAAAGCTGTCAAGCAACCGCTGAACGATCGCGAGCAGACTTACACGGCGATTCAGGGGATGCTGGCGAAGCTCGACGATCCCTTCACTCGACTGCTGAAACCCGAACAGTACCGCAGTTTGCAGGTCAATACTTCGGGAGAATTGACTGGTGTGGGGCTGCAAATTGCGATCGACTCGCAGACAAATACTCTGACAGTGGTGGCTCCTTTGGCCGATTCGCCCGCAGATAGAGCCGGCATCCAACCGCTCGATCGCATCCTGAAAATTGATGGCACTCCTACCTCAGAATTGAGCCTAGACGAGGCAGCAACTCGAATGCGCGGCCGCATCGGCACTGCCGTTACCTTGACCGTGGGACGCGAAGGAAGAGACGCTCCTGAAGATATTGAGTTGGTGCGCGATCGCATTGAACTCCACCCGGTTTACGCCGAATTGCAGTCGGGCCCAGACAATTTACCGCTGGGCTACATTCGCTTGAGTCAATTCAGCGCTAACGCCACTGAGGAAGTCGCCCGCGCGATCGACAGTTTGGAAAAACAAGGAGCCGCCGCCTACATTCTCGATTTGCGGAACAATCCGGGCGGACTGTTGCAAGCCGGAATTGAGATTGCGCGTCTGTGGCTCGATTCCGGGACGATCGTCTACACAGTCAACCGACAACGCATTCTCGGCAGTTTTGAAGCCTTTGGAGGGGCTTTGACTGCGGATCCGCTAATTGTTTTGGTCAACAAGGGAACGGCCAGCGCTAGCGAAATTTTGGCTGGTGCGCTGCAAGATAACGGCAGAGCTCAATTGGTGGGACAAAAGACTTTTGGCAAAGGGCTGATTCAGTCTTTGTTTGATTTGTCTGACGGTTCCGGGTTGGCGGTGACTGTTGCTAAGTACGAGACACCGAACCACACGGATATTAACAAATTGGGGATTGTACCCGATCGGGTAGTGCCTTTAGAGTCGATTTCGCGCGATCGAATCGGCACCGAAGCAGACTTGCAATATCAAGCTGCACTCCAACTGTTGAAGGAAAAAACCGTGATGGCCAAGTCAGTAGTCAGCAGTCAGTAGTCCGCAGTCCGCAGTCATCAGTCCGCAGTCATCAGTCATTAGTCATTAGCTATGACTTCTGACTTGTGGGTCACTAGAAGCAAAATTACAGATTGAGCGATCGATACACTTCGTATCGAAATTAACCCGACTGTCACTAAAAAGTGCTGGGAGACAAACAACTAATGACTGATGACTGATGACTGATGACTAATGACTAATTCGCGCGATCGAATCGGCACCGAAGCAGACTTGCAATATCAAGCTGCACTCCAACTGTTGAAGGAAAAAACCGTGATGGCCAAGTCAGTAGTCAGCAGTCAGTAGTCCGCAGTCCGCAGTCATCAG
>NZ_JADEXD010000103.1 GCF_015207285.1 Tychonema sp. LEGE 07203 | reverse complement strand
TCAATCAAGAAACCACTCTCAAGCGTAGCTTGCCACAGAAAAGGAAACGGGCTGCAATGAATGATGAATACATGATGCTTCTTCTCAAATCCTTTTGTCAAGACTGATTGAGATGCTCTTACCCTGGATCGTGAGCAAATTTATAAGTAATTTTTAATTGCTTTGTCTCTAAGTCGGTTTTCAGGAATTTGTAATCATCGCCGACAGGTAAGATCAATCCCGATTGCATGGCATCCCACAATTCATTTGCCGCTGCTTTTGGAGAACTTTCGTTAATAACTGAAAGGGTTAGCAAATCAAATCTGTTCCCAAGACAAGCGGCTAATTGTAAGATTTTTTGTGCAGATCCTGATAAGGTTTGAATTTTATCTGCCATAAATTCAACAACATTATCAGTAATATTTTTAGTAATAATTTGTTTTAAATCCCAACTCCAGGCCCGATTATTATCATCAAAAGTTAGCAGTTTTTTTTGATAAAGTGACTTGAAAAATTCTTTAATAAAAAACGGATTTCCCTGAGTTTTTTGCCAAGCCAACTCAGCTAATTTTTGTGTAGAGATGCGATCGGTTTTCAGCGTGTCGGCAATGAATTCATTAACCTGGTTTAAATTTAAGTGTCCCAGGGAAATATAATTAATTTTTGTTCCCTGCTTTTTGAGTTCAGATAAATTCAGCATTAAAGGATGGGTTGGACTGACTTCGTTATCTCGATAAGCTCCGATTACCAGCAGATGTTGAGTAGTAAAATCGGTGATTATCAACTGAAGTAATTGCAGCGTAGCGCTGTCTGTCCACTGCAAGTCGTCTAGAAATAGGACAAGGGGATGCTCTTTTTGGCAAAAGACTTGAAGAAATTGTTTAAATACTAAATTAAACCGATTTTGTGCTTCGGCTGGAGGTAATTCTGGGACGGGATGCTGTTTGCCAACAATCAGTTCTACTTCGGGAATAATATCAATAATAATTTGTCCGTTGCTGCCTAATGCCTGTCGAATCTTATCTTGCCACTGCTGTAGTTCGGGTTGAGATTCGGTGAGCAATTGCCGCACCAATTCTTGGAAGGCAGCGACTAATGCTTGATAGGGAATATCGCGCTGGAATTGGTCAAATTTACCTGCAATAAAGTAACCCCGTTTTTGAGTGATTATCTTATACAATTCCTGAACTAAAGCAGATTTACCGATACCAGAGTATCCGGAAATAAGCATGAGTTCAGTTTGTCCGTGTACGGGACAATTTTGTGACTGAGTTGTAGTTGGGTTGCTTGCAGCTACTTGCTGCTTTTCTGGAGAAGTTACCCGCACAAATGCAGCCAACAATGACTCTATCTGCGATTCTCTGCCGTACAGTTTTTGAGGGAGTTGCAATTGAGGAGAAATATCTCGGTATCCCAAGGGAAAAGCTTTGATTTTATTAGTTAGATATTGTTCTAGGCAAGTTGCTAAATCTGCCTCGATTCCCCAAGCACTCTGATATCTATTTTCTGCCATTTTTGCCATTAATTTTATGACAATTGCTGAAAGGTTTAAGGGTATTTTGGGATTGATTTTATGAGGCGGAGTTGGTTGTTTGGCAATATGACAATGAACTAATTCCAGGGGATCGGTTGATTCAAAAGGCAACTGATTGGTTAGCAGTTCGTAGAAGGTAACGCCAAGCGAATAGAAATCGGTGCGGTAGTCGAGCAAGCGATTCATCCTTCCTGTTTGTTCGGGGGAAATATAAGCTAATGTTCCTTCTATAAGATGAGGATTTTTGAGGCAGGGATTTTCTTGGGATAAGATGGTAGATAAGCCAAAGTCAATGATTTTTAATTGTTCGGTTTGAGTATTCAAGACAATGTTAGATGAATTGATATCTTGGTGAATAACTTTTTCTTTGTGAATCTTGCCTAACGCCTTGGTAGTTTTGATGGCGATGTGGAGAAACTCCGATACTGAAAATGTACGGTGTTTGAGAATCATTTTTAAGGATTCTCCGCCAAAGTCTTCTAACAAGATTAGTTGAGTATTTTGGTGTTTTCTCAACTCGTAAGCTTTAATTGTTTCCTCTAGGTTGAGATTGCGAGTGATTTCGTATTCCTGCTGGTAGCGGTAGAGTTCGGCTGGTGTGGGGTAATCTTCTTTGAGGAGTTTCAAAATCACTGGTTGCCGATTTTGATTAATTATGCCCCGGTATACGAGGGAATTAGCGCTTTCGTAGATTTGGTTGAGAATTGTGATGTCTGGCAGTGAAATCATGTTGGGAATTACTGCTGTCTAAAAGGGTTGGTATATTAATATATATAACATGGGGATGAGGGGTTGAGGGGATCTGTAAATTGGCTCGGAATATAAATTCTTGCGTTACGCCCTGCAACTTCCGCTCTTTTATTGTTGCTTTTTTGCTCTGGAATTACTTGCGCTGTATGTAGCGTAGAATCTTAAGCTGTGGTGCATTTAAATTATGTGTTGAGGGCGGGTTGCGGGGCCGCTTCGCTAGATTGAAAGCAGGCAGTTTAAATGCGGATTAGCTTGCTGGCGGAGCTTCTAGCTACTGGGTATCGCCCGAACTTAAAAATCTCGGAACGGACAATAATTAATGATAAAATAGCTGAAGGATTCAGTGCCTTAATTGTGATAATCTGAAAATAGTCCACTTTCATTCTCGATCGAGTGCAGCTATGCGAATCGGTAAAAATTTACAAAAGTTTCTGCTTTTGACTGTAGCGTTTTTTTTTGCAGCTACTGTGTTAATTAACGTTACTAATTTTCACAATTATTTCGGTATCAACCGCGCCGATACTGGAGAGAAAGTGGTTGCCCTCACCTACGACGACGGCCCCTATCCTCCTTATACAAATCAGCTTTTAGATATTTTAGACCGCTATCAAGTTAAAGCGACTTTTTTTCAAGTCGGCCGCAATATTGAGAAACATCCAGAAGTTGTGAAAGCGATCGCCGCCAGGGGAGATGAGTTGGCAAATCATTCTTATTCTCACAAGGATATGATGTTTAAACCCCGCGAGTATCTGCTGTCGGAAATTGAAAAAACTGATAAACTTTTGCTGGAATTGGGCGTTAAGCAGGACAGTATTAGTTTTAGGCCGCCTTGGGGACGGAGATTTATAGGTTTGTCTTATTTGGTTTCCCAAATGCACAAGAAATTGATTATGTGGGATGTGGATTCTCAAGATTATGAGAAAACTCACACGGTAGATGATATCGCAAATCAGGTGATTAATAATGTGCGATCGGGTTCGATTGTGGTGATGCACGATGGCGGGGGCGATCGCTCGAAAACGGTAGCAGCTACTGAGATAATTGTCAAGGATTTGCAGTCAAAAGGTTACTCGTTTAAGACTGTTTCTGAGTTGCTGAAATAATGGAGGATTTGATTAAACCGCAGAGGACGCTGAGGACGCGGAGAAAGAAAAGATAGAATTGAATGATGCTGATGCTAATTGATACCATTTCCGGTTACACTCATACATGATGTTGACTGTTGACTGTTGACTCGATTTTATGATTCCGATGCAACCGTCCACGATATGATACCAAATCCGGGTTTTGGATGCCCTTTATCAACCAGTCGGCGCAGGCCGACTTTGTTTGTGCAGACGCGGTTTTAACCGCCGAATCATCTCAGGCGCGATGGGAGAATATTTGTCACCGTTTGCAGAATTGACAAAAATTCGGTTGTGGAGGTTTTATGCGTGCAGGATTGTGGTTGCGATTTATTTTAGATATTTTGCGATGTAGTTAGCAATATTGAGGCTGCCTCCTGGTGGGCCCATTCTTTGTAAGCCGTTTTTTACGCAAGTTTCTAAATATTTACGATCTTGCAAGGTACGATCGACTTTCAAAGCAGCTTCCTTGATAATATCAAAATTCGCTGGTTGGGTGCCAATAACTTGGACGGAATCACCTAACAGCCGATTTTGAGCCTCTGCAAACCGATAGGTAAATGATGGGCCGTTGCCGGGGATGGTAATTACGGGTTTTCCTAAGCCTACTGCTTGTTCGATCGCACTTCCTGTCATCCCGATTACTAAATTCGACTGCTGCAAGATGTCGGCAAAAGCATCTGAATAGCAAGTTACTTCTAGTTCTAGTTTTTGTTCGTTAAAAGAGGGTTTGATTGTTGGAAAAATTAGCTTGTGCGATCGCACTTGCCATCCGGCTCTGGCGGCAATATCATCTAATTGGGGCATCAAACTCGGAACTAAGGCTGCCAGAAACTGCACCGGTACAGTAGAGTGAGTAGCAATTTCTTTAACCAATTCCAGCAGCAAAACGAGGTTGTGGGCGGCTTCGGGGAGGCGAGAACCGGGGAGAAGGGCGATCGTCCGAACTTCGGGCTTTAACTGCAAATCTTTGCCAGTAGATTTGAGGTTGTCCATGACTGGATTGCCGACAAATCGGGCTTTCTTTAAACCCTGTCGGTTTAAGTCTGCAGCAGTCAAAGCATCTCTAGTAAAAACAGCTAAACATTGTTGGGAGCCAACTAAATATTTCAAGATTAAACCTAAGTTGACTCGCCCTTGGTAATAACTAGAATGAGCACAGAGAAAAATTATATAGGGGCGCGAGGTTGAATGGGCGATCGCCGCCGCGACTATATCTCCAGTGGCTACCACCAAATCGCAGTGGCGCGAATGAGTCCAAACAGCTTGTAATTGTTGCCAAGTCAAGGCAATTAGCCCCGCCCCAACATCTTTGAGGAAAAACAGGGGATTCATGTAAAAAACTCCCCCAGAGGGCATTTGACTGGTGGGCCCAATAATGGGCGCGGCCGATCGCGCGTAGGCAGCGCCGTCACCGACAACCGGCATCGCCGAAACACCAACACCGGCACCAGATGCTCTCAAGGCTTCGATAATTTGACAGTTAATCGCGTCTTCCCCGTGGCCGTTGCTGAGGAAAAGTACCCGCTTCGATTTCATATAATCCAATTAAGATCGGGCTTTTTCAACTTATTTGTGCGCTCGCGACCTGCCGGCAGGCTACGATTTTGTTAGTCTAATTTAAATACATTGTGGAAGTGAAACAGCGTGAATATTGAAATTGGGCGGGGCAAAACTGCTCGCCGAGCTTACGGCATAGATGAAATTGCGCTGGTACCCGGACAGCGCACCCTCGATCCGAGTTTGGCTGATACCAAGTGGCAGATTGGCGGGATCGATCGAGAAATCCCAATTATTGCTAGCGCGATGGATGGAGTTGTCGATGTGCGGATGGCCATTTTGCTGTCGGAATTGGGAGCAATGGGCGTGCTCAACCTAGAAGGAATTCAAACCCGCTATGCCGACCCCCAACCAATTTTAGAGCGGATCGCTTCTGTTGGGAACCACGAATTTGTTTCCCTGATGCAGCAACTCTACGCTGAACCCATTAAGCCCGAATTAATCGAGCTCAGAATTAAAGAAATTAAAGCTGGAGGAGGGATTGCTGCTGTCAGCGGTACACCGGCTGCCGCCAGCAAATACGGCCTGGCGGTTGCTGAGTCGGGAGCCGATATATTTTTTGTACAGGCTACTGTAGTCTCGACAGCTTTTCTTTCTCCAGAGTCGATCGCATCTTTAGATTTGACCCAGTTCTGTCAAGAGATGCCAATACCCGTAATTTTGGGCAACTGCGTCACCTACGAAGTCGCCATGAATTTAATGAAAACTGGCGCTGCAGGCATTCTCGTGGGCATCGGGCCGGGGGCTGCTTGCACGTCTAGGGGCGTATTGGGTGTCGGCGTTCCTCAAGCCACAGCGGTAGCAGACTGCGCCGCCGCGCGGGACGACTACTATCGCGAAACTGGCAAATACGTGTCGGTGATTGCTGACGGCGGTTTAATTACCGGCGGCGATATCTGCAAGTGCATTGCTTGCGGCGCTGATGGAGTGATGATTGGTTCGCCCTTTGCTAGGGCTGCTGAAGCTCCAGGCCGGGGCTTCCACTGGGGGATGGCGACTCCGAGTCCGGTTTTGCCGCGCGGTACTCGGATTCGCGTCGGGACTACGGGTACTGCGGAGCAAATTTTGCGGGGGCCCGCCCTGCTAGATGACGGTACGCACAACTTGCTCGGAGCTCTGAAAACTAGCATGGGCACTCTGGGTGCTAAGAACCTTAAGGAGATGCAGCAAGTGGAAGTGGTGATTGCTCCTTCTCTGCTGACTGAGGGTAAAGTCTATCAAAAAGCTCAGCAGTTGGGTATGGGTAAGTAGATTTACCGATCGAATTCCAGGATATCTTGACAAAATTTGTTCGAGAGTCTCAAAATTTACAGAATTTTTGTGGAATTATCCAAAAGGAGATGTCACAATAGAGGAAGCGGAGACAAAAGTTTCCGTTCACTCCTCACACCACACTCCGCCCGGACTACTGTTCGGGCGGTTCCTTTTTTAGTGCCTGCGCTCCTTTTTTACTGACTGGGTACGGGGTTAAGGCTGTTTGCTCCGGATTGTCGGGGAGATTGGGGAGAGCGGTTTTAAGTTTTGAGGTGAAAGTATTTTTAATTCTGCGCTGTACCCGATCGCCCCGGCACGAATGTCTTGCGCCTTTAACATCAATCCTTTCGATCGGTTAAATCCGTTACAACAGTCGTTGCCGAACTTCGTTCTATTAAAATCCTTGATGCAAGTGGTTACACTATTTGCTAAACTTGTTAACCAAGAAATAGTATTTACAAGGATGGCTAGGGATGTCAGCAGCCGCGCAAGTAACCGACTCTTCTTTTAAGCAGGAAGTGCTCGATAGCGAAGTTCCAGTTCTAGTGGATTTTTGGGCTCCTTGGTGCGGGCCCTGTCGGATGGTGGCACCCGTCGTAGAGGAAATTGCCCAGCAATATGAAGGTCAGGTGAAGGTAGTAAAAGTTAATACCGACGAAAATCCTAACGTCGCCAGCCAATACGGTATCCGCAGCATTCCGACGCTGATGATATTTAAGGGCGGTCAGCGGGTTGATATGGTGGTTGGGGCAGTTCCCAAAACTACTCTGGCCAACACTCTGGAAAAGTACATTTAACTGAGATGTTGCACCTGTGGCAAAAACCGGGTTTCTGACCGCAAATTTAGCATCACAAGCTATATCTTTCGTTCATAAACCAGTTTTTAAGAGCTTCCACACGAATGGTGCAAGATGTGAGTTCTACCTAACTGAAGAGCACCATTGTCAATAAGCTTTTTACGGGTTCTACACCCCACAATGCAAATTCACTCTTTGTGGAACAGGCCCGAGAGCCTGTTGTTGAGAATGGTGCAAGATGTAAGTTTAACCTGAAATGTTGCACCTGTGGCAAAAACCGGGTTTCTGACCGCAAATTTAGGATCGCAACCTATATCTCTCGTTCAGAAACCCGGTTTTTAAGAGGATGTAAGTTTAACCCAGCTGCGAGCCGTTTAGCGCTGTTTTTTAGGGCAGCGAAAGCCGCGCTCGCTTCATAACGGGGGCAAAGCTACTGGAAAAGTTATGAGCGGCCAGCAGGGCGATTTGCTGGTGGCTGTAGGCTTCTAAAATTTGGCTTGCCCCTTAATTTTTTATAGTTACAAATTGTTACCGTTTCGGAAAAATTCATGGTTCCTTCTGGTCAAGGTTTTGAATCCCTCCAAGCTGATGTGATCGATTCGATCGCTCGCCTGCCAATGTTGAAGCACTCAGAGTGGATCGAACGATCGCTCTCTACTATAGTGCAAATGGCACGAGAGGATTTCGACCGCCTTGACTGGAAAATTATCTCGTCGTCTCTGCGAGATATGGAAAAAGCTTTCTCTATGTTTTATCCTTACCGCCACGTTCGCAAAATAGCGATTTTTGGTTCGGCGAGGGTGTCCCCGGAATCGCCGGAATATTTGATGGCTAGAGATTTTTCGCGGGCGATCGCCCAGCAGGGATTTATGGTAATTACTGGCGGCGGCGGGGGGATCATGCAGGCGGGGAACGAAGGGGCGACTGCGGAACGTTCTTTTGGTCTAAATATTCAGTTGCCTTTCGAGCAAGGTTCCAACCCTTTTGTTGCAGGCGACTCCAAGTTGCTCCAATTTAAGTTTTTTTTCACTCGCAAGCTATTTTTTCTCCGGGAGAGCGATGCTTTAGCTTTGTTTCCCGGCGGTTTCGGCACTCTGGACGAGGCTTTTGAGTGTCTGACTTTGACTCAAACAGGCAAGTTCGGGCCTGCTCCTTTGGTATTGCTCGATCGACCCGGAGGAGATTATTGGCTTGACTGGAATACTTTTGTGCAAAAACAATTGCGAGACCGGGGTTTTATTTCAGCCAACGATCGCAGCCTGTATACGATTACTGACGATGTAAACGTGGCTTGCGAGGCGATCGCAAGTTTTTATCTGGTTTATCACTCCTGCCGCTACGTGCGCGAAAAACTGGTGATTCGCTTAAAAACTGAGCTTTCTGAGGAAAATGTCGATCGGCTAAATACTGATTTTAGCGATATTGTCGTCACCGGAAAAATCGAAAAAAGTCAAGCTCTGCCTCCAGAAATAGGAGATGAAACCTTTGATTTACCTCGCCTAGTTTTGCATTTCAACCAGCGGGATTTAGGGCGGCTCTATCAGCTAATTGCTGCTATTAATGAAATGGGGGCGACTTCGCCGGCCGCGGCTCATCCAGAAAAAAAATAGTCAGCAGTCATTAGTCAGTAGTCAGTAGTCAGCAGTCATTAGTCAGCAGTCATTAGTCATTAGTCATTAGTCATTAGTCATTGGTAATTAATGTATGGCTTACAGCGACTTCAGTTTCTACTCGTTATATCGTTGACCGTTGCATCGTCAGGTGATTTAACCGGCGCTAGAACACAGAGAACACAGAGAGAAATGAATCATTCCGATGAAGAGAGGATTTGATATAAATCACTTAGGATTTCTAGATCAGCCAAAATATCAAACAACCCGCCCTTGATACTGTTGTACATTTTTGGAAAAACAATCTAACTCAGGCGACAAATAAACCCGCCCCTCTGATTGAGATAAAATTCAGATAAATTTGACAGGCTGTCTTTTGACAAAATCGAGAGGCTGCATTTATTATGGTCAGCAGTCATCCATCAATCAGCAGTTAAAAAACTAACGATCTGAAAGCTAACTACTGAATCAAAATGCTAGACCTGCTGCTAATTAGCACTGTCGGATTTCTCGGCAGTTTCGGACACTGCGCGGGAATGTGCGGCCCGCTGACAGTAGCGTTTTCCCTGTCGGCGACTGGCAAACAAAAAGCTGGTTCCCTGCGCTTTCACCTGCTATTAAATGCGGGAAGAATTGTGGCTTATGCCTTAGTTGGTGCTGCAATTGGCGGGCTGGGTTCGGTATTAATTGCTGGCGGACAAATGGCTGGAACTGGTAGCGGATGGCGGCGGGCGATCGCACTTCTGACAGGCACAATGCTGATTTGGTTCGGCACAGTCCAAATTAAACCAGATTTGCTGCCGCGATTGCCGCTGTTGCACCCAATTTCGCACGATCGAGTCGGACAAGCAATGAACAAGCTTTCGACGCAAAAAAAATGGTGGGTGCCCGTAGCTTTGGGTTTGCTTTGGGGTTTGATTCCCTGCGGTTTCCTCTACGCCGCCCAAATTAAAGCAGCGGAAACCGGAAATTCGGTTTTGGGTGCGGCAACCATGCTGGCTTTCGGATTGGGCACACTCCCTACAATGCTGGGAGTAGGTTTTTTTGCTGGCAGATTGAGCGCAAACACGCGCAGTCAACTGTTTCGGATGGGCGGGTGGGTGACGGTGGCGATCGGCATTATTACCCTGCTGCGAACCGACGAAATGGTCGATTTTACAGGCCACGCAGCCCTGCTGTGCTTGATGCTAGCACTGTTGGCGCGTCCGGTTAGCAAATTTTGGCCGCAACTGCTGCGCTACCGCCGCGCCTTGGGTGTCGGCGCGTTTGTCCTAGCCCTCGCCCACACCTTTCATATGCTAGATCATACGCTGAAGTGGAATTTTGATGCCGTATCTTTCATGTTGCCGCAGCATCAGTGGGGAATCCTAGCTGGGATGCTGTCGCTGCTGTTGATAGTACCTGCAGCGGTAACAAGTGTCGATCGCCTTCAAAATTCTTTAGGCAAACTCTGGCGACAAATTCATTTATTAACTGTCCCCGCTTTTTTGCTATCCGCCATCCACGCAGCCCTCATCGGTTCCCACTATCTCGGCGGCTTTGAATGGAAGTTGCACCATCAAATGCTGACAGCCGTTTTAGCAGTGGTTGCAGTATTAGTTTTGTGCGTGCGATCGCGCTTATTTTGGTCAATTTTATCCCTAGAGAATTTCTATGTTTCACCTGTCAAACAAAAATAAAATTTTAGGACTGTTCGTTTTTGGGGGACTGCTAATTGAAGCAACAATTCCCACAGCCCCACAATTCAATTCAACTTCTGTTTTCGCCCACGAAGTCGAAGTTTCTGGCGATGTAGCCGCTACCTTTCACCTCGAACCCAACCACAACCCCCGCGCCGGAGAAACCGCCAGAGTTTGGTTTGCCCTGACTCGCAGGGGCGGTCAAATTATCCCCCTAGAGCAGTGTAACTGCAAATTAGCGGTATATCCAAAACAGCACAAACAGGGGGATAAGCCCCTGATGCAGCCGCCTCTCAAAGCCATATCTGCCGAGAAATACAAAGGCATTCCGGGAGCCGATATCGTATTTCCCAAAGCTGGCATTTACAAACTAGAACTCAGCGGAACGGCAAAAAATAAAGTTAGTTTTAAACCCTTCAAACTGAGTTATACAGTCACAGTTCGCTAAGCTCATCTTTCCATCACCGAACATAAATCTTGTAGGGGCGGGTTCACCGACAATAAATGCCTAAAACCCACAATCTCATAAACCCGCCCCACCCAACCTTCGGTAATATCACATACACTCTTAATCAGAATTATTCATCTCTCCCTTCTCTTTCTCTGCGTTCTCTGCGTTCTCTGCGGTTAAATAATTCCGCTCAAATCTGTATAAAACCTTAAAAATTGCCAACTCTACAAAATGTCACAAATTTTTACACTACATTATAACCAGTGTCGATTCTTGAACTCGTCGAAACAAACATATCTTGAACTGACCAAAGGACGTAACAATGGATCTATTATCTAACACCGTAGCGCTATCGCGGATGCAATTTGCGCTGACAGCAATATTTCATATGCTGTGGCCAGTTCTGACTACCGGAATGGGGATTTATCTGGTAATTGTTGAAGGAATGTGGCTGAAAACTCGCAATCCCGACTACTACCACCACGCTCGTTTTTGGTCGAAACTCTACGTCCTCAACTTCGGAATAGGAGTAGCTTCAGGAATACCGATGGAATTTCAATTTGGCACGAATTGGGCACCATTTTCCGAAGCTGTCGGTGACTTTTTTGGCAGCATTTTAGGCTTTGAAGCTTCAATGGCATTTATGCTAGAAGCAGGCTTTTTAGGAATCATGCTATTCGGTTGGGAGCGCGTTCACCCGATCGTCCATTATTTCGCTACAATCATGGTAGCCTTCGGTGCAAACCTATCAACCGTCTGGATTTTAGTCGCCAACTCTTGGCTGCAAACTCCAGCGGGCGGAGAAATGGTCAACGGCAAATTTATTGTCAGCGATTACTTTCAAGCAATTATGAACCCCTTCGCATTAAACAGCATTCTGCATATGTTTTTTGCGACGTTAGAAACTTCACTGTTTGTAATTGGTGGGATTAGCGCTTGGTACATTCTTAACAAGCGCAACCAAGCCTTTTTTTCCAAGTCTCTAAAAATTGCCATAGCGACAGCAATCGCCGTTGCACCTTTGCAAATATACATCGGACATTTGAGCGCCGAACAAGTTTATCGCTATCAACCCACTAAATTAGCAGCAATCGAAGCTAAGTGGGAAACCTCCCCAGCCGGAGAGTCAGCCGATTGGACTTTGCTAGCTTTACCTAACGAAAAAGCTCAAAAAAATGACTGGGAAATTAAGATTCCCAATGGCTTAGGATACGTTCTGGAATTCAAGCAAAAACTCTCCGAACCAGTTCTCGGATTAAAAGAATGGAAGCCCGAAGATAGACCAAAAATGGTGGGTTTAATCTACTATTCTTTCCGCATCATGTCCGGCATTGGATTCTTTTTTGTAGGATTGATGCTGTTCAGTATAATTCAGTGGCTGCGAGGCAAACTTTCGCCCGAAAATATTAGCAGTCAACCTTGGCTGATGCGCGCTTGGGTATTAGCAGCGCCCCTGGGATATATTGCTGTAGAATCGGGTTGGATTGTCCGGTGTGTTGGCAGGCAACCGTGGGTTTTATACGGGCAAATTCGCACGGCTGATGGAGTGTCAAACATCCCCGCTAGTAATGTTTTAACTTCCCTCATCTGCTTTGCCGTTATCTACAGCTTTTTGTTTGTTTGTGCCTTGTATTTTGGCAGCAGAATTATCCGCAAAGGGCCGAATTTAACTCTGCCCGTACCGGGATTAGAGAATGAACCCGCCATCGAAACTAAACCGGCAGAACACATTCCCGATCGACGTCCAGTAGAAGCACAACAATAGGAGATTTTATGCAAGGTTTGGAGTATTTTCTCCCGCAAGTTTGGTTTGTAATCTTGGCTCTATTTCTACTCCTCTATGTCATGCTAGATGGTTTTGATTTGGGAGTCGGAATCTTGTCTCTGACTGCTTCTGACGAGGAACGCAGGGGCATTTTAATGACCAGTCTGGGCAATGTTTGGGACGCGAACGAAACTTGGCTGGTTTTAATGGGAGGCGCTTTATTTGGCGCGTTTCCCCTCGCTTACGGCACGATTTTAACTGCTTTGTACATACCGATTTGTATGATGCTTTTCGGGTTAATTTTTCGGGCTGTTGCGTTTGAGTTCCGGGAGCATTCCAACCGGAAAAAATTTTGGAATTATGCCTTTGGTGCTGGCAGTTTCTTAGCAGCTTTAGCTCAAGGATTTGCCCTCGGTGCGGTGCTTGAAGGCATTGCGGTGGATGAGGCCGGGCATTTTGTGGGGACAACTTGGGATTGGCTGGATTGGCGATCGATCTTGGTGGCTTTGACGCTGGTTCAAGGCTATGTTTTGATCGGTTCCACCTATCTCATTATGAAGACAGAGGGAGAACTGCAAACAAATCACTATCGCACGGCTAAAATAGCGGCGGTGACGACTTTAATCGGAGCAGTTTTAATTACGATCGTCACTCCGGTTTTTTACGAAAGTACCAGGGCGAAGTTGTTTGAAAAACCGCTAGTTTATGTGTTTGTTGCACTTCCCATACTGGGAGTTTTATTGGTGGGACTGTTGCTGAAAAGTCTTGCAAACAAACAAGAACGGACACCTTTTGTGTGGACAATATTGATTTTCTTGCTTACTTTCATCGGTTTGGGATTGATAGTTTTTCCCTACATTATCCCGACGCAAATCACGATTTACCAAGCCGCAGCTTCTCCCAGCGCCTTGGTGTTTATGATTGTGTTCATCGGCTTTCTGATCCCGATTATGATTTTTTACAACATCTACAATTATGTGGTGTTTCGGGGTAAGGTTGCTGGCGGATATCACGGGGAATAAAATATATAGCATTTCGATCGAAAGATGAGGTGCTGTCGGGCCCAAGAGCATCGGGCAAACCGGGCATACCTCACGACGATTGAAAACCGCCATAGCATATTCCAGGTTTATAAAGTACACACTCTTAACCGGGTTTCTTTAAAGTTCGATACCTATAAACTGATGGGTGTTCGAGAAACCCGGTTTCTCTGTGCTCTAAATAGAATATGCTGTATTATGCCTGCAAAACACATTTTTTATAAAGGAAGTTCGATCGCAAATTCCGTCCCTTCACCCAAAACCGAACTGCAACTCAAGGTTCCGCCGTGTTTTTCAACAACAATTCGGTAGCTGATGGACAACCCCAAACCCGTGCCTTTACCCATCGGTTTTGTGGTGAAAAATGGGTCAAATAATTGGCGGCGCACGTCTTCTGTCATGCCGGTTGCATTATCGGCAATCCTGATGCAAATACTATTTTCGTTAAGGGCTTCGGTGCAAATGGTGATAGTTGGTTTCCAGTCGCCGTCCGTTAGCGCAGCCCTCGGAGAGGAACGCTTTTTTTGGTTGCAAGCATCTTCTAGAGCGTCAATGCTGTTGCTCAGCAGATTCATAAATACCTGATTGAGCTGACCTGCATAACATTCAATTAAGGGAAGTTCGCCGTAATTTTTAATTACTTTGATTTCGGGATATTCGGCTCTGGCTCGCAGTTTGTTATGCAAAATTAGCAGCGTGCTGTCTATACCTTCGTGAAGGTTGGTAGATTTCTTGGTCGAGTCGTCTAAACGCGAGAAGTTTCGCAAACTCAAAACTATTTCGCGAATTCGATCGGCTCCCATTTTCATCGAAGATAATATTTTTATTAAGTCTTCTCTCAAAAATTCTAAATCGATATTTTCAATATATTCTTGAAGTTCTACCGCTGGCTGAGGATAGTTTTTTTGATAGAGTTCCACAAGCTGCAACAAGTCTCTGATATATTGGCTGGCGTAGGAAATATTGCCGTAGATAAAACTGACAGGGTTGTTGATTTCGTGAGCTACTCCTGCTACCATTTGACCGAGACTTGACATTTTTTCGGTATGAATTAGGTGAGCTTGAGTTTCTCGGAGTTCTTTGAGTGCGATTTCTAGCTGCTGGGCTTTGTTGTTGGCGATCGCCTCGGAGAGCCGCAAAGCATCCTCGGCTGCTTTGCGTTCTGTTATGTCAAAAATAGCGCCGTTGAGCGATAAAATTTTACCTGCTGCGTTGAAAATGGCTTGACCTTTTTCTGCAACCCACCGCACATTTGTGTCGCTGTGAATCAAGCGATATTCGATCGCGTAAGGTTGTTTTGTCTTAATCGCCCGATCGATAATTTGCTCGATCGGCTCCGCGTCATCGGGATGAACTATACTAGAAAAAGCCTGCACCGGTTGAATCATAAAGTTAGCTGCCGGATAGCCGGAAATAGCTTCTATGCCGCTGCTGATAAACGTTAGGCTCGATCGCCCTGCCGCGCTGCAACGATAAACGGCACCGGGAATGTTAGAAACTAACGATCTAAATTCTTCTTCTCTTTCCCGCAAAGCTGCCTCAATCTGCTTGCGATCGCTAATGTCGCGAGCAAAGGCGCACTGATATTCTTTGCCGTTAAATTCCAAATGGTCGATCGTAATTTCCACCGGAAAAACTCGACCGTACTTAGTGAGGTGGTGAACTTCAATATTAACCGAACCGCATCGTTTTAAGACTTTCCAGTGCAAACTCCAAGCTGTTTCGGGAAAATCTGGATTGATGTCGTGCACAGTCATATCGAGCAATTCTGCCGCCGAATATCCCAAGGAAGAGCAAGCAGCATCGTTGACGTACAAAAATTTACCGTCGGAGCCCATCCAGAATACCGCATCTGCCGATCGGTCGATCGCCAGTTGAGTCAGTTGCAACTTTTCTTCAACCCGCTGGCGATCGGCAATTTCTTTTTCTAACTGTTCCTCAAGCGAATTGATAGCTAAAGTGCGATCGACAATAGTGTCTGCAGTGGCAAGGGCGATCGATTGTGTTGGCAATTCTCCTGTCTGAATATCTGGATTTTTTCGATGTTCTTCTAGTTGTTTAAACGGCAGTTGTTGAAGATTTTCTGTTGGATTTAAACCAGATTCGGCAAGTGCTTTCGGCATCAGGGCGATCGCCGCTGCGGCTGAGAACAAAAAAATCGCAGCACTTGCAGCTTTGAGAGTTACCGACAGCCAATAAATAGAATGCCAAAGCGCCCAAACCTGCGTCAATTCAGCAGCGCCGCAGCCAAAAAAAACAACAGCAAACAGCCGTCCAATCTTGCTGCGATCGCCCTGGCGGGTAAAATAAACCAAAGATACCGCCACAGAGAAATAAGCCAGTGCAGTTAGCGAGTCAAAAACAGCGTACAGTCGCAACTCCCGCAGCGCGCCGCAGCCGACTGCGGCAGATACAGGAAGTGTGGAAAAAAAAATTGTTAATTGTTCTTGCATAAAGTTCAAGAAAAAAGTTATTTGCACCAATGCAAACCCCATCAAATATCATTATTTGATTTCGGCGGTTGAAATATTTACATAATTATATACTTTTTTGATTTTTTAGGAAACAGCTATTTTTTCAGGGAATCTGAAAACTGTGTCGGCAGATCCCCAGCAAGCTTTTGGCAAGTACGAGCGATTGCTTTCCGGGCGGCTGGCAATGCTTGCTTGCCGGGAAGTGACGGAATAGATAAATTTGCCTGCTTGTTGTTTCGGGAAAAATTATTTTTTCAATTATGTTAATAGAGTTTTGTTTTACAGTCGCAGACGCATAACTTCTATTATATGTAAGCTCCCAGGTACGCTGCGCCTTACTTCTATTTCTGAGAACCCAAGTGCGATCGAACCAATGTAATTCTTGTAATTTTAGCGGACAAGCACTCAAGCGACGCTCCAGGGGTTTAATACCCCTGGTAGATTGATGGACTAGCGGACTTTCAAAGCAGCGAACAACTCAATTTACGCGCCCAAAATCCACAATTAATTAAGCGCCGCCCAGGGCCCAATGCACCAAAGTCCGAACTCCAAAACCAGTGGCTCCGGGCCCGTTGTAACCGTTTTCTTTCTCGATCCAAACCGGGCCGGCAATATCTAAATGCGCCCAAGGAGTATCCTTGACAAACTGCTTCAAGAATAGCGCCGCCGTAATCGAACCGCCGGGACGCGGCCCAGTGTTTTTCATGTCGGCGTGCAATGCTTTCAAGCCCTCAAAATATTTCTCTTCCATCGGCATCCGCCAAAACTTTTCGCCGGCCAATTCTGAGGCGGCGACGATTTCGGCGGCGACGCTATCTTGAGGACTCCACAAACCGGCGATATCGTCGCCCAAAGCAATTACGCAAGCACCGGTCAGAGTGGCTAAATCAACAATTGCGTCAACTCCCAATTTATCAGCAAATACCAAAGCGTCAGCCAGGGTTAAACGGCCTTCTGCGTCGGTATTGTTGACTTCAATTGTTTTGCCGTTGGAAGCTGTGAGGATGTCTCCAGGGCGCATGGCGCTGCCGCTAATCATGTTTTCGGTGACGGCGCTGATAAAGTGAACTTCGACATCTGGTTTGATGTGTCCGATCGCCTTTGCCGCTCCCAAGGTAGCCGCAGCGCCGCCCATGTCTACTTTCATTATTTCGATGCCGCTACCGGTTGGTTTGATGTTCAAACCGCCGGAATCAAAGGTTAATCCTTTGCCGACAATTGCAATTTTGCGGCGCGGTGTGCCTGCTGGTTTGTAAGTTAAATGGATGAATTTTGGCGGAAAATCAGATGCTCTGGCAACGCCGAGAAAGGCTCCCATGCCGAGTTTTTCGCAGTCTTCTTGCTCTAATATTTCTAATTCTAAACCGCATTCTGCCGCTAGACTTTGAGCGGTTTCGGCCATTGTAATTGGGGTGACATAATTGGCTGGCGCTGCAACTAATTCCCGTGCTAAAATGACTCCGGCAGTGATTTGGCGGGCGCGGGCGATCGCACTTTCGGTACCGGCAAAACCGAGCAACTGAATTTGTTCGACTTGCGGGGTTTTATTGTCTGGTTCCGATTTGAAACGGTTGTCTTGATGCAGGGAGAGTTCTACACCTTCGACGATCGCGCTTGCTGTAGCTTCCGGCGCGTTTTTCCAGACAGGAAAGCTAATTCCGAGGGTTTTGCATTTCTCCTTTTTGGCTAGCTTGGCGCAAACACCCGCAGCTTGCCGCACGGTGTCTAATTTTAAGTCTTCTGTTTTGCCCAAACCGACGATCGCAATTTTGCGAATCGGATTGTTGCCGCCGACTCTGGCGATCGCGCTGGTGCCGGTTTTGCCCTTAAAATCTACTTCCTGAATCAGCTCTTTCAAAGTGCCTGCCAGTTGTCGATCTAATTGTGCCAAGTCGCCTGTGAGTTCCACAGCGTCCTCAAACAGACCAATTGCCAGAGCATCTCCCGTCCAAGCAGAGCGGGGTTTATCGGTGACTAGAAATTCCATGTTTTGATTTACACTTTAGATTTGAGATTTTTGATTGTACTTTGTCCTTGGTGGTTTGTGCTTGTTTTGCAGGTGCGGGTAAATAAATCGGTCGCACAAATTCCCTCCTCCACATCAAAATAAATTCTGGTACGATATCAGCCAAGTCCGCGGGCGATCGATTTTCTATTGTTATTCTCTTAAATTTTCCCATGCTAAAGCAACGCAAAACCCGATTTTCTGTTTTAATAGGCGTTTCAGTTTGCGTAATGGCGATCGGCTCTTTGGTTGCTGCGACAAAATGGATGGGTGTCGGCCCGTTCCAGAAGGCCCAGCAGCCCCAGGATGCAGCGAATTCCGCATCCTCCGTCAAAATGCTGGTATCGCTCTCACCGGGCGAGCGAAAAGCGAAATTAGTTGAACTCGCAGCCAGTCAGCCTGCAACAACGAACCCGCAGCAGGAAATCTCCCCTCAAAGCCGCGCCCGCTACCTGCTTGCCAGCGATTTAATCCAGCAAGGCAATGCCACCCAAGCATTAAAATTATTGGAAAACTTAGAGCAAGAATATCCAATTTTAGCCTCGCACATCGCCCTAAAACGCGCCAGAACTTACCAATTGAGCGGCGACAAAGGTAAAGCACAAAAAGCTTGGCAGGAACTGCTAAAAAATTATCCCAACGACCCAGTAGCGGCGGAAGCTTTGTATGTTTTAGGCAAGTCAAAATCGGAATATTGGCAGCAGGCAACTACTAAATTTCCCGCTCATCCCCGCAGCGTAGAAATTGCCATGACCGAGTTAAAACAAAATCCCAACCAGCCGGAGTTGATGCTGTTAGTAGCAAAACACGGTCATTATGTCAAAGATTACGGTACATTATTAGAACAACTCGTACAGCAAAACAGCGCTAGTTTGAAACCCGAAGATTGGGAAGAAATTGCCTTTGGGTATTGGGAAAAACAGGATTACGGCAAAGGAGCAATTGCTTACGGAAAAGCTCCCCGCACCGCCAAAAATCTTTACCGCAAAGCTCGCGGTTTGTGGCTGGACGGAAAAATTCCGGCATCGAGAATTGCCTATCAAGAATTAGTGCGGGAGTTTCCCGATGCCGAAGATAGTGGTTTGGGTTTAATTCGGCTGTCGCGGCTGAGCGAACCCAAGGATGCGATCGTTTTGCTCGATCGGGCAATTAGCAAATTTCCCAATTATGCCCCCGAAGCTTTGCTAGACAAATCCAAACTTCTCGACAAAGCAGGCAGCCTTCAATCCGCCTCAGATACCCGCAAATTGCTATTGACAAAATATACCAATTCTGATAAAGCTGGCGAACTCCGTTGGGCGATCGCCCAACAATATGCCAAAGCCGGAGATTTAAAATCAGCTTGGCAGTGGGCGAGGGAACTAACCACCAACAATCCAGACACCGAACAAGCTCCAGAAGCAGCATTTTGGGTAGGGAAATGGGCGCAGAAACTCGGCCGCGAACAAGATGCCAAAACATCATTTGAATACACAATTTTACGCTATCCAGAATCATATTTTGCTTGGCGGTCGGCCGTCCTTCTCGGCTGGCCAGTAGGCGACTTCACCACAGTCCGAGATTTGTCCCCCAAAGTAGTAAGACCCCCCCAGCGCCCCGAACCAACCGCCGGTTCTCCAGCCTTAAAAGAACTCTATCAATTAGGTCAAGATAGAGATGCTTGGGCCCTGTGGCAAACAGAATTTACCAACCGCCTGGAACCGACTGTTGCCGAACAGTTTACCGACGGTTTAATGCGAGTTGGAGTCGGAGACAATTTAGACGGTTTGTGGATGGTTGGCAGTCTGCGGCAGCGCGAAAAACCCGACGATAGAACCGAATACCTCGCTCTCAGACAGCAACCAATTTACTGGCAAGCACTTTATCCTTTTCCTTACTTGGAAAACATAGTCAAATGGTCTCAAGAACGCCAAATCAATACAGTATTAGTAACAGCATTGATCCGGCAAGAATCGCGGTTTATGCCTGCTATTAAATCAGTAGTTGGCGCGACAGGTTTAATGCAAGTAATGCCCGAAACAGGAGCGTGGGTTGCTGAAAAAATCGGTCTCAAAAAGTATTCATTGGAGAATGTGGACGACAATATTAAACTCGGTACGTGGTATTTGGATCACACTCACGACGAATACAAGAATAACTCGATGTTGGCTGTGGCGAGTTACAATGCCGGGCCGAATGCAGTAGCAGATTGGTTGAAGAGGTTTGATTTTAGCGATCCGGATGCTTTTGCAGAAAAGATTCCGTTTCCTGAAACGAAAGGATACGTGAAATCGGTGTTTGAGAATTACTGGAATTATCTGCGGATTTACAATCCAGAAATTAATCAGTTAATGAGCGAGCATTATGAAGCTTCACAGAAAAAAGCAAAGCCTCAGTAATTTTCGTTTATGCTGTCAGGAACGGGCTTTCCGGCCCGTTCCACAAATCGGCTCTCCTGCCCGTTCCAACATCAAATTTATGTTGTGTATTGATTGATTGTGGGGTGGGCACGCGAGCCCGCACTTAAACAGTTGTAGGGTGCGTCAGCAGCGCGTTATTTTATCAACAATTGACCGTTGAAAGCTGACGCACCTACTAACTAATGGAGTTCATCGGGATCGATATTTAACTCGCGAAGTTTTGCTGCTAGTCTTTGAGCTCGCTGTTCAGATTCGGCTGCTCGCTGTTGATCTTCGGCTGCTCGCTGTTGAGCTTGGACCGCTTGTTGTTCAGATTCCTCTTGCGGAGTCAGAATTAACTCCCCTTCGAGTGTAAACCAGCGCAACCAAGTGCGATCGATCTTTTCATAAATTCCCTGCCACAAACCCAAACTCAATCCTAACTGAGGAATTGGCAAACATCCGCCGATAAGTTCTGCCTGTTCGTAAACGCCAGCCACCAAGCGAAATCCTAAAATTTCATTGGTTGTGCCACTAAAAACAACGTAATAAGGAACGCGCAGAATCTGCTCGTAAACATACCATTTTGTCGGTGGTCTTCCTGCTTGGCTAACTGTACGACCTAAATCTTCATCTGCCGTACTTGAAGATAGCAATTCAACTATAACAAACGGGCTAACTTGCTCTTGCCACATCACGTAACTGAGACGAAGATTTTCGCCTTCGTAGAGTCTCGACACGCCCAAAACAGCAAACCAATCAGGAAGTTTGTACCAATTGGAATGTTGCCAATCGTAATAAAGGTTGAGGTCAATACCAACAAAAACCTCATCTAAATCAACATTGACAGGTCGAAAAGTGTGCCGCAACAAAGGCGACTGGTAGCAATGATATTCGTCAGGCAAACCTGGTTCCTCCGGGTCTTCGCTTGGCAAATCATACATTGTTGGCAGAGTTTGCCGTGGCGAAAGTGGCGGGTCAGTCTGAGGGAGAAAACGAGTTTTTTCAATCATATTTGCACTCATAACTCATAATTTGACTGCTCTCCAAATTTAGGAATTGCCAATTATTGGCAAGCACTAAATAAATCAGCGGCATCCCAAAGAATCGCGAGTAGAAATCCCAGTCTGAGAATTAATCCCGCTGGCTTTTGTACACAATTCTTTAACTTGTGCGCCATCCATAATAGCGTCAGTAAAATCAGCGCCAGTGATATCAGCTTCATCAAAAGTAGAACGCAGCAAAATTGTTTCTGTTAAATTTGCATCGCTTAAATCTGCCTGAGTAAATCTAACTTGATCGATCATGGCATTAGTTAAATTTGCTCCGTGCAAATTTGCCTTAGTCATCACCGAAGCGCTCATAATTGCTCCCCGCAAATCGGCATTAGAAAAATTAGTTAAGTCCATATTAGCGTTAGAAAACTCAGCAGCCCGCAGCATTTGACCGGAAAAATCGCGTCTGCTCAGTTCGGCGTTGCTAAAGGACAGCGGGGGATCGTAATATTTAGATTGAGCCAAGGCTGGCTGCGGGAGGATGAAGATAGTTAACGCGAATAGTAATGCAGCTAGTTGCCGGATTTTCATAGGTCTGATATTCTCGCAAGGTGGGTATTTCGTAGTGTATCCCGAACTTTGGTCGATCGACCAAACAGTTACAATCTCAATTAATAGTGATGGAGATGAAAAAAACGATATGGTGAGTTTTTTCTTAACTTGGATAGTAGCCGCAGTTTCGCTCGTGATTACAGCTAACATTGTACCAGGAATTGCGGTAGTTAGCTTTCCGGCGGCGATGGTGGCTGCTGTGGTTATCGGATTGGTGAACGCGATTGTCAGGCCGATCCTTACACTGCTGACTCTGCCTTTGACTATTATTACTTTAGGTTTGTTTTTGTTTGTTGTGAATGCAATTTCGCTTTCTCTTGCTTCCTGGTTGGCGGGTGCGTTCAGTATCGGCTTTGCGGTTAACGGTTTTTGGCCGGCTTTGTTGGGTTCCATTGTGTTGTCATTCATTTCTGGCTTGATTGGTCGATTTGTGAATGCCGACACTTTGTCTCAGTAATAGATTATCCCAGATACTCGATCGGGCAAACTGCAACCGCCACTGTTACCGCAGAACCCGCCTTAACCCCTCCTTGTAAAAGGCGGGGATTTTTGCTGCGAACTATTTGTTTGGAGATTAAAAGCCTGTTCTGGGCAGGAAATATGCCCGCCACACAAGCAAATTCACTCTTTGTGGAACAGGCATCTTGGCTGTTGTTAATAATTGTGGAACAGGCATCTTGCCTGTTTTGGAGAATTGTGGAACAGGCATCTTGCCTGTTGTTGAGCATGGTACAAGATATCAGTTCGATCGCACAAAGTGCAGCCGCTTCTGCTACACTTTTAGTCCCGACTTTTGCCGCTACCGAATTTGAAGGATTGGGAACTTCTACAGAATTTAAAATATCAGCAGCAAAGGTTTTTAACGGCCAGTTTCGCGCTGCACAAAGCTCCCGCAAGCCGACTTCACCTGCTTTAGCGTCTATTGTAGCAATACCTGCGATCGCACCTTCGGCCAAATGATAACCGCGACAGACATTTTGAATCGCAGTTTCGATTAATTCCCGCGCAGTTCCGGCTTTGCAACCTATCCCTACCCACAACACCCTCGGATGCCACTGAACTTTTGGCAAAGCAGATTCCGGCGCAAATCTTCTCTGGGTAAAACTAATCCAAATTCGCCCTTTGATAGTTGACAGATTTTCCCCTTCCCAATGTAACGAATGATTGTCGGGCAAACTGTTTTGCCATAAAGTAGAACCAACTTCTTGAATTACTTCTACAGTTTCTCCTTTAGCAATAGCAGCCGCCACTCCCGCCCAGTCGCCTTCCCCGCGCTGCCAACCGCTGGGAATGTCTAATATCTCTAACATAAATCGATCGTTGATTATTCAGTTATCTACTCCGCAGTTTCACTGCGACCGCAATCTTAATTTTTTTTTAACACCGTTAATTTAAAAGATTTGTATAATCGTAGCACAAACTGCAAACAAGAAAACATTTAATATGGTAGAACTGAACCAGTTACTGTTAGAGTTTGAAAGCAACCTCACCTGGGAAGCAGTCACGAAAGAATGGAAAGAACGTCGCGACAGTTGGGTGAGAGAAGTGGAAGCAGCAGTTGAACCGTCACAGCTAGCAGAATATCTAGTTGAATTGGAATCAGAAATCGAGTGGGAAGCGGTGCAAAATCTCTGGAAAAAGCTCCGGGAAAGTTGGATAGAAGACTGTCAGGCAGCATCGACTCTGGAAGAAGTATCAAGTTTATTGCTGGAACTAGAAAGCAATACAACTTGGGAAGCAGTGTCCGACGAATGGCAGGAAAATCGGGAGAATTGGGTACAGCAAGTGTACGAATTTAACGACGAATAATTCACTCAATCAAAATCTTTAGCCTTTCTCAGAAAGATGGGGCATGGGGCTCTAGCGTTGCGGAGGGATGGGGCA
>NZ_JADEXD010000102.1 GCF_015207285.1 Tychonema sp. LEGE 07203 | reverse complement strand
CCCCATCTCCCCCTCTCCCCATCTCCCTCGTGTCACTTACAAAAGCGGCAACCCTTTTTCTTGCAGATCCCCCTTTCGGATAAGATTAGATACGCAGCAACCAATGAGGACAGGATGTTATGAGTCAAGACGACATTTTTGCTAAAGTCAAGAAAATTGTGGCAGAGCAACTGGAAGTCGATCCGAGCGAAGTCAAGCCGGAAGCCAACTTTGCTAACGATTTAGGAGCAGATTCCTTAGATACAGTAGAGCTGGTCATGGCTTTGGAAGAAGAGTTTGATATTGAAATTCCCGACGAAGCAGCCGAAGGTATTACCACGGTTCAAGCTTCTGTAGATTTCATCAGCAGCAAACTTGCAGCTCCAAAAGCATAAAATACCTGTCTTTTCCCCTAAGAGGAGAGAAATTTAAAAACTAAAAACTCCTCTTTTGTTCTGCGTTCTGGGTGTTTAATTTTTTGAAACTGAAATCATGACAAATTTAGAGCGTAAGCGCGTTGTTATCACCGGTCTCGGCGCGATTACACCGATCGGCAATACCTTATCCGAATATTGGGACGGGTTGCTGGCGGGGAAAAATGGCATCGGCCCGATTACTTTGTTCGATGCGTCGCGGCACAATTGCCGGATTGCTGGAGAGGTTAAGGGTTTTGACCCACACGACTATTTAGAGCGCAAGGAAGCAAAGCGGATGGATCGCTTTGCTCAATTTGGGGTATCAGCGAGCAAACAAGCTCTAGCTGATGCGAAGTTTGAGATTAACGACCTGAACGCAGAACAGGTGGGTGTCATTCTTGGCACTGGCATTGGCGGGCTGAAGGTTTTGGAAGATCAGCAAGAGATCTATTTGACTCGCGGCCCCGATCGGTGCAGCCCGTTTATGATTCCCATGATGATTGCGAATATGGCCGCAGGCCTGACGGCGATTCAAACGGGTGCTAAAGGTCCAAACTCTTGCACGGTGACAGCCTGCGCGGCTGGGTCGAATGCTGTGGGCGATGCGTTTCGCATGGTTCAGGGCGGTTACGCGCAAGCCATGATTTGCGGCGGTACCGAAGCTGCGGTGACACCTTTGTGCGTGGCGGGTTTTGCTGCGGCGAGGGCGCTTTCGACTCGCAACGATGACCCGACTCATGCTTGCCGTCCGTTCGATCGCGATCGGGACGGTTTTGTCGTCGGCGAAGGCGCTGGCATTCTGATTCTAGAAGAAATGGAACACGCGATCGCCCGCGGAGCCAGAATTTACGCAGAAATCGTCGGCTACGGCTTAACTTGCGATGCCTACCACATGACTTCCCCAGTACCGGGGGGGGAAGGTGCGTCGCGAGCAATGGCTTTAGCGCTCAAGGATGGGGGTTTGACACCTGATATGGTGAGCTATATCAACGCTCACGGCACGAGCACGCTGCCCAACGATTCTACCGAAACGAAGGCGATTAAAAAGACCTTGGGAGACCATGCTTACAAAGTAGCAATTAGTTCTACCAAGTCGATGACCGGTCATCTTTTGGGCGGTTCTGGGGGAATTGAGGCGGTAGCTGCGGTAATGTCGATCGCCAACGACAAAATCCCGCCGACAATCAATCTGGAGAATCCCGATCCAGAGTGCGATTTAGACTATGTTCCGCATCACAGCCGCGATCTAAAAGTTGATGTAGCGCTGTCGAATTCCTTTGGATTTGGCGGCCACAACGTGACGCTGGCATTCAAGAAGTTTGTGCAGTAACCGGAAGTCAGAAAGTCGCAAGTTAGAAGGTGAAAACTTGAATTTTCACCTTCTGCTTTTTTAGGAGAATTTTATATTGGGCGCACAGCGACGAAGAAACCGGGTTTTTCACCAAATCTGCTGGCTGCAGCGAATTATTTTTGTCAAAAACCCGGTTTCTTGCCACTCCTGCGTAGGTCATAAATTTGTTGGCATTGGCGGGATATGAGTGAGATTACTGCTGAGCAAATACTGCAAATTAAAGCTATTTCGCTATGAAAATTTTAAATGTGTTGAGTGCGCCAGCAATATCAAAGATTACTTGACAAGTCAAGGAATTCATAGAAAGCGCATAAAACTGTACACAGGAGAGGCAATAGGTTGGAACGGCAACATTTACGATCGTAGCTTGCCGGGAGAGGCTATTTCAGTGAATGGTTGTCATGAAGGAATCGCTATTATTATCAACAACATAGAAATTATTTTTGACAACCATTTAGCTTATTCTCCCGGCAATAACTCCAACCGATATCGGTACAAAGCGACAGGATGCCCCCCAGCAGCAAAATAATCGGGGTCTTGCGGCGACAAATAAATCGCTGTCACCTGATCCGCCTCGATTATTTTACTCGCAGAATCGCGATTTTCCCCGCTTCCAACCACTCGATAAGCCGTTGTTGTTTCCACCTCGTTTAAATAAATATCCGTCTCTCCCCGAAACACTTGCTGAGAAATTTCTGCAGATACAAACTCATCGGGATTTGGCGTTTGGGTGCCGCGACTGGTAACAATCGAGATTAGTTGGCGATCGCCTTTGAGTATGGTAATCTGGCGGTTGGGATTGTTCGGATCGACTTTCACCGAAAGTACGTCGCCGTCGCCTAAATAGGCTTTGGCGATGTTCAAACCGTTAAAAGCGCGATCGGCAACAATCTTCTTAGCTAGCTTAGATTTATAATTAGAAAAAAAACCAGTATTTATTTCTGGTTGAAATCGCACTTTAAATAATATCGGCTGCTGCAAATACTGGCGGTTGCTTTCAAATCCGGGCGTGACAATGTTTGGGGCTAAAGGAGCGGCTAAATCCACCAAAGTGCTGGCAACATTCCAATCGCCCGCCATCCAATCGGGATACACTAAATCTCCCTTGGCTGCGGGGATAGGAGGCTTGCTATTCCAATTGGGAAAAGTGGAAATGCGATCGCCCAAAACCTCTGCTTTGGCACTACCGAACCACAGTAGCACCATCAAAACCAGACAAAAACCCCAAATTATTTTCATACTCAATAAAATTAAAGCAGCTAGCTTTCCCTTTCTCTAATTTCTCAAAAATTGGTTGTAGCGCAATACGGTTGAGTTAAGACTCAATAAGGTTCTGTTAAAGTCCAAAAATTCGCATCATCAATCATGTTGTTAACCTTAACTGAACCCTATTGCGATATCATGCAATGCCTGAGTTTGAAACTTTTAGAGAATACATTCCAATGTGACGCGGATCTAAGTTGTACTGTTTGGGATCTGCATCTTTTGCAGCAAGCGGTTCGTCGGCGTGAAAAATTAGATGCGCGACAGCTTAAAACTGCTGGTTTCGGGTATAAAATTCGCGATTTGGGGTAAGCGGGTATAAATATGGCGATTCTCTTCGAGGATCGCCGAAATCTCTGTTTTCGGTTCATAATTTCAGTAAATTATGAGTGTAATTGCTGATTGACAAATGCTTCCCTAGTTTAACTTGTCATAAATGGTTGGGTTCTTGGAACGAAACCGAAGTTGGAGTCCCCAGAAAGTTGGGTTTCTCTAGAGAAACCCAAGCTAAGAATGATTAGACATTTTGCAAAAAGATATTGTATTTGAGTTCGCCTGCATTTAGGATCTGCGGTGAAAAATACAAAATACAGAAGTTTTGCCAAAAGTCTAACTACCAATTTTATTTAGTTTTGTCTAAAGTGCGCGACTCTAGCCAAATAGGAATTACAATCCAAGCAACTACCAAAAGCAAAGCAAATACAGCGAATTTAGCTGCCCAAGCTACCAACTGCTCCAAGGACACAACCTGTCCAAAGAAGTATGACAAACTTACCATTACCGATGCCCAGCTTGCTGCACCCAGAATGTTGAACAGCGAAAATTTCCAAAAAGGCATTTCGGCAATTCCGGCTAGCGGGCTGGCAAAAATTCGCAGCAGTGCGATGAATCGGCCCAAAAATACGGCTTTAGCTGCATTTTTGCTAAACTGTTCTTTTAAATCAAACAGTTGTTCTTCCCGAAACCGGAAAATTTTTCCCAGCTTCAGCAGCAGCGGCCAGCCGCCGTACCTGCCGATCGCGTAACCGAAATTTCCTCCCAAAGTTGCACCGGCGATCGCACAGCCGAGTACGTACCAGTAATTCAGTTCCCCGCTGCCGGCTAAAAACCCGCCAACAATCGTAATAGTCTCACCAGGGAGAGGCACTCCCAGATTTTCCAGCAAAATTCCCAGAAATACTGCCCAGTAACCGTAATTGTGGGCAAATTCCTGAATAGTCTCTAGCGATAAAAACTCAAAAGACATTCGATACTGCCTTCGTAAACTTTTGCAAAGCTCAATACATTTATATATTGGCTCGATTCAGCCAATAGTGCAATCCTTCGCTGTGATGAAGGACACAGAAAACTCGCGATCGCCCGCGCCACAAAAAACCAGCTTTTAGGGGATGATTGATTAATCAGGAATTGTTGCGGTTGCCTCCGGCTTTATAGCCAGCCAGTTTTCCTAATAAATTTATCACAGTTAAATTTCTCGCAGTCGGGCGATCGCCCCATCCTCAAACCTCAGCTAAAATTCCCTGAGTCTCTCCACCGAATCGGCAACCCAACTCACTTATTCATACTTGACAATCGTTAGGATAACTGCTATGGAACTTTCCACTTTCAACCAACACATTGTCCTCCAACCTCAAAACTGCCTCGACTCGCAAGCTGGCATCCTCCTGCAACAACAGCTAACCGATATTTTGCCCGATCGGCACAAACTCTGGGTAATAGACATGGCCTCGGTAGATTTTATCGACAGTTCCGGCTTGTGCGCCCTAGTCGGCGGGCTCAACGCCGCCCGCCACCGGGGATGCCGCCTGGTGATTTGCAACCTTTCAGCCACTGTCAAGCTAATATTTGAAATTACTCAACTCGACCAACTATTTGAAATTTTTGACAGTTTCGAGCAAATTGTCTCAACAGAAACTCCCGCTTTAGTTGCTGGATAAAAATTATCTCGTTTCCGATTAATTGCGGGTAATGAGGGTTGTAAGCTGTCGCGCCAATAAACATTGCATATTCAGGGCTCGCTCTTTTGCCCACCCCACAGTAGTTTTATTGTTTTTTACATGAAATTTAAATGCAGAATATCTTAAGCTGTTGCGGCATATATAGAACCCATTTGATATCTATTCTGCGTAAATCTCAGAAACCGGGTTTCTGTCTATATTTCTCGTCACCCAACCAAAAACTCCAAGAAACCCGGTTTCTCGCCCGCGTAAATCTCAGAAACCAGTTTCTCTCTATATTTCTGGTCACCCAACCTAAAAACTCAAAGATATCAAATGGGTTCTATAAGTCAATACCCGAACTTGAGATAATTTGTAAATCGTAAATAGGCTTATTTGTCAAGCAATACCAGTGACAGACAAATAAATCCGGCACTTGAACGCCGACAGAGGCGATCGCAGGTGCAGCCGGAAAAGGCCAAAGTCGATCGAACAAAATCCTTTCCCCTACAAACCCAAACTGCATCAAATAAGTCGCCGGCGGCGCATTTAAAATATCCACCAACAAGCCGAAAGCCAACTGGTACAACTGCTGCCGCCAAACATCCGACAAATGCAGCGGTTGACGGTAACTCAACTGGCCCGACAATTTGTCAGATTCTGCTGCGATCGCCTCAGCATAGAGCGGCCCCTTTGCTGTGTGCACCACAGGCAGCCAAAAACTGCCTTCGCCGACGGGAAAAAGCAGTTTCTCGGCCACTCGATCGCGCGCTGCCGAAATATTGCGGCAAAATCGAAACACATTTTGACCTGGAAAAACCAGATCGGGGGGCAGATCCAGCGTCAAAGGACAAACGATTGCTCCACCCGGAGCGATCGCCCCTGAATTGAGTTCAGAAACTCCACAGATATTGACTTGAGTTAAAGGATGAGATTGAGCGATCGCCGCCTCGATACTGGCTGCGGCTTCTGGCGCGTCACCCGCCACAATCAAAACCTCAGACATTGCCAAGGCTCGGCATTTGAATTCCGCGATCGTCATCAGGATCGACACTCGGCAGATCCAG
This sequence comes from Tychonema sp. LEGE 07203, assembly GCF_015207285.1. GTDB lineage: Bacteria > Cyanobacteriota > Cyanobacteriia > Cyanobacteriales > Microcoleaceae > Microcoleus. The sequence goes on along the minus strand of NZ_JADEXD010000102.1, from coordinate 18,045 downwards.
GCCCTTAGCCTTGCGATTTCGCACCGCCAGACGGTAAGTCACGCTCTGCAACTCTGTGTGCAACTGGCGGTTTTCCTTTTGCAACTGATCCAACTTTTCCTTAATCGGCTCGATCCGCTCAGCAAACTTTTGGCGGTAAACCCCGGGCAATTCCTGAACCACTTGTTCGAGCATCCGAGAGCGATCGGTCAATTCTTGCACTGACTGTCGCAGTTGGTAAACCTCTGCATCCCGCTCGGCGATTTGTTCTTGATAAAAACCCACCTGTTCTTCAACTGCTTGCAGTTGTTCGCGCATTGCCTGCATTTGAGCTTGGTGGCGATCGGACACTTCCGGCGCGGGTACAAAACTCGAATTTCCTTTGACCAGTCTGAACAGTTCTTGAGATAACTGCTGCACCAATTGGTCGCGCATTTGCAGCTCTTCGGTGAGACGAGATACCTCTGATTGCAGTTCTTTTGAGCTTACAAGTTTAGTTAGATTCACGATGACTCTCAGCTTTTGCTATAAAATGTATTTCTTTAAAATATCTTTCCCTTACCGAGGAGGCAAGAGGCACTGTCAAAGTTTTTAAGCTGTGTCGGCGCCTTCGAGCGATCGACCATCAGCCAAGGGTAAAGCTCAGTTTAACGCAGATCTGGTCTAACCGATCGCAGCCGAGAGCACTTTTCCAGCTTCGTCCAAGGTAGCGCCAAAACAGATAATTCCGTCCTCGTGACCGGCCATCGCCAAAATTTTGCGATCGGCCAAATTCTCCTCATCAAAAAGTCTAAACATTTCTAGGGCCATTTGAGGAGTGCCGTAAGGTATTTCTTTTCTAGTAGTAGGAATTTTAAACAGCAGTTTGTGCCAGAGTTGAGGGTTGTGGACGTGAATTATCCCCCCCACATCGTCTCTGTGAAGATACAGTGCTGCGTGAGTCAGGGACTCCGACGAAGCTGGTACGGGGCCCCGGCAGCCGAGGAAATTTTGTTCTAAGTTAAATTCGGTAACAGTACAGTAGGATTCTGGCCCTAGCTGCGGCAAGTGTGCTGTCTGGGTACCGGAGATCGCGAACTGGCAAGAATTGCCAATCCTGACGCTGACGTTCCCAAACCCGATGCCATTTTCGTATACGGCAATTAGTCCCCAAGAGTGTAGCCGATCGCGCCACTCCATCAAATCTGCTATGTCGCCTGCTGCTACAGGGTCTGCTTTTTTCCAGTCACAGCGGTACTTAACGACTCCTTCATCCATTCATTTTCTGGGAAGTTGCTGGCACGACAGACTCGGCAGCTTCAAACAAATTGCTTTTTTTGCCTGCTGCATATAGTTTACATTCCAGTGTCGCCGTAATTGGCGATCGACATCAGCAAAAAGTAAACTACGAAAGAAGAACCAATTATTTCAAAGATCATGGGTATAGCCTCAACTGGTGATTGCAAAAGTTAAATGTGAAAACGCAGGGTTTGTGGCTGGAAGTTTGATTTCAGGCTCTGGCCCGATCGAGTTTCTTCTGTGAAACTATGTAACATCCCGGAACCACTTATCGTTTTAGAGTACAGCATTTATACTGAGCTGACTTACTTCCTAAGAGATATTTAACGATAAACTAGCTGTTTATCCGGTAATTCGGTAACAAGCAACCGTATATTTACGTATTTTTTCATTATACAGATATGGAAGCGAGCGGAAAACAAAAATAAAATATTTTTTAACAAATTACCCAAAAAGCCAGCCGATCGAGCTGTGAGTGCCCGATCGGCTGGCTGGTTGCTGTGGGGCGATCGCGCCTGAAGCTTTTTAAATGTGGAAGTGATACAAGATACTGCCGTCGTCTCTAATTTCGCAATTGGCATTAAAAACTTCAGCTTGCTCGTTCAAAAAACGCTGGGCGACATCCGGCGACAGCCGCGTTTCCATCGCAAACCGCACCAAAGTGATTTCGCCGCCGCCTTCTTTGATCAGTCGGTACAAAGCACTTTGGAGCCTTTCGCTCTCTTCTCGCTCAAAAGCTGTTTTGTGCTGCCAATTTGCCACCGAAGGAATTAAACCGCGGCTGACTAAAATCGCCAACAGCAGACCAACTCCCAAAATCAGAGGCACTGTCGGATCGCTCGTGGGTGTCGCCACAATTTGCGGTGCAGCAGCAGCAGCCAAACTGCTCACCATTTCTTTTTCCGACGCTTGCGTATCCGCCATTGCTAGCTGAGTTTTGTTGTAAAAATCTTGTTGAAGCTTCATTTGCTGCAACAGGCGAGCGCGCTCTCTTTCGTATTGGTCGAGTTTTTGCTGAGCTTGTTTCAGGTCTTGAGTGACTTGTGCCAAGCGTTGGTTGAGCGACTGATTGACTGATTGCCACCGATATCTGTTAATCAGGCGGCTTTTTTCAACCATGCCTTTCATCAACATATCTACCGTTTGCACTGCTTGTTCCGGATCGAGCGATCGATACCCAACAGCAATCTCTAGAGGTGCTTCCGGCTTAGAAATCTTGACGCTAGCATTTTGTCGAACTTGCTGCGGCGACAGCTTAACTGCATCTGCCACTGCTTTAACAACATTATCTGCCAGCAGAACATCTGGAGTCAGTTGTTCTCCCTGCTTGAGAATTGTCGCGCCCGTGCTCGAAAATTTTACTGGCGGACTATTAGAGCCCAGAGTGCCTTGAGCCACGAATCCGGGCGGCGGAGCTAGGCGGTAGGCTAATGCCCCTGAAATACCCATAATTACAGCAAAACTGCCTAGGGCAATCCATCTGTAATGATTTGCTGAAGATCTAAAACGTAATTTTCCCATTTTGATAGTCAAGTCATAACATTCACTTTGCTGTTGCAGCTAGTCTCAAACCAAAGAGCGATGGTCTCTTTCTTTTGAGTGAAATTGACTGCCTAATAATCACTCAGACTGTAGTGAAAAGCTTTCACATTTGCTTTTCATAGTTGCCAATATTCATGTTCCCAAAAAAGCATCGTACTTGTGTTTTTTCGTAACTATAACCTCAGCTTTTCTGTTTGGGAATTACTCAAAAAATTGCAGGTATGACAATGATTTAGCAAGTCTGCTGCCACTAGGGGAGCCTCGCGGGAGAGTGAAATCTTGCGGAGCCTCGCCATGTTTGTTGACACTTAAAACTTTCACTTTTTCGCCTGCTGCAATCCTCCAATTATTTTACTTGTTGCTGTGCGTTTTGCGGAAGCGATCGAGAAGGTGCGTTGTTGTTCGATCGTGCGATCGCACCAAATCGCCTGTAAATTTTTACTTGGGTTTAGCGGCGATCTCAGTTGTGCCTGACAGAAGAGTACCATTGGTGTGGAAGCTCTTAAAAACCGGGTTTCTGAACGAGAGATATAGGTTGTGATGCTAAATTTGCGGTCAGAAACCCGGTTTTTGCCACAGGTACTCTTCTATCAGTTGTACGGCACTTCGCGACAGTCGCTCTTGTGCTGTCAAACTCGATACTTTTTCTAACGGCACATTCCAACCAATTACAGTTATACAGAGCCAAGCAATCAGACCTGCAGACTCGATCGGCTAAAATCCCGCTCGCGATTAGCAAACCGCTAATTTTGCCAATCTTCTCAAATAAGAGCGGGTAAAACAATCAAAAAAACCTTAAATATTCTTCCTAAAAAGTTACTAGCAAAGGATTATACCACGCACTAAGAGTGTTTGCTAAAAATAAAAAACTTGTGGAGCAGGCCGCCAGACCTGCTCCACATCATAATGATGGTTGGATCGAGTTAGGAGCGATCGACCCTACCGACGAAAGTTCAGAAGCCGACCGGCAAAATAAGACCCTCGCGGGCCATGACAGCCTTGGGAAAAGCGATTTGGACATCTTCGGCGATGCGATCGAGAAAATCGTCAGTGTGAGCCGGATCGTGGTGAAAAATCACCACCCGTTTCACCCTGGCCTCCTTAGCCATTCTCACCGCTTCCTGCCAAGTCGAGTGTCCCCAACCCACCTTCGGAGACTTGGGGTTGTGATATTCCTCGTCAGTGTACATCGCGTCGTAGATCAGCACGTCAGCATCGAGGGCTAAATTGTAGACATTCTCATCTAGTCGATCGGGAAAATGTTCCGTATCAGAACAGTAAACCACCGAACGTCCCTGCCAACTCACCCGATATCCCATAGCAGTATTCGGGTGATTCAGAGAACCAGTCCGAATCTCAATATCGTCCAGCATCATCGTCTGGTTGTGATTGAGTTCGTAGAAATTCAAATCTGCAGGCAAACCCATCAGCGGCACCGGCGAATTCGAGTGCAGAATCCGTTCTACAAAATGTCTTTTGAGACAATCCCCATCCGGCGGAATCGCCCCATAAATATCAAACCTATTGCCGCGGATAAAAGCTGGGGCGAACAGCGGGAAACCTTGAATGTGATCCCAGTGATAGTGAGTAAAAAACATATAAGCTTGCACCGGCATTTCTTGCAGCAACTGGTCTCCCAGCATCCGCAAGCCTGTTCCGCCGTCAAAAATCAAGCGTTTTCCACCGACGCGCATTTCCAAACAAGAAGTATTGCCGCCGTAGCGAACAGTTTCCTGTCCCGGTGTCGGAACACTTCCCCGCACGCCCCAGAACTCTACGACAAAATCATCTATACCTTTTATTGATTCGGAGGGTTGAGGGCAATCAACGGGATTTGCCGCTACAGAGGACAAGCTGATTTCCATTTTAAAATTCAGACTTTAAGGTTCCACATTGTCCGTGATGGCGCAGCAAATGGTCGCACAAAACTAAAGCTACCATTGCTTCCACCATTGGCACAGCTCTTGGCAAAACGCAAGGATCGTGCCTTCCTTTGGCCGCTAGCAGCGTTGCTTCACCCTCTCGAGTAACTGTACGCTGCTGCTGGCGAATTGTCGCAGTTGGTTTGAATGCCGCCCGCAGAATGATATTTTCACCGTTAGCAATGCCACCCTGAATGCCGCCGGAGCGATTCGTCACTGTACGAATTGCACCCTTGTCATCAGTATAGTATTCATCATTATGTTCGCTGCCCAAAAGCAGAGTCCCGGCAAAGCCCGAACCTATTTCAAAGCCTTTGCTGGCGGGTAAGGACATGATAGCTTTTGCCAAGTCGGCTTCGAGCTTGTCGAATACGGGCATTCCCAGGCCTTTGGGTACGTTGCGGGCGACGCATTCGACTACACCGCCGATCGAATCTCCACTGTCGCGCACTTTTTCAATTAGTTCAATCATTCTTTCGGCGCAGTCGGCATCGGGACAGCGAACGATGTTGCTTTCTACTTGTTCTAAGGTAACAGTGTCCGGGTCCGCGACGCATTCTAAGTCAAAAATGCGTTTGACGTAGCCGACGATTTCGACTCCTGCTGCTTGAGAAAGAATTTTTTTGGCGATCGCCCCTGCTGCTACTCTACCAATAGTTTCTCTCGCCGAACTTCGACCTCCGCCTTGCCAGTTGCGAATTCCGTACTTAGCATCGTAGGAAGCGTCGGCGTGGGAAGGGCGGTAAGTTGTCGCCATTTCGCCGTAATCTTGGGGGCGAGTGTCTTGATTGCGGACTAAAATTGCGATCGGAGTTCCCAGAGTTTTACCTTCAAACACCCCCGACAGAATTTCGCAGGTATCTGCTTCTTTCCGGGGCGTAGTAATTTTGCTTTGGCCGGGGCGGCGACGATCGAGTTCTGCTTGAATGAACGATGCGTCGATCTGCACTAGGGGCGGGCAACCGTCAATTACTACTCCCACACCGCCGCCGTGAGATTCCCCAAATGTCGATATCCGAAATAAATGCCCGAAGGTATTGCCCATGATGCTTTCGCCTGAAACCTAATAATTTTTACTTTAACTGGAAGATAGATTTTTCCAATAGAGATTTACTGTATTTTTGCAGAATATAGCATTGACTGGGGAGGCGAAAGGTCGATCGGGCTCTGCAGAAGTTCGATCGCTTCGGAGAAGGGGAGAGGGCGAGAGGGGGAAAATTGGGCAAACCTTCCTTCTTCCTTCTTCCTTCTTCCTTCTTCCCTGTTCCTTCTTCCTTCTTCCTTCTTCCTTCTTCTTTAGTCTTCGTGTTCTTCAAAAGGATCTCTCAATTCCTTGGCGGGAGGGCCGAAAGCGGTGTAGATTGAGAAGCCGGTCAGTGCCACCAGACACATACCCAGAGAAATGCCGAGAACTGCTGCTGGTTCCATATTGTTGGGGGAGCGATTATGAGTTATCCACTCTATAATATTACAAAAAATAACAATCCGTCAAAAGTCTAGCGATTTTATGCCGGACTAGGGTATGGTCGCGCCCGAACCCGACAGGGAGAATCGGTTCGGGGGAGAGTCGGGGACTGCGGTAGAGTCCGGGAGCGAGAAAGCTAAAAAATTGCGATCGCAATTAGCGGTGGAAATATGTCAAACTTTTCTGTAGAGATTCATTGTAGGTGACTTATGGCACAGCGAACTTGGTTGGGAGATATACTCAAACCCCTTAACTCAGAATACGGCAAGGTAGCCCCTGGTTGGGGAACCACGCTGTTGATGAGCGTTTTCATCGGACTGTTTTTCGTGTTCTTGTTGATTATTTTGCAAATCTACAACTCTTCACTGATTCTGGAGAATGTGGATGTCGATTGGTCCAGTCTCGGCCGCTAAAATTTGAGCGCGAAACAGTAAGGCTAACAGTAAAAGCTGAGGGTAGAGGAGAAAGGGTAAAAGCTAAGTTTTCCCATTTTTCCTTACCCTTTTCGATTACTTTTGCCATAAATAAACAAGAAGTCACTAAACAAATTGCAGGAGAAAAACCATGAATATTTTTGGGATTGGTTTGCCGGAAATGGCAGTAATTTTTACCATCGCCCTGTTGGTATTCGGCCCGAAAAAATTACCAGAAATTGGTCGGAGTTTCGGTAAAGCACTTCGAGGGTTTCAAGACGCTTCGCGGGATTTTGAGTCGGAGTTTACGCGGGAAGCCAAGCAGTTAGAAGCAGCAGTCGCCAGCAAAAAGCCGGAACCAGAAAAACTCGCGGCGGTTAAGGAAAATACCCCAGACAGTTAAATGAATAACTCTCAGAAGTCGGAAACACCAGGCGAGTTAGTAATTCCCCAGCTAATTGTGGGTTTGGGGAATCCAGAACCAAAGTACGATCGCACCCGACACAACATCGGCTTTAATGCAGTGGATACCTTGGCTAAATCTTGGCAAATTTCCCTGTCAGAAAACCGCAAATTTCAAGGCATATTTGGCGAGGGAAATCGGCCGCGGGGACAGAAAATTCGATTGCTAAAACCGCTGACTTACATGAATCTTTCCGGCCAATCGATTCGGGCGGCGGCGGATTGGTACAAAATACCTCCAGAGTCCGTATTAGTAGTATACGACGATATGGATTTGCCGATCGGCAAACTCAGAATGCGGCTTGCCGGTTCAGCAGGCGGACACAACGGCATGAAATCGACAATTTCTCATTTAGGTACAGACAAATTTCCCCGCTTGCGGATTGGCATCGGCAAACCTCAAAACGATCCTGCTAAAAATGACAAAGATACGATTTCCTTCGTATTAGGAAAATTTTCCTCAGAGGAAAGTCAATTAGTAGAGAAAGTGCTTAAATTAGTTGTAGAAGCTGTGGAACTTAGCCTCCATCAGGGAGTAGAAAAAGCCATGAGTCTTTACAACAATCGTACCATTGCAGAAACAAACGCGGAAACAAAAAGGTGAGTTCGAGACGTTTGCCCGAAACAACTGCATATGTCCGAGTGACTGGCCAATCTTGGCTAAAAGGCACCATTGAGGGTGAAGTAAGTGCCGGCAATTTTGAGTGGCAGTTTCAGTGGCGTTTCACCGCAGAAAAAACACTGATACTGGAACCATCTCGGGGTAGGGCATTGATTCAGGAACCGCTGCACCGTTTTCTGGAAAAATGGGATTATCAGCTTGAACCGGGCGGGGATTATTCCTTTACGGTTCGTGCTCAGTTTTAATACTCAGAAACCGGGTTTTTACGAAATACTTCGTTACCACACCCTAAAACTCTCAAAAACCCGGTTTCTTTGGTCTGGAAACACCTTGAGTCAGAAACCGGGTTTTTACGAAATACTTCGTTACCACACCCTAAAACTCTCAAAAACCCGGTTTCTTTGGCCTGGAAACACCTTGAGTCAGAAACCGGGTTTTTACGACAATACTGCACTGCAACACCCTAAAACTTTCAAAAACCCGGTTTCTTTGGCCTTGACGCTACGAACTAAGAAACCGGGTTTTTCCGAGATTTATGGTTTTCAACAAGTATTTTCGTAAAAAACCCGGTTTCTGGCCTCTGATGAAATGTGGGATAATCAATTGATTGCAGCAATTCTTGAATTAAAGCAGGTGGGGTTGCTTCTCGGTAAGCCCCGCAATAATACATCGTCAAAACCGCTTTGTAAGCCCAGTGATTGGAAGGCACATCGGTAAAAGGATTTGGCAGAGTTTCAGCCTGATTTTGCAAGCAAGCTTTGAGAATTTGTTCTCGCGTTGGCTGCACTTGAACTAAAGAATTATTTAGCTTGACTTGTGCGGTAGTTTGTGCTTTTACAGAAGCATAAAAGTTGGCACTAATTAGCAGTATAGCTGCGGCAAAAATCGTGAGTTTCATAGGTAATTGGTCATTGGGAATTGATAAAATGACAACAGTCAACTGACAACTGACTACTGACTAATTTTTCGCATTCCCACAGCCAAGACGCTCAAAAACAAAAGCCCGATCGCCCCAGCTAGCGGATTGCCGTTAATTCCTGTCACCCAATCGGGAACAGAGCCAGAATATCGGACTAACTCTCCGATGTTAATTATATAGTATCCCCAGACTAAACCTGCATGAAGCCCGATCGACAAACCCAACCGATTTTGACAGTGGCGCTTTGCCAAAACCAGTATCAAACCCAACAACAACAAGCCCGGAAACTGAGGCCAAGTCCGCAGCATTCCCTCCACAGATTTGATAAAATGAGATAGGGCAAACACCAGACTATTTGCCCGCACAGAAATTTGATTGTTGTAATCCCGCTGCAATTCGTCCAGCAACCAACCACGGAATACCAACTCCTCCGCAAAACCCACTCCCAGGGCGCTTAATAGCCCTTCTGCGATGATTCGAGGCAAATTATCAGAATTTTGCCATGCGACAAAGCCGAGCAGTCCTTGCACTAAAAATAGGGTAAAAGTGATAAAAGTGCCGATCGCCAATCCAGTCAAAAGCTCAAAACCGTTTTGTCGCGTATTGACTAAACCGTAACTTTTGAGCAATTGCGTTTGTCCGTAAACCTGTTTTCCCCAGCGCCGCACTAGGAACAGAAACTCGACAAACAACAATCCCATTGTCAGAATAGTTGCGAGGTTGCTATCTTTAACTAAGAGATAAATTGGGGCAGCGACGGGCAGCCAGATTGCTGATAAAATTAATAGGAAAATTATTACTCGTAATAGAAATGGATAATTTGCTATTTTGTTGGCATCAATCATTGGTTGTAAATTCAACAGATTTTACATGACATTTGTAGGAACACAGATTGGCGGTTGAAACCGCCCAGTCTTCTCTACGCAGATTATTATAAACACGGCATTACGGAGTCCCCAATGTACAAAGCCCGCAGAAAAAGCTAGAATAGCATCATATCGGTTAAAACTTTAGATAAAGCAAAGCTATAACATCAGGTAACAATGACTGAAGTATCGGATTTCTCAAATGTCGATCGCGAATTAGACGACACAATATTAAGTTTCGCAGACATTCAAGCAGAACTCAACCTGCGCCGCGCTAAAGATGCTCTGCGAGATATAGTAGAAAATCTCGACTTGACACCACAAGAGCGAACTGGACTGGAGCCGGAAATTGGCGGCTTGGAAACAATGCTGGACAAGCTAGAGCGCGCTTGCGTGCAAATCGCTGTGTTTGGGATGGTGGGAAGGGGAAAATCTTCGGTTTTGAACGCGCTACTCGGTCAAAATGTGTTTGAAACAGGCCCGACTCACGGGGTGACTCGTACCACAACTATTGGAAAGTGGGATGTCGGAGATGGTGTGGATGACGGTTTACCCGATCGACTTTCGCCAGTTATTTACCGTTTGTCGCAAGTAGAATTAATCGATACTCCGGGAATAGATGAAGTTGACGGCGAAACTCGCGAACTTTTAGCCCGCCGCGTCGCAAAACAAGCCGATTTGATATTATTTGTAGTTGCTGGCGACATTACGAAAGTGGAATATCAAGCACTTTCGCAATTGCGGGAAGCCGGAAAACCCATGTTATTAGTGTTTAATAAAATTGACCAGTATCCCGATGCAGATAGGCTGGCAATTTATCACAAAATTCGGGACGATCGCGTGAGAGAATTGTTATCTCCCGATGAAATTGTGATGGCTGCCGCTTCACCTTTGACGGCGCGGGCAGTGCGCCGTCCCGATGGCAGTATGAGCGTGCAAATGAATCGTACTTTACCACAAGTTGAGGATTTAAAACTAAAGATTTTGGAGATTTTAGACCGGGAAGGAAAATCTTTGGTAGCGCTGAATACGATGCTTTGTGCGGGGGATATTAACGAGCAGTTGGTGCAGCGAAAAATGGAGATTCGAGAAGACGCGGCTAACCGGATTATCTGGAATGGGGTAATGACTAAAGCTGTGGCGATCGCCCTAAATCCAGTTACTGTAGTTGATATTCTCAGCGGTGCGGTAATTGATGTGGTAATGATATTAACTTTATCTAAAGTTTACGGCATTGCGATGACAGAAGCGGGCGCGGTAGAATTGCTGCAAAAAATTGCATTGAGTATGGGGGGAATTACTGCGGGCGAATTGGTGGCAAATTTGGGTTTGAGTTCTTTAAAAGGATTGTTGGGTTTGGCGACACCGGCGACGGGAGGTTTGGCCTTGGGGCCTTATCTTTCTGTGGCTGTGACTCAAGCTGCAATTGCTGGGGTTTCTTGCTACGGAATCGGTCAAGTTACTAAGGCTTATTTGGCTAACGGTGCTTCTTGGGGAGATGAGGGGCCGAAGGCTGTTGTCAGCAAGATTTTATCTTCTTTGGATGAGGATTCTATTTTAAATCGGATTAAGGATGAATTGCGGGCTAAGTTGAATTTGGGAAGTGTGGAAAAACAGCAATCTTAATAGTCAGTAGTCATTAGTCAGTAGTCATTAGTCAGTAGTCATTAGTCATTAGTCATTAGTCATTAGTCATTAGTCAGTAGTCATTAGTCATTAGTCATTAGTCAGAAGAAGCAATTATGCAATAACAAACACCAATTCCCGATGCGCGATGCCCGATGCGCGATGCCCGATGCCCAATGCCCAATGCCCGATGCCCGATGCCCAATGCCCAATGCCCAATGCCCAATTCCCAATATTATGTTATTAACCATTTCTACAACTCGCGTCCCAGCTACAGATTTGGGTTATTTGCTGCACAAACATCCCGATCGCCTTCAATGTTTTCCGATGACTTTCGGACAAGCCAGCGTGTTTTATCCAGAGGCGAATGCAGAAAAATGCACGGCAGCTTTGCTGTTAGATGTCGATCCGGTTGGTTTGGTGCGCGGCAAGTCGAAATCGGACGATCGCCCTCTCGAACAATACGTCAACGATCGCCCCTACGTTGCCTCTTCGTTTCTGTCTGTCGCCCTCGGCAAGGTCTTTAGTACAGCTCTATCCGGTCGCTGCAAAGACCGCCCAGAACTCGCAGAAACCCCAATTCCTTTAACAGTTAATCTCTCCGTTTTGCCCTGTCGCGGTGGCGAAAAGTTTCTGCGCGAAATGTTTGAGCCGCTGGGCTATCAAGTCGCAGCAAAACCGCTGATTCTTGACGCGCAATTTCCAGAATGGGGCGCGAGTCCTTACTTTTCGGTAGAACTGCAAAATACAATTCGTTTGGCGGATTTGTTGAGCCATCTTTACGTACTAATTCCGGTGTTGGATGACGACAAACATTACTGGGTTAGCGATGATGAAATCGAGAAGTTATTCCGTCACGGTGAAGGTTGGTTGAACGCGCATCCTGCCCGCGAACAAATTGCCGATCGCTATCTGAAACGCCAGCGCCATCTGACGCGCATTGCTGTGGCACAATTAGCAGAAGCAGATAATCTTGACCAGGAGAAACTAGAAGTTTATCACCAGCAAGAAGAGGAAGTTTTAGAACAGCGAATTAGCTTGAACGAACAGCGTTTAGATGCTGTGATGGAGGTTTTAAAAGCCAGCAATGTTAAGCGAGTGGTAGATTTGGGTTGCGGCGAAGGAAAACTGCTGCGATTGCTTTTGAAAGAAAGTGCGTTAGCGAAGCCCTCGCAGAGGATCGAACAAATTACGGGAGTCGATGTTTCCCACCGGGTCTTGGAAATTGCCACGGAAAGATTGCAAATAGAACGCTTGTCTCCCGCACAACAATCTCGCATTCAACTAATCCAAAGTTCGCTGATTTATCGGGACAGCCGCTTGACCGATTTTGACGCAGCGGCGGTAATTGAAGTTATCGAACATCTCGATTTAGATCGGTTGGCTGCTTTCGAGCGGGTGTTGTTTGAGTTTGTGCGGCCCAAAAGTGCGATCGTCACAACTCCAAATATTGAATATAACGTTAAGTTTGAAAACTTGCCTGCTGGGAAATTTCGCCACCGAGATCACCGCTTTGAGTGGACGAGGGCAGAATTTCAAACTTGGGCGAATGGGGTTGCAGAACGGTTTGGGTTTGCTGTAGAATTTCGTTGTGTGGGAACCGAAGATGCAGAAGTAGGTTCGCCTACGCAAATGGCAATATTCACCCAATGCAAATAATACCGACATTCTGTTTGTGTCTACAATCTAATTAAACTTGAAAAGATGCAGGCTTCAGCTATGAGTAAATCTATTCAAACCCAGATAGTGAAAATTGACAATTCTCAGGGAATTCACATTGCCAAATCTTGGTTAGAGCAAATTGGTATTAGCGGAGCAGTAGAAATCGAAGTTCAGGGCGATCGGATCGTCATTAGTGCAGCCCTAAAACCGCGAGCAGGTTGGGATGAAGCGTTCGCAAAAATGGCAGAGCAACATGATGATGTCCTGCTTGATGATGTCACCGCTACAGAGTAGGAGGAGCTTGAGTAGCAATAGTAGTAAAACCTTGTGATATTTTTGTAATTAACCTTAACAAGCCGGCCAACGAGTAATATCAACTCAGCTCTTCATTAGAATTATTTATCTCTATTCTCTCTCTGTGTTCTCTGCGCTCTCTGCGGTTAAATAATCTTGATGCAACCAAAAACGAGATAAATCACAATTATTAAACAATGAAAATTACCCTTCCCGAACTATCCCTAGTCGTTCTCATCGGTGCATCCGGTTCCGGGAAATCTACCTTTGCCAGCCAACATTTCCTGCCGACAGAAATCATTTCATCGGATTACTGCCGGGGGCTGGTTTCCGATGACGAAAACAATCAAGCTGCAACCAGCGATGCTTTTGAATTACTGCATTTTATCGCTGCTAAACGGCTAGCAGCAGGCCGATTAACTGTTATAGATGCGACAAATGTTCAGCCGGAAAGTCGCAAACCTTTGTTAGAATTAGCTCGAAAATACCATTGCATTTCGGCCGCAATTGTGCTGAATTTACCCGAAAAATTGTGTGCCGATCGCAATCAACAACGTCCAAACCGCAACTTCGGCAGTCACGTAGTTCGCCGCCACGTTCAAAATTTAAAGCGATCGCTCAAATCGCTCGATCGCGAAGGATTTCGCTACGTTTACATCCTCCGTTCCCCAGAGGAAATCGACGCGGTGGAAGTCGCAAGACAACCGCTGTGGAACAACCGCAAAGGCGATCGCGGCCCGTTTGACATCATCGGCGACATTCACGGTTGCTGCGGCGAATTAGAACAATTGCTGCAACAGTTGGGCTATCAAATTGTGGAAAAAACCGGCGATTCTGCTTTTTGGGATTTTCCCACCTACGCGCACCCAGAAGGGCGCAAAGCCGTGTTTTTGGGCGATTTGGTCGATCGGGGCCCCCGCATTCTCGACACCCTCAAGCTCGCGCGCAACATGGTAGCAGCAGAAACAGCATTGTGCGTCCCCGGCAATCACGACATTAAATTGCTGAAAAAACTCAACAGCAAAAATGTCAAAATTAACCACGGACTCGAACAAACCTTAGCAGAAATAGCAGCTTTGCCCGACGAATTTCGCGAATCTGCGGAAACAGAAATTCGCCAATTTCTAGACAGTTTAATCGGTCATTACGTCCTCGACGGCGGCAAATTAGTCGTCGCCCACGCCGGAATGAAAGCAGAATTTCAGGGACGTGCATCAAGTCGCGTTCGAGACTTTGCCTTGTACGGAGAAACAACAGGCGAAATCGATGAATTCGGCTTACCAGTCAGATACAATTGGGCCGCTGAATATCGCGGCACAGCAGCAGTTGTTTACGGACACACGCCAGTCCCGGAAACAGAATGGTTTAACAATACCGTTGATATTGACACGGGCTGCGTTTTCGGAGGCAAACTAACAGCTTTGCGCTATCCCGAAAGAGAATTTGTCAGCGTTGCGGCTGCTAGAGTTTACTGCGAACCTGTGAAGCCGATCGCACTTACTGCTTTTACAACTCCTCTCACCGCCCAACAGCAATCTGACGATATATTAGACATTGCCGACGTATTGGGCAAACGGATCGTTTCCACTCGCCTGCAAAACAACATTACGATTAAAGCAGAAAATGCGATCGCCGCCCTAGAAGTAATGAGCCGGTTTGCAGCAAATCCCAAGTGGCTGATTTATTTACCTCCCACAATGTCTCCCGTTGCTACTTCCAAACAACCCGGACTTTTAGAACATCCAGCCGAAGCATTTAGCTACTACCAACAGCAGGGAATATCAACAGTTGTCTGCGAAGAAAAACACATGGGTTCCCGTGCAGTTGTAATTGTTTGCCGAGATGAATCGGCGGCTAAACGGCGCTTCGGGATTCTTAACAACAGCATCGGTATTTGTTACACCCGCACCGGACGGCATTTCTTCAATAATTCTAGTATAGAAACCGAATTTTTAGCTAGAATCAATGTTGCTTTAACTGCTAGCAATTTTTGGGATAATTTTCAAAGCGACTGGGTTTGTTTGGACTGCGAATTGATGCCTTGGTCTGCCAAAGCTCAAGACTTATTGCAGCAACAGTATGCGCCAGTGGGAACAGCTTCTAATACTGCGTTTGCGGATGCGATTAAGAACTTAGAACAGGCAAGCCAGCGGGGAGTTGAAGTTAGCGATTTGCTGAGTCGCTACCAAGAGCGATCGCAACTAGCGCATCAATACGTTACAGCCTACCAGCGCTACTGCTGGCCTGTCAAATCTATCTCCGACCTCAAGTTAGCGCCTTTCCACATTTTGGCAACCGAGGGAAAAGTTCACGCTGACAAAAATCACTGTTGGCACATGGAACAGATTGCAGAAATTTGTCAAGCTGACCCAGAATTGCTGTTAGCTACTGAATACAAAGTAGTGGAAATTGCCGATTGTGACAGCCAATTAGCGGGGATAAAATGGTGGAAAAAACTGACTGATGCGGGAGGCGAAGGAATGGTTGTCAAGCCAATGGAATTTATCGTTAAACATAGCAATAAACTGGTACAGCCTGCGGTAAAATGTCGCGGGAAAGAGTATTTGCGGATTATTTACGGTTTGGAATATTCATTGCCGGAACATTTGGAAAAATTGCGATCGCGCGGGCTTTCCGGCAAGCGTTCTTTAGCGTTGCGAGAGTTTGCTCTCGGTATAGAAGCGTTGGAGAGATTTGTGGCGGGCGCTCCTTTGAGACAAGTTCACGAATGCGTTTTTGGAGTTTTAGCGATGGAGAGCGAACCTGTCGATCCGAGGCTGTAATCTGAAGGTAGAAAGCAGGCGATCGCTCACACATCTCTCCCTATTAATCGTTGCACTTCCGATGTCGATAAATTCATCATTTGTGCAACTTGCTCTAAATTTATTCCCGAATTTAACAGGTTAGAAATGAGCAATTGCAAGGCTGATTCTGCTGCTATTCGGGCTTGTTGCTCTTCCTCATGAGTCTTCAGAAACTCTCCTGTTTGAGGATTTCTAAACCTCAATTCTCCAGAGACTATGTGTAATTCCAGTCCCAATACTTCGCTGTACAGCCACAGCGTATCGAAGGCGATATTATTGGCGGGAATCGGCTCGTACTGGTTGTTGACTAAACGCAGTCCTTGCAATATCGGATTCAGATAATCTCCAGACGGATCGTACTGAAAGTATTCCCTGATTCCCAAAGTTCGATAGGTTTCTGGTTTGGTTTCTTGGTCTACATCTTGAGTTGTTTCCGATGTGATTTCTAAGACAAACTGCGGGGCTATCCCGGCTTCTTTCCAGATTTTATAGTTATCTCTTTTGCGTTTTCTGACTCCGAATACTACATAAATATCGGGAGCAACTACTGCTGCTTTATTGCCTTCTTCGTAATAAACGAAAGAATTTGCTGAGACGTATACATCCGATCGCCCTTGAAAGTGCAGCTTCAGAGCTTCCACGCTGTAAGTAAGGTAATCGCGCGTGATATCGCTTTCCGCCATCGGCTCTCCGTCGCTGCTGGGATATTCAATTTCTTCTTCGATTTGAGTGAAAACTGTCACGGTTTAAGTTTCCTCAATTCTCTCTGATTTTATTTTAGCAGGCTAGCGAAAGTAATTATAATAAAGAGGCGTTTGTACTTGACACAGACTTTTTTGGGCCAATCTTATTAGCTGCTATCATTTTTTTTAGCGGTCAATCAATGCTGCTACTGCTATCTACAAGTTGGCAATCTGCTATAAGCTGTCTGAGTATCTCTAGGGTGCAATCGGCTTCGTATTTAAAATTAAACGCCATTATAAATAAGAATTGCATCGTGAAAAATAGGATAATTGGTAAGCTATTTTCTATAAAAAAAATTCTAAAAAACCAGATAAGGAGCGCCAAACTCAGTAATAATTGGACAATAATGAGGGTGGAAAGACGCAGCGTCAGTCGCAGCACGGAACCGCCGGGAATGTCTTGAATTTCGCCTTGCGTCACTAAACACCATCTCCGATTTCCCGAAGGTCCGATCGCGCGCAGGGAATAGCCATCAAGATAAATTTTGTATCGGTAAGGAAGTTGCCCTCCTACCAGTGTAGGCGTTACTCCAATTACATTTGCTGGAATAATGGTCGCGAGTCGTTGGCGGATTGGTTCTTTGGTTAGCGGTAGATGGATGGTTGCTTCTCGGTAAGGGATCGCCCACAACAGAGGTCGGAAAAATGAGTTCATCTTTGAATATCTCCCTCAGAGGGGATTTGAGGTGAGGACTAGGGCATTTTTCATGGTTCCGATCGCCTAAAAATCAGGATCTCGGTTGGGTTTTTAAATTTTAGGGGCGATCGTCTAGAAGTGCAGTAAAAGTGTAGCAGTGGGCTACGGATTCATTATCAAAAAAAAGGCGTTTGTACTTGACAAACGCCTTTTTATAGAGTTACAAACGCGGCGTCTTATCTTGTTTAAAAGCCGCTAACCAATCGCGAATTTGCTCGGACGCAATCTCGCGCCCGCCCAAACCAAAAGCTAGAGCAATCCCAACGGCGATCGCCCCCAGGAGCAGCCCGAAAGCCAAATTCACAATATCGCTGCCAATCCCCATTTGTTGCAGCGCCAAGGCCGAAACAAAAGCAATAATCGCGATGCGAGCCGTTTGGCCCAACAACCGCGCTTGGCGAGTTCCAGAACTGGCAATCAAACTAAACGCCAGGTTCGCCAAATACAAGCCGATCGCAAATACCACCAAACCGGCCAGCACCCTGCCTGCAACCAGCACAATACCGCTGACAATCGCCGTCAGCGCCGGAATCCCCAGCACGTCGGTAGCGGCAACCACAGCAAACAGCACGATGCCCACCTGCACCACAATGCCGACAAATTGCGAAGGCGTGCGGGAGGCAATATCCGGTTCTTGAAGAATAGTTGCTTCAGGATCGATCGAGCTTGACGGCAGCCGCAGCGGCTGCTTCGGCTGCATTCCCAACCAAGAAAAAACATTGTTAAAGCCAATTCCGGTGAGGATATTAGT
>NZ_JADEXD010000301.1 GCF_015207285.1 Tychonema sp. LEGE 07203 | reverse complement strand
AATTTCAAAAAATAATGCAACAGTATTCTTGTCCCCCCCCTTGCTAAGGGGGGGCTAGGGGGGGTCGGAGAGTATTGCATGATTTTAGAGAAATGGTATAAATACTAGCCAAAAACTCTCTATTGCCAAAAAACCCGGTTTCTTTGCTTCTTGTTACTGTTTGAGAACTAGGACAAATAATTGTCTAATCTCCCAAACAAATTCCCAAACCCCGGGCCGTTTTAACCAGAGTACCGTTGAAGTCTACCGGTCTGTATTTGGAAATCGCATCTTCCAATGGAACGCTGACAACTTCTCGCTGTTGCCAAGATACCATGTGGTCAAATTTCTCTTCGGCAATTAAATCAACTGCTGCGACGCCAAAAGCAGAAGCAATTAATCTTTCTAGCGAAGAAGGTGTTCCCCCGCGTTGAGTGTGTCCCAAAACGCTGACGCGGGTTTCTGCACCGCTACATTCAGAAATTGTATCAGCTAAATACTGACCGATTCCGCCCAATCGACTTTGACCTAAGCGATTTGTGTGCATTACTAATTCGCCTGCTTCTGTGCGAACTGCCTCCGCTACTACAATTAAACAGTAGTTTTTTCCGCGTTGTTGGCGTTCTTGGATTTTGGCACAGATTTCGGAAATTTTGTAAGGAATTTCGGGAATCAGAATTATATCAGCTCCCCCAGCAATTCCGGCACTAATTGCAATATGTCCGGCATCGCGTCCCATGACTTCAACAATTATCACGCGGCTGTGACTGGCCGCAGTAAAATGCAAGCGGTCTAGTGCTTCTGTGGCAATATTGACAGCAGTATCAAAACCGATCGCTCGCTCGGTAATTCCGACATCATTATCAATAGTTTTAGGAATAGCAACTAAATTCAAATTACCTTCGAGAGCAATCTTCCTGAGAATGGCGAGACTACCATCGCCACCTATGCCAATTAGGGCATCCAGACCGAGTTGATGATAGCCTTGAATAATATCATCGGAGCGATCGCGCAGAGTCCCGTCAGCCATTGGAAAGGCAAAGGGATTGCCCTTATTTGTTGTGCCCAGCATTGTACCGCCAATGGTGAGCCAAGAGTCTACTTTCTCAATATTCAAAGGAATTGCTTCCGGGGGACGACTCATCAATCCGTTGGTGGCTTGACGAATCCCCATTACTTTCCAATTGTAAGTTCCCGTTGCGCGGTACACAACGGCTCGTATCACGGCATTTAAGCCTGCACAGTCACCTCCGCTAGTGAGAATGCCGATACACTTTTGTTCTCCCATAATTTATGCCAGACTTTTGTTACTCAGAACATGGGTTGATTTTTTTAGATCCAGATCGTCCAATCCTTATTTGCTACGTAATTTAGTGGCTTTAGCCTCCCAAATCACCGTCTCAAATACAACATAAATTTTACTTGGGATTGAGGCGTTTAGAAACTTGGTTGATGATGCCGCTAAGAATTGCACCGCCCATGAGAATTCCCAGGGCGGGATTAAATACGGGCTGCCACAGACTGTACCACAAATCGAAACCGAGATTCACTCCGGTCGATCGCCCAACTACGGCGATCGCAAACCACCCAAAAATAGCAAAGACGAAAAACACATCAGCTACTAAAATCAAGTTGATAAAGTTAAGAATTTTATCTTTCATGGTCGAGGGTTCCTTTTGAGTGTATATGTGTCAACTGTTGACTGTTGACTGATGACTGTTGAGAGTTGAGAGTTGAGAGTTGACTGTTGAGAGTTGACTCGATTTTATTAGACCTCTTGCAACCGGAAACGATGTCAGTCGATTTTAGATTGGGGCATTGAAGATTTGAGATTTGCTCTCCTGCTGAATCTGGAATCTTGAAGTTAGAGCGAAAATTTTTCTTTCTCCATGAATTAAATTGGGGGCTTGCATCCATTTTAAGGGGGTAAAATTTGGGCCAGCGGTGGGCAAGGAAGCGGAACGATCGCTGCAACAGGCGATCGAATAAAGATAAAATATCATTCAATTGTTGTCGCACACTCGTGATCGAAATATGGTTCGCTATACACTTCCTCAAAGCCCCGAAATTATTTTAGCTGTCAGAGGGAAAGATTCAGCCAAAGCCCGCGAAGATGCGATGGATAAGCTGATGGAACTCATGGATGAGGGCAAGCTGCCTACGGAACTCGTGGAGGGATTTGGGCCCAAGCAGTTTGTTGAAGTTAAGGATATCGAAGATGCCGCCTCTGAAGGCGAAGACGCAATTACTGAAGCCGTACAGATTTTGAGCAATTTGGCAAGTCTCAAATTGAAAGTCATGGAATCCCGCGAAGAAGCGCTCAAAATCCGGGAGGCGATCGACATTTTGTTTACAGATGAGACTGTGACTGCGGAGGAAATTGGTCGCCTCAAAGACGGTTTCAAAGTTCTCAAAAACTTCGCCCAAGCTAACGTCCGCTATCGAGAAGCTAGGAGCAAAGCGGAGGAAGCGCGGGCAATTCTCGACGCAGCTTTGCAATCTGTCGAACCCGAAAACAAGGCGCAGAAGTCGGCGAAATAGTAGCAGGTTGCCTTGAAACTCACATCTTGCACCATTCTCGCTCGCACAGGCTCTCCGGCCCGTTCCACAAATAGTAAATTTTCTTGTGGGATGGGCGCGCGAGCCCGTCCATAAAAGCTTATTGACAATGGTGCAGCATCTGGGTTGAAACTGATATCTTGCACCATTGTCAGCAACGGGCTCGCGTGCCCGTTCCACAAAGAGTGAATTTCTTGTGGGATGGGCACGCGAGCCCGTCCATAAAAGCTTATTGACAATGGTGCAGCATCTGGGTTGAAACCTATTTCTGTCATTGCGATCCGAAACGAAGCAATCGCAAACCTCGGCGATTGTTTCGTTCCTCTCTTCGGACATATAGCAATCCTAAATCATTTGTAAATTTCTTACTCCCTCCCTTTGGTAAGGGG
>NZ_JADEXD010000101.1 GCF_015207285.1 Tychonema sp. LEGE 07203 | reverse complement strand
CCCTTGCTAAGGGGGGGAGACGGAGACGGAGGCTCGACTCTTCGCCACGCCCTTGATAAGGAGGCTGAATCTCTTCGCCCCCCCTTGATAAGGGGGAGTTGGGGGGGTTAGTTTCTTGCTGCTGAGATACGAATTTAATTATGTCGGTTTGGAGTGTTGGGAGGGCTGGTGCGTCGCGGAGGCTTCGCCAGATGATGCAGTCGAATTCCTGTTGAATTTGTGGGATTAGTTGGAGTGTCAGGGCGGTTTTGCCAATACCAGATAAGCCGTATATCGTGATGAGGCGGGTGCGGCTTGAAATCCAGTTTTCGAGGGTGGTGAGTTCGGATGTGCGATCGAAAAATGTGGAGATTTCTGGTGCGTCGCCTATGTCGATGCGGGGCTGTTTTGCTGTTGGTTCGGGGTTTTGGGGTGTTTTGGGCTATCGTACTTTTTCAGAACAAATGTTAAAGTTATTATTGACTGTGACATTCTCGCCAACTTTAATATTATCGCCTACTATAGCTAATTGATAATTATAAATTTTTTCATGCTCTAATACAGCCCTAAAATTTGCTTTAGTAATATTTTTCCTGAATCCTTTAGAAAGTGTTTTCCAAAGGTGCGATCCGACATTTCTAACATGACTTGGACTTGAGTAAACTTCTTGAGCAATTTGCGTGTAAGTTGTGTCTTGTAAAGTTCCCCGCAGAATAGCTTCTTGCACGTAATCTAAATGCTTTCCCGTCTTAGCAAAAATTAGCTCATCTGCCAGTGTCAAAACTTCGGCGATATCCATAGATTAGGGAGAAGCTGGAGTTTACACCATTTATTATACCTGACATTTCGTACAATTGTGACATTTTTGATGTTGTCATCTATCTAAAGTCAGGACTTTTCCTACACAGCTCATCCTTTATATTAATTGATTAAGGTATTAGCAGGATATTTATATGAAGCGAGTGCGGTGGCTCAGCGGTTTGTTGTCGGCTGGGGTGTTGTCTTTTACTTTAGCGACAGTTGGGGCACAGGTAGCCCAGGCCCAGCGCGAAATCCATATACTCGACCTGAACTGTGTTAGGAGATGGTCTGACGGCCCTTCTTATAACCAAAGTACAGATGTTTCCATAGCTAGAGAAATATACACCAGCATTCTGAAAACACAGCCTTTCGGTCTCACCTGTAGACTGCCTGGAGGTCGCGCCTCTCTCCGAATAGAGTATGGAGTTAGCGATCGGGATAGCGACCCCCCCGCGAAAATAGATGTCTATGTTGATGGAAATCAAGTAGCTTCCCAGGTAGGGAAAGCTGGGCAGGTCAATTCACTGCTGGTAGATGTTAGTAATGGTAAAAGCCTAGCTATTGATATCTCTTGTTCTAGAGCCACAAATTGTAAGAATGGATGGTACTACTTCTTCTGGTTCCATGTTATACCGGGCGCTAGCTCTCCAGGGAAAAGATAAATTATGAGTATTAGCCGCCGTCAATTTAATCGTATCGTCATCTGGGGTGGCGCTTCTTTTGCTGCTTCCGCCACATCCGGCATCTTTTTCCCCAAACCTGCCGAAGCTTATTCCCTAGAATTTCCGATTAGTGCTTTATCAGCCGATCGCGTTTTTAACGGTATTCAAAAATATTGCGGAGCACAGCCCATCCCCGGCGTTCTCTCAACAATCTTACAAGGGAATAGTAATGTTAGCAGTCAAATAAAACCAGCGGCAGCCAACGCTATTCGCAGGGCAGATAAAGAATTTGTCGATCGCAATTTTACTAGCAAAAGAACTGAATTAGGTCAGGTAGGCAAGAGCGAGGAGGATAATACTCTATCTGTAAGTCGGCTTTGGGGCCGGCAAAGACAAGAGCAAGTCGGCCCAAATGTGGGTTTTGGCTTCGTGCAAAAGTGGGAAGATCAATACAGCGACTCAAAAATTTCTGGGCCGACAATGTGCGCTATTCATAACGCTCAACAAGTCTTAGCAGATCAAAGATTAACACCACCAGAAATCGCGGCTTCGGTATTGCCAACTAGATCGCGAATAGATGATATGAGTTCTTGGGGAGGGGATGCGGATGCGTCTGCTGGGAGAAATCCCGGTGCTGTTTTTGCTCAATACGATACAGCGGCGGGTACGGTGACATCTCGCTACGATTTAGTTGAACCGGGGCCGAAAGGTTTTGGGCGTGTTGAGTATATTATTGAAGCGGAAAATCAGCCTCGGCGGGTGATTTTGGTGACGGTGAGATTTTAGGGAAAATTATCTCATTTCCAATCAAATTCGGCGGTTGAAACCAGGTTTACACAAACGAATTCCGCCTTCGCGGAATGAATAATTAAAGAGATTTTCAGTCCGCGAAGGCGGACTTTGTTTGTGTAGCCCCGAATTCCATTCGGCGGGGCTTGATTTTGACCTTTTACCTTTGCAGTTGACTAATCAAATCCAATGCTTTTTGAGCATCTGCATTCATTCCTTGAACCCGAAATAAACGGGCGGCTTGCTGCAAATCTGCGATCGCCCCTTTTGTATCTCCCATTCTCACTAACGTAATGCCTCGGTTAGCAAAAGCCTTTGCATAATTGGGATTGAGTTGAATTGCTTGAGTATAATCAGCTAAGGCAGAGCGATCGTTATTGATGCGAAACAGCGCCAATCCTCTGTTAAAATAAGTGTTAGCGCGACCAGGATTAATTTGCAGCGCTTGATTGAAATCGTCGATCGCTCCTTTTTGATCGCCCAAGTCTGAAAGCGCCAATCCTCGGTTGTTGTAAGCTGCTGCAAAGTTTCTATCCAAGCGGATGACTTGAGTATAATCTGCGATCGCCCCCGGTTTATCTCCCAATGCCGACAAAACCAGCCCCCGATTGTAGTAAGCGTCAACATAACCGGCATTAAGGGCGATCGCCTTGCTATAATCAGCGATACTTTTGGTCATTTCTCTCAAATCAAAATAAGCCAGTGCCCGATAAAAATAAGCTTCTGAATAATCAGATTGAGTTTGAATCGCTTGATTCAAATCGGCAACAGCCCCAGACAAATCTCCCTTGTCAAACCGAGTCAAACCGCGAACGTAATAAGTCTTAGCATCTTGGGGATTGTTCAGTTTCAGAGGTACATTAGCTGTGGGAGAGGTATTTATCAAAAGTGCCGATCGATTTAAGCCCGCATCCGACAACTTAGCTATAAAAGTATTGATCGGAATCGCTGAATTAAATCCTGTTTTAGTAATGGCTAAACCTGTGCGGACTTTTCCATCTGTGACAGGATCGTAATCGCGATCGCCTTCTCCGTGAACTCCAACTACGCGCCCTTCTCCATCAAATACCGGCCCTCCACTCATTCCCCCTTTCGTGACAGCATTGTAGCGCAAATTATAACCTTGTGGATGATTGGGGAGACGACTGGTAACAAAGCCCGGTGAAAACTCAAAATTGCGATCTTTTTGGTAGTTTCTGCTTTCTGGAATACCTGGATAGCCAAACACAAAAATTGGTGTAGCGACTGCAGCTTGTTCGGAATCGCCTAAAGTGACAACAGGATAAGATTCTGCACTGTTAAAAGTTACGACTGCTAAATCAGGAGCATTCTGGCCTTTCTGTAATAGTACAGTACGGGTTACTAGATAGTCTTTTTTCGTATTGGTGCGAATCGTGTAGGTATCCCGAGCGGCCACAACGTGATTAGCTGTCAAAACCGTGTAAGTCGTACCTTGTTTGGCAATAATAAATCCCGTCCCGCTACCGCTTGTTTTTCCATTAATCTGAACGGTAACAGAGTCAGCTAATCCGGCAATTTCTTGGGGAGTTTTTGCGAAAACTGGTGCTTGTGCAAAGATGACTATTCCTGCTACCGCTACTGTCCCTGCTAGGATGCTGGTGAGGGAATCAAACCGCGAATAATCCCTATTCATAGGTAATTGCTGAAGAGTAAGATTTTTTATACTCCAAATAGTATAGATTAAAATAAAATTTATGAAAACCCGAAAAACTGGAGGTTTTCAGACGATCGCGATTTTTATGACATTTCGTACATTTCGTATAGATTAGCCTAAAAAATCTAAATGGAGAACTGTTTTAATATCAATTCTGCAAAGTTAGCGCTATCTGTAGGGACACGGCAGTGCCGTGTCCCTACGCAAAACTGCTGTATTCCTACTAAGAACTAGCTCGATCGCCCATCAAATCCGCCTACACAAAACTAAGCCAAAAACTGGAACTGAGTACCGTTAACTGCCAAAGCAAACGGACTTGCCTCTTCAAAGGAGCCAATTAGTTCAAAGTTGTCCGTGTTTAAAACTATTCCCAAAATCTGTCCGTTTCTTCCGTTCACAATCACCATATCGTCGATAATTCCGTCGTTATCGTAAGCGATCAGATTGTCGTCTGTGAAGAGGAGGTCTAATTCTGTTAAACCGTCTGTCAAACCGATGCGATCGCCCTCGTCAAAGTTAAAATCGGTAATGACATCGGCTCCATTTACGCCAAATCCTTCGTTGCTTCTGAGCACAAATACATCGCCGCCAGGCCCTCCCGTGAGCACGTCAACTCCCCGATCGCCCACTAAGAAATCGTTGCCATCATTGCCGTCTAAATCGTCGTCTCCTTGTCCTCCCCGCAGGATATCGTTCCCGG
This sequence comes from Tychonema sp. LEGE 07203, assembly GCF_015207285.1. Taxonomy (GTDB): domain Bacteria; phylum Cyanobacteriota; class Cyanobacteriia; order Cyanobacteriales; family Microcoleaceae; genus Microcoleus. The sequence goes on along the minus strand of NZ_JADEXD010000101.1, from coordinate 19,694 downwards.
AGCCTCCAAAAATAATGTCGTTTCCCGCGTCGCCCCTAACTAAGTCGTTGCCATCATTTCCATCCAGGCGATCGTTCTCTTTGCCGCCGTAAATGATATCATTTCCGTCGCCACCGCCGATAATATCATCCCCATTATTTCCTAACAGCCGTTCGTTAGAATCCGACGAACCTGCTATGGTATCGTTGCCGTCTAGTCCCCAAACTCCCCACGGAAAAGACGACAAATTTCCCTCTTCTACGTCAATCTCATCTGGTGTAGCGAATGCCAAAAAACGCGGCCCGCCGCCAGCAAATACAGGAAATCCAGTCAGATCGCCGATGAGATTGTTAATCGTTAAAGCCATAAGTGTGTTTTTGCCAAAATGGTGATATCTGTATTATATATTTAAATTACACCCTTGGCAAATAGCAAGCATTTTTTTAATTTACAGCGATTGTTAGTGAATAAATTCTAATTGCAAATTGCCAATTATCAATTAGTAATTACAATTAAAATATGCCGGTGCTGTGCCTCGTTCAAGCCAAAGCTGCTATATATTTCGCCGAGGAGTCAAATAGCATTGGTCGCTGACACTATCCTTACCGGCTCACCGCTTATAATGGGTGTTACCCGCCAGGTCGCAAACACGTTAATATCACCTATAACGTCGAGACTCAGAGGTTGTTTGTCAAGAAAAGTAAAAGTTTCTGGGGCGATCGTCGGAGAAAATACCCAGTTTCCGAGACCAATACACAAACTTTACAAACAGGATCTAAGTTCTTTACATTCGCCATAAATCGCCGTTCGCTCATTTTTTAACAAAATCCACTGCTTTCAGGTGTTTTGCTTATGTCTACTCCTAAATCGCCTTCCCCTCAAAACAACAATAACTCCGTAAAATCACGGTCAACCGCAGGTATCGCTCCAACTGAGCAAGACAGTAAGAACCTGCCAAGCGAACCAAGCATGGAACAGCTACTGGAAGCTTTGGCGGCCCAAGTACCCAGTCAATCTGCTGAAATTGAAGGCTTGAAAACGTGGAAACAAGATTTAGAGCGACTGTTTCAATTTCTCGGCGATCGCCGCGTTTTAATCGCAGTCATGGAACCGGGAACTTTTGCCATACGTTATGCTAACGCGGCATTTTGCCGCTTGGCCGGTTGGGAGAACACGCCCTTGGTAACTCAATCTAATAACGGTTGGTTTGCAGAAACCGGCACTACTCTGCTAGAACTGTTCGAGGAGCGGGATGTCAAAATGGCAGAGCAATTGTACCGCCGTCACCTTTTACACTGGGTATTTAAGCAATTTTATCAAATTGACCTCGACAGTTTGCGGGTGCTGGATGAACCGCTCACGGCGAGCGTGAAAAATCCCCAACACCGGGAACCCAAATTTCTGGAATTTTGGTTTGGTTCGGAACAGTTGAAAATTACTCGAATTGACTCAAAAATAGATGAATTTGTCGATGTTCCTTTAAAGTTAATGCCTGTTGCGGAACGGGAAGCTTGGCTGATGCAGCCGAATCAACTGACAAATTTAGCCGATCGACTAAATTTAGATAATTACCGCGTGGAAGGTTTGCTGCTGCTAGAAGGTTTTGATGTCACCGTACAGGAGCAAATACGGCGGCTGACTCAGTTATTGATCGATCGCAATTCGATGCTGCGGCCGGATAAATTTGAGAGCATTGATGGGTGTTTGCGATCGCTCTTTCATGCTGACGGCACTTTGCTGCTGCGCCCCGACGGCGAACAAGTACAGCTATTAGTTGCCAAAGACGACCAAAAATTGCAGCCGATTGTTTATTCAATGCAATCCCTAGAAGCTTCTCACTTTTTCAAAGCCACCGCAGCAAATCAAGTTTGGAACGTGCCCGACTTGCGCCGGGAATGCGAAACCGAGTGCGATCGAGCTTTGCGAAAAATGGGGACTCGATCGATGCTGCTTTTACCGCTGGTGGTCAAATCTGTTACCCGCGAGGGTTGCGGGCAGCGGATTTTGGGCGTGGTGGGGCTGCTGTGCGATCGGCCCAACCACTTCAACAACATTGACGCTCAACAGGCCCAAGAACTCATTCCCGCCTTCATTGCAGCCCTGCGGCAAGCCATGCAGCAGCGGTTTACCCACATTCACAACATCCACCCCGCAGTCGAGTGGCGGTTCGCCCAAGAAGCAGAAAGGCGCAGTTGGGGACTGCCCCCAGAGACGATCGTATTTCCAGAGGTTCATCCCCTGTACGGAATTTCCGACATTCGCGGTTCCAGCGACGAAAGAAACCGAGCCATTCAAACAGATTTGCTCGAACAATTCCGCTTGGGTTTAGCCATAGCCGATGCCGTTTGCCAAACACAAACCACGCACCTCGGCGAGCAACTGCGGCTCGACTTGCTCGACTACATCCAGCATTTAAAAGAAAAAGTAACAGTCGATATGGAAGTGCGAGCAGCCGAGTATTTAAACGAGCGTTTAGAAGTGTATTTTGACTACTTTATCCAGTGCGGGCCTACAGTTCTGGCAGCCGTTGAAGCTTACCGAACCGCCTGCGACAACGAACACAAATCGGTTTACAGCGATCGTACCCGCTACGATCGAATGCTGAACCTAATCGGCACCAAACTCCAAGAAACCTGGGCCCGCTGGCAAGAAAAAATGCAGCAAATCCTCCCCCACTACTGCGACATCGAATGCACCGACGGCATAGATCACATGATGTATGTAGGAAAGTCGATCGATCCCAAATTCACTCAATTTCACCTGCACAGTTTGCGGTACGAACAACTGCGAGCAATTTGCGACTGCGGGCGCACAGTTTTTCGCCTGCAAGCCGAGTCTCAAATTAACATGGAACTCGCACATTTAGTGTTAGTGCAGAATACCACCATCGACATCTTTCACAACGAAAACACCGAAAAAATGTTCGATGTCAAAGGCACCCGCGACATCCGCTACGAACTCGTCAAAAAGCGCATCGAAAAAGCCGTTGAGAAAAACGAACAACAGCGAATTACCCAATCAGGAATGCTAACCATAGTTTATTCAACCGAAGACGAATGGGAAGAATACCAACAATACCTGCGCTACTTGTCGCGCGAAGGTTGGGTAGAGGCAAAAGTTCAGACCGGCACGGTAGAATCACTGCAAGGAGTCAGCGGTTTGAAATTCGCCCGCGTCCGTATTTTACCGGACACGAAATCTCTGGCAGAATATCGCGAAGTTACGGTTGTTTCCGATTGATAACAGTGGATAAACCCGGTTAACTTGATGGTGCGTCAGGGAAGGTTTTTTAAATCTGCACTTGGCAGAAATTAGTTTTTTGGGGTTGATAGTTGTGGGGGCAAAAACCCGGTTGCTTCTGGTAATTTCGTGATTTCAGGATGGTTGCCAGAAACCGGTTTTTTTGAGTTGATAGCGCCGAGTAACAGAGTTAATATCAAATCCTCTCTTCATCGTCCTGTATTCATATCTCTATTCTCTCTCTGTGTCCTCTGTGTTCTCTGCGGTTAAATCACCTGACGATGCAACGGTCAACGACATAACACATATTTAAACATTTGTCAATGCCTAATTGTCTCTAAAAAAGTCCGCTGTTCACAGTCTGCATTCGGCAGTATGCAGTTACATTATTAGCTAAATGTAATAAGTGTATTTGATAGGAGTTTTGCCAGTGAACGCTGCCGAACAAGCCAGGAATATAGAAGTAGCCAGCAAAATTGCTGCGGTTGTTAATTTATTCAAATCGGAATTCCCGGATGCGAAAGTCGATTTGAAACCTTGGATGAATGACGCAGATACCAGGGAACTTGTCGATCCAGATTCCATCGACATTGGCTTCCATTTCCCCGGTAGAAGCCGCTGGTTGCAAAGCCGCAGCATTCTGATTCAAATCCGATTTTACCAAGATCCGGTGGAAGGATACCAGCGGGCGATCGGCGTTGAGGCTGCAGGTTACGATCATACAGGTCAGCAGTGGCGATTTTCGACGGTGGAAAATTGGGATTTTCTGGGTCAAACCCAACCTGCACCGGAGTCGGCACAAAAAATCAAACACTTTTGCGAACAAATTTTTAATTTGTTCAATCAATCTTTTTGAGGAATAAAGTCCTCACTACAAACAAGTTCGTAGTGATGACTTTAGTCCTTGCTATTATCGCAATTGTCGATCGACCTACAGCCAACCGCATAAACAGATTTGTAGGTTGTCGATCGCTTGCCAAACAAAGTATAGCGGTTATCGCGGACTTGTTCGTACAGGCGATCGCCCATCCACTTCATCCCCGGCATAGCGCGGTAAGCCGCCACAAACACCTCACCAGCAGGCAATATCCGCCCGATTTCCTCCGCCGCAGCGCTACCTTGCCACCGTTTTTCTGGATTCTGTGCATCTATCAAAATCATCCCCATTTCGCAGTCTTCAGAACTTATCCCAAAGCGATCTAATCCCTCTAAATCTTGCATAGAAATATATTCAAAATTCTGCCCTCGATCTAAGCTTTCCAGTAACTGCACCAAGGTGACGCAGAGATTGCAATTGCCGTCGTAAATTACGTTATATTTCATTAGTTGACTGTTGACTGTTGACTGTTGACTGTTGACTGTTGACTGTTGACTGATGACTGTTGACTGATGACTGTTAACTGTTGACTGTTGACTGTTGACTGTTGACTGTTGACTGTTAGTTGTTATTTGTTATTGGAAATTGAGAATGGGAAATTGGGAATCGTAGCAAGTAACCAATAACCAACAACCAATAACCAATAACCAATAACCAATAACCAATAACTAATAACTAATGACTACTGACTACTGACTACTGACTAATGACAACTGACTAATGACTACTGACTACTGCCAACTGACTACTGACTGCTAGCAACAGGAATCTCGATCGCAAATTCCGTACCTCTACCCGGTGCAGAATTGCACTTAAGCTCACCGCCGTGCTTTTCCACCACAATTTGATAGCTGATAGACAGCCCCAAACCAGTACCTTTCCCCGGTTCTTTCGTAGTAAAAAACGGATCGAACAGCCTTTGATGAACCTCTGGCGGAATCCCCGGCCCGTTGTCAGCAATCCGAATCACAATATGAGAAGGATGCGGGAGCGAAGCATCAGAAACATCAGAATTTGCCTGCATCAAAATATCCTGTTCGTACTTTACTTCCGTAGAAATCCGCAGCGTCGGCGAAGGACAACAAGGAATAGGCGCAAGTTCCCCATCGGCCCACTGTCCAGTCTCCATTGCTTCTTCCAAAGCATCAATTGCATTGCCGATAATATTCATAAAAACCTGATTTAACTGTCCGGCATAACACTGTACGCGAGGCAAATCACCGAACTCTTTGATCAGCGTAATTTTCGGATGTCCTGCGGTTTCTTTGAGCCTGTGCTGCAAAATCAACAAAGTGCTGTCAATGCCTTCGTGAATGTCAACCTGCTTTTGTTCGGCTTCGTCCAACCGCGAAAAATTCTTTAGCGACAGCACAATTTGGCGAATTCGCTCGGCTCCCATTTTCATTGATGTTAAGAGTTTTGGCAAATCTGCGAGCAAGAAATTTAAATCTATATCGTCTATTTCTTCTCTAATTGGCTGTGTTGGTTCCGGATATTCCCGCTGGTAAAGTTGCAGCATTTTTAGCAAGTCTTGAAAGTAATCGTCAGCGTGCATGACGTTGCCGTAAATAAAGCTAACTGGATTGTTGATTTCGTGAGCTACGCCAGCTACTAATTGTCCCAAACTCACCATTTTTTCATTTTGGACCATCATGCTTTGAGTTTTGTGCACGTCCTGCAGGGCTTTCGCCAGTTCTTCATTTTTAGTCCTCAACTGACTTTCGGAAAGCCGCACCGCTTCTTCTGCTTGTTTTTTGGCGGTAATATCTTTGCGAATTGCTACATATTGATGGGGGTCTCCGTTGGGATTTAAGCAAGGTACAATAGTTGTATCCAACCAGAATAATGTGCCGTCTTTAGCTTGATTTTTCATTTCTCCCCGCCAAACATTCCCTTGGCGGATGGTTGACCAAAGCTGTTTGAAAAAATCCGGTTGGTGATAACCAGAATTGACAAGTCTGTGGTTTTTGCCGATCAATTCTTCTCGCTCGTATTTAAAGATTTCGCAAAATTGGTCGTTGACATAGGTAATGACACCGAATTCGTCGGTATTCGAGACGATCGCAGATTGATCTAGTGCAAATTTTTCAAATTCTAATTCTTGGAGAGTATGGCGCAATTCTGCTTCGGCTTGTTTGCGATCGCTAATATCGGTAATCATCCGCAAAACACCTGAAAATTCGCCTTTGTCATCGAACATCGGTGTCGCCGAGACGATCGCCCACAAATAAGAGCCGTCAGAGCGAGCAAACTTAAAATCGTGGCGTTCGCGAATGCCTTGCCGCCTGCGCTGCACGTAACTTTCGGCTATTTCGCGAGCCTCCTCGCCGATAAACTCAAATAGCGATCGCCCCAGCATTTCCTCCACAGTATACCCCAGCATTTCGGCCATCCGAGAGTTAGCAAAAGTCGTGATGCTGTCGGCGTCAAACATCCAAACGCCCTCCGAAGCCGTCTCGACAATGCAGCGGTAATAACTCTCGCTCTCGCTGACTGTTGCCTCTGCTTGCTTGCGATCGGTAATATCGGTTTGCACCGCAATAAAACCTTCTAATTCCCGGGTTTTTTGATAAATTGGCACGATCGACAGCGCCACCCAATAACCCTTTCCATCCTTACTGTAATTGTAAATTTCCTGATTGAACGCCTCGCCCGCAGCCAAAGCCGATCGCAATTGAGCAATAGTTAGCGCTTCTGTTTGAGGGCAGTGCAGCACATCAGCCAGTTTGTTTCCCAGCATTTCTGCTAGCCCGTAACCGCTAATCCGAGTAAATCCTTCATTCACCCATTCAATGCAGCCTCTAGCATCAGTAATAATCACACCATTTTGCGTTTTTTGAGCCACGATCGCCAACCGCAGCAATTCTGTTTCAGTTTGTTTGCTTTCGGTAATATCTTGAGCAATACCCAGAATGTACTTGGGCGCACCAGCTTCGTCAAACAAAGGAACTTTTTTATTGTGCAAAATCCGCTTTCCCCGGCGCGGCAGTTGGATAGTTTCTTCTGGAAAATCCACACATTTTCCCGCCGCAAATACTTTTAAATCCTGTGCTTGCAAGTAATTTGACTGCTCTGCTTCCAACAAGTCAGCAGCATTATTTCCCATGACTTCATCGCTGGAATAGCCAAACAAATTTTCGCTAGCTTTATTCCAATAAATAAATTTTTGTTCCACAGCATCTTTAATAAAGACGCTCACCGGCAGATTTTGCAGTACCGCATTCAAAAAATGTTGAGTGTTTCGCAAATCTTCCTCAGCTCGCTTGCGATCGGTAATATCCCAAATCACTCCATCGAGATAGACAACCTGAGACAGAGAATTGGCGACCGGCGAAACCGCACCAGACAAAAAGCCCTCAATTTCCCCTTGTCCCTCTTGTGTTCTCGCCTCATCCGCCTCGCAGCAAACAGCTCGACCTTTTTCGCAAACCCAGCTAATTTCGCCGTCAGCCCGGACAATACGGTATTCAAGGATGTAAGGAGTTTTTCCAGCAGCACTTTTTTGGACAGTATCACCGACATTCTTGCGGTCTTGAGGATGGATAATGCTGGCAAAAGAACGGACGCGACCTTTAATAAAATCAGAGGATGGATAGCCTGATATTTCTTGAATTGCCTCACTCAAAAACGCCATTGTCCGTGTCGGTTCGCCGTCGCCTTTACAGTCGCAGCTACAGCGGTAGACAGCACCGGGAATATTAGCTACTAAATTTTTATATTGTTCTTCGCTGCTTAATAAAAATGAGCTATCTTCCTGATGGCGGTCGCCTTTTTTTAAATTAGAAGAATTTGAGGAAATTTGCATGATGTGTGTCACTTGTGAGTGCGGGGGCAAGTGTTAGAGTAGATCCCTGTATTAAAAATGAATTGAATTGGCGCAATAATCCGCTATAAACTAATATAGTACAAAATTACTTGTGCGAACATTCGGAAAACTTAATCCAGGCTAATAGGCAGAGCTAATCAAAGATATTATGTAAAAGACACAAGGCAGTTCAGCAACGCATTTGATAGCGAAGGCAAAGGAATTTAACGCATTGATGTTCGGCAAAAAATTTTCCGATTCTCCCCCTCAGACCATCTTTACCCGCGATCGACGAAGCCGTTGCAGTCATCTTCCCCGCTCCGGCTCCCCCAATCCCCCACTCTAGTTAGAATAAAATAAGTTGCCTTGCTACCGATCGCCCTCAAACAAAAAAACCATGACTCAACAACAACCCCGGATTTGCATTCTCGGCGGAGGCTTCGGCGGACTCTACACAGCCCTGCGCTTGAGTCAGTTGCCCTTCTCCAAAACCGAAAAACCCGAAATCGTCCTAGTCGATCGGCGCGATCGCTTCCTGTTCGTTCCCCTGCTGTACGAACTTCTCACCGGCGAACTCCAAACCTGGGAAATCGCCCCGCCTTTTGCCGAAGTCTTGGAAGGCACAGGCGTGCGGTTTTGTCAAGGCACAGTCTCCGGCATCGATGTAGACAACAAGCGAGTGGAATTACGCGACGGGCCAGAAATTCCGTGCGATCGCCTCGTTTTAGCTTTGGGCGGCGAAACCCCTCTAGATACGGTCAAAGGAGCGGTTGAATACGCTTACTCGTTCCGCAGCCTAAACGACGCTTACCGCTTAGAAGAAAGACTGCGGTTTCTCGAAGCCAGCAATACCGACAAAATTCGGGTGGCGATCGTCGGTGCCGGTTATTCGGGAGTAGAATTAGCTTGTAAATTAGCCGATCGACTCGGAGACAAAGGTCGCGTGCGGTTAGTCGAGCAAAGCGACAAAATTCTGCAGACATCGCCGGAGTTCAACCGCGAAGCAGCCCGCAAAGCACTAGAAAAACGCAAAGTGTGGATCGACTTAGAAACATCAGTAGAGGCGATCGAATCCGACACCATATCCTTACTGTACAAAGGACAATTAGATGTTCTCCCCGTAGACATAGTATTGTGGACAGTAGGAACTCAAGTCAGTCAAGCAGTGCGATCGCTACCCCTCAAACAAAACCGCCGCGGCCAATTAATAGTTAATCCGCAGATGCAAATAATCGACCATCCAGACATATTTGCCTTGGGAGACTTAGCAGAATGTAACGATGCAACCGGCCAAAAAGTCCCCTCCACCGCTCAAACAGCCTTCCAGCAAGCCGACTACACCGCCTGGAACATTTGGGCATCCCTGAGCGATCGCCCGCTACTACCTTTCCGCTATCAGCCCCTAGGAGAAATGATGACATTAGGAATAGACAACGCCACCCTTGCCGGTTTAGGAATCAAACTCGACGGACAACTAGCACACATTGCTCGCCGCCTAGCCTATCTCTATCGGATGCCAACATTTGACCACCAAATAAAAGTTGGATTCAACTGGATTAGCAAACCAATTCAAGAGTTGCTTAAAAGTTAATTGTTAACGGTTGACGGTTAACTGTTAACTGTTAACAGTTAACGGTTGACGGTTGACTGTTGACTGTTGTTAGCTGCTACCAACAACCAACAACCAACAACCAACAACCAACAACCAATAACAAATAACAAATAACATCAAATCCGTTAACATCGGAATAGTAAATTAACAGTTAACAGTTAACAGTTAACAGTTAACAGTTAACATCATGTATGAGTGCAACCGGAATTCATATAACTCTTCTTTCTTCCTTCAGAAATGACCAAAGTAATTTTTTTAGATGCCGCCGGTACACTATTTGACGTTCGCGGTAGCGTCGGCGAAGTGTACCAACAATTAGCCAAGAGTTTTGGAGTAACAGTTAAGAGCGAAGAGTTAAATGTAGCATTTTCCCAAAGCTTCGCCTCAGCAAATCCGATGGCATTTCCAGGAGTAGAAGCCGCAAAAATTCCCCAGCTAGAACTTGAGTGGTGGCAAACAGTTTCCGCGAAAGCTTTTCAAATAGCAGGTGTTTTCAACCAATTTTCAGACTTTCCCAAATTCTTTGCCGAACTCTACGCTCATTTTGCCACCGCCGAACCTTGGTTTGTCTATCCCGACGTATTTCCAGCATTAAATAGGTGGCGGGAACAAGGAATTGAATTAGCCGTAGTCTCGAATTTCGATTCGCGAATTTATCCAGTATTAAAATCACTTTATTTAGCAGAGTATTTCACGTCGGTGACAATTTCCACCGAAGTTGGTGCTGCTAAACCAGATTCTAAAATTTTCACGGCAGCTTTGCAAAAGCACAAATACACTGCAGAGAATGCGGTGCATATTGGCGACAGCTTCAAAGCGGATTATTGCGGTGCGGTATCTGCTGGATTGAAAGCAATTTGGTTGAACAGACAACAGGAAAAATTAGATGTAAAGAAGCTGCAATTAATGAAAACAAAATTAGCACAGTGCAGCAGCCTTGATTGTTTGTCGTTCCCAGGATATGCCGGGAATGAATAAGCCCTCGCGCATCTAAATTAGATTTTTAGGGCGGGCTTTCTGGCCAACTACACAATAATTTAAATAAAAATTACCAGACAAATTAGATGCACGCCAGCTTACCCAGAGGAAGAGCCTCTAGCACCTCAACAAAGACTTAAAAAATATTAGAAAGCAACTTATAAATCAGACGAAAAATAGCTGTTGCCGCGATCGCACCTAAAGCCCCCAAGCAGCCCACAAACAACACGCCAACGATCGGAGAACCGGGATAAATCATAGTTGCGGCCTTCTGCAAAGCCGGGAAAAACCACAGCACAGCCAGAGTAGCAGCACCAACAATCAGCATCTCAGTTTGTTCGATCGCCCTGCGGTACTGAGCGTAAATCAGCCCCCCCACGATCGCACCCAGCAACCCGATACTCAAGCCAGGAGATGGCAGCAAACTCGTCAGGGCGATCGCCAGCAACCCCCCCTCAAAACCCGTAAACGCAGCCCCACGCAAAATCTCCCAAATCGAAAAAGCCCCTCTTGGCGAAGCTTGCAGACTTCCCGGAGGAGTCGCCGGAACAGGCGCAGGAGGCGGCAGAGGAGGTGGTAGCTGCACAGGAGGTAGGGGGGGCGGAGTCTGCACAGCAGGCGGCTGCACGACCATTGTAGGCTGTTGAGAATTGTATTTCAGAGCCGCTTGCACCTCCGCAGCAGATTGATAGCGCTGGCTCGGAGCCGGCAACAACATTCGATCGAGAACTCGAGCCAAACCCGAACTTACCTGCACCCGCGAATGCCAATTCCACTCATTTTGATAACTATCAAACAATTCCACCGGCTCCAAACCGCTCAGCAAAGTAATGCAAGTCACAGCCAAAGCATAAAAATCCGTTGCCGGATAAACTTCTTGCCCGTTCATCTGTTCGGGCGGAGCATAACCCAAAGAATAAATACCAGTCGAAGCCTTAGAAGTTCCCGCAGTTTGCGTCACCTGCTTAACAGCCCCAAAATCTAATAAATAAAGCCGACCACTTTTAGCCCGCATAATATTAGCAGGTTTAATGTCCCGGTGAATCGAACCGCGAGAGTGCACAAAATCGAGAACCTTCAAAATTTCTCCCAGCACCTCCACCGTTTGGGCCTCCGAAAACCTACCTTTAACAGCAAGTTCCTCCTCCAAATTTTCACCATCAATAAATTCTTGAACCAAATAGAAAAATCGATCGGTTTTTCCACCCTGCAAACTCGGAACACTCAGCTCAAAAAACGCCAGCAAACTCGGAATTTGCGAATTTTCGTTGCCCAATTCCTCCAGCACCGCCGCTTCCCGTTGAAACAGAGTTTGAGCGATTGTTAGCTGTGCCGGAGTTAGACTTGCCGACGGCTGCAAAAGTTTAGCAACGCACTGCCGCATCGCCGGAGTATAGCGGTCTCTTGCCAAAAACGCCGCCCCAAAACCCCCTTGACCCAACAGCCTCGCGGGCAAATAGCGGCCGCTCAAAATCAGGGGCATTCCGCAAGTCGTGCAAAACTTTTGCTGCACCGTTTTCAGCAGGGAACTATCATCGAGGTCGGCAAAATTGTTTTGAGGGCGCGGGCAGCCCGGGCGGGTGCAGTAAACTTCCATTTTGGCTTGCTAATTGGTCATCGGGCTCTAGCGTTGCGGAGGCATTGGTCATCGGGCTCTAGCGTTGCGGAGGCATTGGTCATCGGGCATCGGCCCGCGCGGGGAATTAGGAATTGGTAATTGGGAATTGTAATTGGTTTAAATCCTAATTCTAGCCGATCAAAATCTTTAATACTAATCCCAGTTTATTTTACCCTCTTTATCTAGTTTTGGTATTAGGTTTGGGCATCAAAAAAGCCAATTGCAGATTTCCGATTCCCGATTCTCGATTCCCAATTTATTCATTTTTCCAGGGGTTCTCAAACCAGCTTTTTATTTTTAAACTAACCGCGAACTGCTAACTGCCAACTACCTAACAGATTAACTTTCCGCCGAGTTGGGAGTTACGATTTCTATCAAAGGCAAATCGACCGCCGGAGCTTCTTTCCGCTCCAGGATGGTAGAATAAGTAGCAAACAAAGGCAGAATTTCATTGCTGAAAGCCTCTGCTGCTTTAGAACGGTAGCGGTTGGGGTTGCAAATCAGCGACAAAATCCGAGTTACCAAAACTTCATCCATTTTAGATTTGTGCAAAACGCCCATTAGCAACTCTTTTTCGATCGCCGAAACCGAGACAAAAGCAGCGCCCAGCCCCGACTGAACCGCATTTTTAATTGCTTCGATCGAATTGAGCTCCATTTCTATTTTCAAGCGGCGCGTGTCAATGCCGCAGCGAGTCAGTACCTGATCGATAACTTTGCGGATAGTAGACTGCGAATCTAGGGAAATAAACTGCAATTTATAAAGGTCTTCTTTTTGGATACTTTCTTGCTGTACCATCGGGTGAGAGGGCGGGAGAATCAAAGCCAGTTCGTCCTCTGCGTAAGGAACAATGTCTAAAGCTTCTACAAGTTCGGTAGGAATTTCTCCGCCCACAATTGCCAAATCAATTTGCCCGTTGGCCACACTCCACGCGGTGCGGCGGGTAGAGTGAACGTGAAGCTGTACCGCTACATCCGGGTACTTTTGGCGGAACATCCCGATCATCCGGGGCAGCAAATACGTCCCCGTTGTTTGAGAAGCGCCCACGATCAAAGTACCTCCTTGGAGATTTTGCAAGTCTTCGAGAGCCCGACAAGTTTCTTGACAAAGCGATAAAATTTTCTCGCCGTAACTCAGCAGCAGGTGTCCGGCTTCGGTGAGTTGAGCCCTGCGCCCCCCTCTATCGAACAGCGGCACGTCCAACTGTCTCTCTAGGTTTTGCACCTGCAAGCTAACTGCGGGCTGGGATACGTACAGGCTGTCGGCGGCGCGTTTGAAGCTTCCTTCGGAGGCGATCGCCTTGAGAATGCGTAACTGGTCTAAAGTGAAAGGAAGGTCAGACATATATCTAATTGTCAGTTGTCAGTTGTTAGTTGACGGTTGTCAGTTGTCAGTTGTCAGTTGTCAGTTGACGGTTGTCAGTTGTCAGAACAGCAAACAGCGAACAGTCAACAGCGAACAGTCAACAGCAAACAGCGAACAGTGAACAGTTAACTGACTGATAACCGCTGAATGCTCCTATAGATACTTTGTGACACAATTTGACCGCGAATCAATAACTTTTCTTAATATTTGCAATGACGATCGACTTAACGCTTGACTCCCACTTAGTTATTCTGGGCCTGTTACTGGGTTTTGTGATCGCCCACAGCGGTTTGGCAGCCCTCCGGCCAACAGGTGAAAAGCTGATGGGGGCTAGACTTTACCGGGTTTTGTTTGCCCTTGTCAGTTTGCCGCTGGCGGTGATTCTGATTGTCTACTTTTTCAACCACCGCTACGACGGCGTGCAGCTTTGGCAAGTACAGGGAGTACCCGGAGTTAAACCCGCAGTTTGGATACTTTCAGCAATTTCCTTTTTGTTTCTGTACCCCGCAACCTTCAACCTCCTAGAAATTGCCGCCGTCCAAAAGCCGGAAGTTCACCTCTACGAAGCCGGGATCATCCGCATCACCCGCCACCCGCAAATGGTGGGACAGGTGATTTGGTGCGTGGCCCACACCCTGTGGATTGGCACTAGCTTTACCCTCGTTACTTCCATCGGTTTGGTACTGCACCACCTGTTCGGAGTGTGGCACGGCGACAAGCGGCTGCAGGCGCGTTTTGGCGAATCCTTTGAAACCATCAAATCTCAAACCTCAATTATTCCATTTTTGGCCATCCTCCAAAAGCGTCAAACCCTTGATTTGCTTGAGTTTCTGCGCCCTTCCTACGTAGGCGTAGTCATTTTTACGGGCCTGCTGTGGAAAATTCATCCTTTTTTGATGCGTGTCACTGGGAACATATACTGGTAGCATGATCCCTAGGATAGAAAAAAAATTATTAAATTTTGAGGGATCATGGTGTTGTCGGTTAGCGAACGCACTTTTGCACAAGAGGTTTTTCAAGCCTCTACCCCCGTTTTAGTTCACTTTTGGGCACCTTGGTGCGGTTTGTGCCGCGCGATCGACCCCACGCTTGCGAGTTTTGAGGCACAGTGGGCAGGAAAAGTCAAGCTCCTAGGGGTGAATGCCGACCAAAGTTTGAAGTTGGCGAACACTTACCGCTTGACAAGTCTGCCAACGCTGATTTGGTTTGAGGGCGATCGAGCTCGATTTAGATTTGAACACTATCAAGGGCGCGAGGAACTGCGGCAGACTCTCGATGCCTGGATGTTGGCCACTCAAAGGTCTTCCCAAACTCAACGCCTGCAACCGCAGCAAGTAGCCAACAGGTAACAGGTCAAAAAAGCATTCGGCCCGCGCGGTAAAAAGTATTCGGAATTCCCCGTTTGTCGATCGCCCGTCCGACACCTGAATGCAGTCAGAAACTGGGTTTTTTCACGCAAATACCGCGTAGCGATCGCTGGTATCCGTAAAAACCCGGTTTGTTTATTTTTAAACACTCAGGAATATCTTGATTTGTCAATCAATCTTTTGGCATAGATTTAAGGCGAACTAAATAGATCGTCTCGATCGGGAAAATACGCAGCAGTTCTCAAAGGTTGTCGATCGGCAATACTTGAGAATTCGATCGAGTATTTTTGCCCAGTCGTGCAGGCGTGTGTCACAATTGTTTACAGTTTTGGCAATATCTAGTAGAAACTTTAAACTACCTATCAGTCATGGAACTGCTTTATCAATACGCTTGGCTGATTCCAGTCCTGCCGCTGGCAGGCGCAATGCTAGTAGGTCTAGGCTTAATCACCTTTAACCAGGCAACCAACAAACTCCGACAAGCGAATGCGATATTCATCGTCTCCTCGCTCTCCGGGTCAATGGTACTATCTTTCGCATTGCTGTGGAGTCAACTACAGGGCCACGCACCCTACACCCGCAATATTCAGTGGGCCTCTGCCGGCGACTTCTCGCTAAACATGGGCTATATCATCGACCCCCTGACGGCGGTAATGCTGGCGATAGTCACCACGGTCGCCTTTTTGGTGATGATTTACACCGACGGGTACATGGCACACGATGACGGGTACGTGCGATTTTACGCCTACCTGAGCATCTTCAGCGCCTCAATGTTAGGTCTAGTCCTGAGCCCGAACATCATTCAGGTTTACATTTTCTGGGAACTCGTAGGTATGTGTTCGTACCTGCTAGTAGGCTTTTGGTACGATCGCAAACCCGCAGCAGACGCCTGCCAAAAAGCCTTCGTCACCAACCGCGTCGGCGACTTCGGCTTGCTGCTGGGCATCCTCGGCATTTACTGGGCAACCGGCAGCTTTGAATTTAGCGTGATGGGGGAACGCCTGCACTCCCTAGTCGAATCCGGCGCCCTGTCGGCGACTCTAGCCACAATCTTGGGCGTTTTGATCTTTTTGGGCCCCGTCGCCAAATCCGCTCAATTCCCCCTCCACGTCTGGCTCCCAGACGCAATGGAAGGCCCCACACCGATTTCAGCCTTGATTCACGCGGCCACGATGGTAGCCGCCGGAGTCTTCCTGATCGCTCGGATGTACCCAGTGTTTGAAGGTTTGCCGGACGTGATGAATTTGATCGCCTGCACCGGCTGTTTTACAGCATTCATGGGTGCTTCGATCGCCATTACCCAAAACGACATCAAAAAAGGCTTAGCCTACTCCACCATCTCCCAATTGGGCTACATGGTAATGGCAATGGGCGTCGGCGCCTACAGTGCCGGACTCTTCCACTTAATGACCCACGCTTACTTCAAAGCAATGCTGTTCCTGTGCTCGGGTTCAGTCATTCACGGCATGGAAGCAGTCGTCGGCCACAACCCAGCTCTGGCTCAAGACATGAGAGTCATGGGCGGCTTGCGTAAATATATGCCGATTACCGCTTCTTGCTTTTTAATCGGCAATTTAGCAATCTGTGGCATTCCGCCCTTTGCCGGTTTTTGGTCAAAAGACGAAATCCTCGCCCAAGCTTTTCACGCTAATCCCGCTCTCTGGGCGGTGAGCTGGCTGACGGCGGGCATGACCGCGTTTTATATGTTTCGGATGTATTTCAGCACCTTTGAGGGCGAATTCCGGGGCAATGACAGCGCCATCAAGCAACGACTCCTACAACCAAATCTGGTTTTCGGCCCCGGAGCGATGAACGTTAAGGAATTGGCACCCACTGGCGAAAGTCACGGCGAACACGACCATTTTCCTCACGAATCTCCTCTGACAATGGCTCTGCCGTTGGTGTTGCTGGCTGTACCTTCAGTGTTTATCGGTTTTGTCGGTACGCCGTTTGCTAATTATTTCGAGCAGTTTGTTCGCGCTCCAGGTGAGTCTCTCGAAGAAGTTTTGGCACACGCCGCCGAGTTTGATTTGACGGAATTTCTGATCATGGGCGGCAGTTCTGTAGGTATTGCTTTGCTGGGCATTACTTTGGCTTCTCTGATGTATTTGAGCCGTAAAATTGATGCTGGTGCGATCGCCCAAAAGATCAAACCGCTTTACGAATTTTCCCTCAACAAGTGGTATCTCGACGATATCAACGAAATTCTATTCGTCAAAGGCACCCGCCGTTTAGCGCGGCAAGTTATGGAAGTGGATTTGCGAGTTGTTGATGGTGTGGTCAACTTGACAGGATTTCTCACCCTGGTAACAGGCGAAGGTTTGAAATACTTTGAGAGCGGCCGCGTTCAATTTTACGCCCTAATTGTGTTTGTGGCAGTTCTGGGTTTTGCGATCGTTTCTGGAGTCAGTTAGAAACATTTCTTTCTGCTATGCATCTGCGTGAATCCGCGTTCATCAATGGTCATCTGCGGTGGCAAAACTATCTTTTTTAAACCGCAGATACAGGCAGATAAACACAGATAAACGCAGACGGATTAAAGCGATTTTTGTTGATTGTTGACGGCTGACTGTTGACTAAGAACTAATGCTTTCGGGCTAACTAACAACTGCCAATTAACAACTGCCAACTGACTAATGACTGCTGACTAATGAATAATGATTTCTCTGGATCTGCGTGAATTCGCGTTCATCAATTGTCATCTGCGGTGGCAAAATTCTCTTTTTTAAACCGCAGATACAGGCAGATAAACACAGATTCACGCAGACGGATTCAAGGGATTTTTGTTGATTGTTGACTGTTGTTATTAGTTATTAGTTATTTGTTAGCAGCAACCAATAACTAATAACTAATAACTAATAACTAATAACTAATGACTAATAACTAATGACTACTGACTACTGACTACTGACTGCTGACTAATGTTTAATTAGTTTCGGGATAGCTTCTAAAAGTTGAGCTTCGCTGTAAGGTTTGGTGAAATATTGATTTGCGCCTAATTCCATTGCCATTTGCCGGTGTTTTTCGCCGCTGCGGGAGGTCAGCATGGCTACAGGGATTTTAGCAAACCGCTGGGTCGATCGCATCGATCGCAACAATTCAAATCCGTCCATCCGGGGCATTTCAATATCCACAATCGCCAAACTGCAATCAAGACCGTTTTGCAGCTTTTCCAAAGCATCCAGCCCGTCCTTAGCCTGCACGACTCGGTAGCGAGCCCGACTCAGCATCATAGACAGCAACTGCCGAATTGTATAGGAATCGTCCACGATCAAAATCTGCGGTGATTGACTCAAACTCGGCACCGGCGACAGTTTACCGGACACAGGGGCGATCGAACTATTGACTGCAGAAGGTTGACCCACCAAATCATCCACATCCAAAATAGTTACAACTTTGCCGTCCCCCAAAATCGTACTCCCCAAAACCCCGCGAGGCTTGGATAGAGGTGGCGGCAAAGGTTTAACCACAATTTCCTGCTGGCCGATCAGCCGTTCCACAGCCACCGCCAGCATTCCTTCACTAGAAGCCAAAACCAGCACGGGAATGTGGTCTTGGGTCAAAGGGTCAGGAGACGGAGCATCGGGCCCGAGGACGCTGTATTCGAGCAAATCCTGCATCCTCACCAAACGAATAAATTCCTCCCGCCACCACAGCATCGGCTGATTGCCGGCGGTGTGAACTTCCGACGCTTTGATGTGGAGAATTTCTTCGACTGCATCCAGCGGCACTGCTATTTTATTGCGATCGGTCTTCACCATCAAAGCATCAGTAATCGACAGCAACAGCGGCAGCTTGATGATAAAACTCGTACCTTTTCCCAGGCGAGAGTCCACCTTCACCGTCCCCCGCACAGTCCGCAAATTCGTTCGCACCACGTCGAGGCCGACTCCCCGCCCCGAAAGGTCGCTGACTCCTTCTGCGGTGCTGAAACCCGGCCAAAACAGAAAATCGTAGAGTTCAGCAATGGAAAATTCTTGAGCTTGTTCCTCTGTCGCCAAACCCTTGTTGACAACTTTGCGGCGGATGATTTCCGGGTCAATGCCTTTGCCGTCATCGGCGACAGTAATAATAGTTTGGCCGCCTTGGTGGCGGGCTGCTATTTCAATTTGACCGCTGGCGGGCTTGCCGGCAGCTTGCCGAACTTCCGGCATTTCGATGCCGTGATCGAAAGCGTTTCTCACTAAGTGTACTAAGGGATCGCGCAAAGCATCGAGCAAACTTTCGTCAATTTTGGTATCTCTTCCCAGCAGCAGCAGGTTGACATCTTTATCGTAGGTGAGACACATATCCCGGAGCGCTCTGGGCAAGTGATCGACGGCGCGACTGAAACTCACGACTCGCAACTGCATGACGCGGCTGCGGAGTTGTTCGGTAATGCGGCGCAGTTGGTCGGTACTGCGCTCGAATTTCATGGCTAAGATGTCTAATTTGGTAGCGGATTGAGAAATTGCTTCGGCTGTTTCGATAACTTCGGAGGCGGTGGAGTGGAACTCTGTATAACGATCCATCTCTAAGATATCGAAGTGAGCGTGGGCGATCGAGGATTTGCCGTTAGCAGTCGCGGGAAATTCTGTTTGATATCCGGCAATTTTTCCCAGCAATTCCGAATTGCCGTTTACCCCTTTCCAATCTGCAAAACTCAGCCTGTCGTATTCTTCTCGCAACTGGCCGCCGAATTGGTTCAAATCTACGATACTGCGGCGGATGCGCTTGACTTCGCCGCGCAGTTCGGATTCTTGAAGTTCTAAATTTGTACGGTTGATGACTAATTCTCCGACTAGATTCACCAATTCTGTTAAGCGTTCTAAATCTACGCGGATTGTTGGTCTTTGGGGGTTGGGGAGTGGGGG
>NZ_JADEXD010000100.1 GCF_015207285.1 Tychonema sp. LEGE 07203 | reverse complement strand
GGGTAATATCTAGCGCTACTTTATGAAATTGGTATAAATGCGAGGCAGAGCCAAAGCATCTGCGTTACCAGGCAGAGCCTGGTAACGAGTTAAATCCTACAAACTGATGTGCTAATCTTAAATCCAATCTAAAATCTACAATCTATAATCTAATATCAAAATATGCGATCTTTAGTAGCAGAAGATTGGGGATATAAATTTAGTGGCGATCGCACAATTAATAAATTTATTCGGGATCTAGAAGGAGAAGCCGCTTTAGCGAAATATTGCGATTGGGAATGCAGAGAACGCGCCCAACTTTTGATGTCGGAAATAGCCGGCACATCCCACAGTCTTTTCTACGTGCGCCGCCAAAAGGTAAATGAGAGATTTTCTGAAGAAGAAATTTGGGAATTGATTCTTGCTACGGATGGAGATAATTTTGAATTGCCAGAATTGTTGCAAAAAGCCGATCGCACTTTGCGATTGTTAGCAACAGTACGCACAGAAGACGGAATCGGCGGCTTGAAATTGCTGGATGCTGGTTTGGTGGCGCTTCCCAGAGGCAGAAAAGATGGCTATGTTTTGCCGGTGCAGTTGCGACTTTTGCCCCAAACTCGATCGCCAATTCCCGCAAAGTCGATCGCCCGCATCCAACAAATACCATTTTGGGACGACAGACACATACCGACTACCGAACAATTAAAAGTTTGGCACACTTTCTTAAATGTAGAAAAACGCATCGCCGAAGCGCGTCAATTTTGCGTACCTTTCCGCGCCCACAACTACGGTTCTGGCTTAAAAACCGTAACTTTTGAAATCGATCGCAATTCTGCAACTCTTGACGGCTACGATGAAAATCCCTTACAAATCGGCGACTTTCGCGACAGGCTAAAACAAGCCAGAAATGAAGATATTATCTTATTTGATTCGCCGCCCGGAAGCAGAAGTTCGCGCGATGGCGAAACTTTGGGTAGCATTGCTGAAATTGAGTTTGAACGCGGTAAATTGCGGATTAAGTTAGATTTTGATTTGGGCGATCGCATGGCAGGCGGCAGATATCAACTGCCCAAACAAGGATTTTTGTATTTTGAAGCGGCGGGCGATATCAGCCAGATCGATCGCAAGAAAAAAGCTTTAAAAATGCTGACTGACGGCCGCGCTCAAAATCCGTATTTGAGCGAATTTTTATTCGACTCTTCCCAGGCGAGAATTCCCGATAAACTAATTAAATTGGATCGGGAAGATTTATTAAATCGCAATGCTAATGACGACCAACTCGCCGCCGTTGAAATGGTACTTTCGGCGCGGGATTTAATTCTGATTCAAGGGCCGCCGGGAACTGGAAAAACCACGGTGATTGCGGAGATTTGCTATCAAATTGCTCGTCAGGGCGGGAAAACGCTGATTGCTTCCCAGGCAAATTTGGCGGTTGATAATGCTTTGAGTCGGTTGGTGCACAATCCGGCGATTCGGGCTTTGCGGAAGGGAAAAGCTCATAAGGTGCAGGAAGAAGGCCAGCCGTTTTTGGAGGAAAATGCGATCGGCACTTGGCTGCAAAATACGGCGATTGATTGCGAACAAAAGCTCTCGCAGCGCCAGACGAATATCACATTTTTGCGGCAGTTGCTGGCAGATTCCGACCGATTTAATGCCTACTTTGCCACGGAAAAAGATTTTTTCAAGCAATTAAAGCACCTTCACGACGGCAAGGCAGATATTGAGGAAAAATTGACCGCGCAAACAGCAGCCTATGAACTAAGTTTAACTGCTAAAAGCAAGCTTGAATTTTTGGTTGATGGCTTAGCAAATCTGCTATCTGCGCCGGATATTAACTGGGAATCTTCGGAAGTTGCCGAGTTTATGCCGAAACTAAAACCTTATTCTGAAGGTAATGTTTTAGTAGAAAACTTTATGGCAAATGTGCGAATTTGTGTTAACCATGCTATTCAAATTGGCTTGGATCGCCCTATGTGCGGCGCGTTTGGAATTGCGGTTTGGTTGCGGGAAACTGTAGCAGCGCAAATGTCGGAATTTAAGGCGGCGGGCGATCGCGCTGATGAGGTTTGTCAGGCTATGTCAGCGGTTGCGGAGTCTTTGCGGGTGTCGCGGCAGTTGTCGGAGGCGGTGAATCAGCTACAGTTGGGCGACAAGCAAAATCAGACGCACCGCCACAATCTCGAACAGAAAATCAAGAATTTGGAACTGCGAAAAACGGAAATTGCCGCCGTTGTCGTCAGCGTTGCAGAGTGGATCGAGACAGCAGATACAAGACTTTATAAGGTTGTGCAATCTTGCTGCGAAACCGGCGCGATGCTGACTGATGAAATGGTAGAATTGCCTGCGGGATTGCTGAAAATTGCGCGATCGCTCAAATTGCCGATCGTCCCTCCTAAAAGTAAAGTAAATTTGCCCGATTTGGAAAGACTGCAAAAGGCAATTTCCCATGAAGCCAGCGCGGGTTTTAAGGACATCCAAGGGCAGCAATTCCGGTTTAGCGAGTTTTTGCACCTAAATTTGAATCAAACCCCGCTCGTGCTCGCTGCGGGCGATCGGGCGCAGTGGCAGCAACTAGCCCAAGACTTCGCCAGCTACAACCAACTCAGCCCCAGCCAGCGCAAATTTATCGTAGAAAAAGCGAACAATTTATTCAGTAAAATTCAACAACTTTACAGTGAATCCTTGCAGCCCAATCAAATCCAGACAACTTGCGATCGCCTAGTCAAAGAATTGCTACACAGCATCCTCGCCAACGCCCGCCAGTGCATACTTCCCCTGAAAACCGAAACCGAACAACAACTGATCAAACAGCAACAATTATTAGATAAAATTGGTCAAACCTTGAATCAGCAGCAAATATCTGCCGCCCAAAATCAGGTAGAAATAGCGCAGCAAGAGGCGAATTTAAAAATTAGCGAAGTTACTAATTTGTTGCAAGCAATTGTCGCCCTGCCAAATCTACCTGAAAGATTGCGGAGTTTAGCCGAACAATATCTCGCGCAAAAGTCTAATATTTGGGAGCAACCGCAGCATTTTGTCAAGCAAATTGATGCTTGGAAGTTGAGCGCGATCCAGCTTGAAAAATCCATTGCTGACTTAGATCCTTTCGGGGTTTTGGAAAATATCAAAAACCGTCTTGACGAGCAATTATTACCGCTGCAAACAACCAGCGCCGGTTTGCAGCAGCAACTCGCACAACTTCAAGCAGAATTAAACGACATTACGGCTAAACTGCAACAGCAGCAACCAACAGCCGAATTAATAATTGAGAGAAATTGGTGGGAGTCAGCATGGCAAAGTTTCCCGGAAAAATACAAACCAGAAATTCCCAATGTAGAATTATTTGCAGTGGATTTTTTACGCAAAATTAAGCGTATTTTCAATAATTTTCAGAAGGAATTAGAACGAGAAGAAACAGCCTTAAATCGTTCTCAAACTTTTGTTACTGATTGGATCGAAAAACTTCGCCATCCATCGGAAAAAGACCGCAACGATTTAAAACAAATTTATATTGACAATGCTAACGTCATCGGCATTACCTGCGTGCAAGCTGCGAGTTTTGATTTTAGCAAAAACTTTCCCAGCTTTGATGCAGTGATAGTTGATGAAGTTAGCAAATGCACTCCGCCAGAGTTATTAATCCCAGCTTTGAAGGGCAGAAAATTAGTATTGGTGGGCGATCACAGGCAATTGCCGCCGATGTTCGATCGAAGTACGATCGATGATATCGCCGAAGATATCGGTTGCACTGGAGATGAACTTAGCTTTATCAAAGAATCGCTGTTTAAAGTATTGTTTGAAAATGCCAGCGACGGGATCAAGAAAATGCTGACAACTCAATACCGAATGCACCCGCAAATCATGGGCGCAATCAATCAGTTTTACCAGCAAAAACTCAACTGCGGGATTTTGGAAGCCGATACGAGACGCGCGCACAATCTCGCAGGTAAAATCATTCAAGAAAACCATCACCTCCTCTGGGTGAAAACGCCTGTGGGACAAGGGTTTGAGGAGGAGAAACAGGGTACTTCGCGGCTGAATGTCAAGGAGATTGATGCGATCGAGCTTTTGTGCGAACAGATGGAAAATGCTTGGCGGCCTAAAATATTAGAAGGTGAACCGCCGAAGGAAATCGGAATCATTACTTTTTACGGTGCACAATTGAACGCCATTAAAGATAGAATAGAAGCCGAAAAATTTCCTTCTTTGAGCATCCGCACTGGTACGGTTGACATATTTCAAGGCATGGAAAGACCTGTAATTATTGTCAGCACGGTGTGCAATAATGTTAGGGGCGATATTGGATTTGCTAAGGAACCGGAACGGGTGAATGTGGCATTTTCCCGCGCCCAGGAATTGCTGGTAGTTGTCGGCTGTCACGATTTATTTACCCAACAAACAGGTACTGTGGGAAAAATGTATCAGGAAGTTTCAAAAACGGTGCGTCAGTGGGGAGGTTTTGTAGATGTTTCTAGCGTCCTCAGCTAAATCAATTGACTCTAATTTAAGTTCGCTGGCTGCACAAATCGAGCAACAAAATCCTGGTTTGTCGGTGTTGGCGGCGCGTCAATTTCGCTTTGCTATCCGCCAAACTCCGCTGGAGGTGACTGTTAGCGAGCCGCGCGAGTTTAACGTGTTGGAGGAGTTTATTTTGCGGGCTGGTGTTGAGTTCGATCCGGCTCCGACTTTGCAGGAATTGGCGGATTTGCTGGGGTTGGATTTGGTTTTTGTGAAGACTGCGGCGGCGAATTTGGTTGGTTTGGAGGTTTTGGAGGTGGCGGATAATGGTAAAATTGCTATCGCCCCGCAAGGTCAAGATTTTTGGGAAAAAGGTACGGTTAGTCGATCGCACGTTCAATCAATTTACGCGATTTCCGATCCTTTAAATCAAACTCTCACCTTCAAATTCGATGCTGCTGCCGCAGAATCCAGCGATTTACCAGATTTAGCAGAATTAGTATCGCTGGAACATAAAATTACCGACTTTGCCGATTTAAGCATAGCAGAAATCCAGCCGTTAATTCAAACATCCGGTTTAGGACTTCATGTCCCAGAAAACGGAAAAATAGTCACCAAATGCGATGTAATTGGCGACGATTTAGATATTTGGCAAACAGTATCAGTTTTTGTGTTGTTAGATGCGATCGAAGATCGAACAACTCTTCAAGCCCGACAGGGAAAACAAATATTAGAAACAGCCTCAAAGTTCCTCAACGAACTCGCATCCCAGCAAAAAATTTCCTTAAATGAATTGTGCAAATTAACCGAACAAATCGCACAGCCAGAGTCAGAAACAAAAACAATCGCAGTTAAAAAAACTCCCAAAAAACCACCGATAGCAGCAGGGAGAAAGAAAAAGGAAGCCGAAAAAAAGCAGAAGCCATAAAACGGGTGTGATTTTCGGTAATTTACCGAACACCATATTATTAAGCCTTAACACATTTCAGCATCCGCAAAGTAGCAGCCGCCGCGTAATTCCGCTTAGCAGAATCATCGGGAGTAAAACGATTGCCAATTTCGTTAACAGAGGAAGCTACACCACAATAACCAGACATTTGATTGATAATCGCAGCAGCCCAATGATTCTGAATATCTGAAAAAGTTTTAGGCGGCTCCTTAGCCAATAAATTCGGCTGCATTCCCCGCGCCAACAAACCAAATTCCGCCGCTCTTCGCAGCACCGCCATCAATTCAGCGCGAGTCACCGGCTGCGTAGGTTTAAAAGTTCCATCTGTGTAGCCGCTGACTATCTTATTGTCTCGTGCAAATAGAATTTTTCCTGCACTCCAGCGCGAGCTATCAACATCGCTGTAGGGACGGGTAGAAACATTGCTAGGAAATGTGATATTAACACCTTGTATTCCTTTCAACGACTCCAATACTAAAGATACCAATTGCTCTCTGGTAACAGCAAGTTGCGGCCGAAAAGTATTATCTTGAGGAAAACCCGCTACAAATCCCAGCGCCACAGCTTCTTTAATTTCGGCAGCGTAGATATCGGCAGCAATATCTTTGAATGTAGCAGATCCAGTATTTCCGCCGTTATTTCCGCCGTTATTTCCGCCAGTATTTCCGCCGTTATTTCCTCCGGTATTTCCGCCAGTATTTCCGCCGTTATTTCCTCCAGTATTGCCAGTTTCTCCCGGCGCGTTTTGACTGGTTGTGAAATAAAAATGACCTAATACTTTGCCTTGATAAGCTCTTTTACTAAATCGCCAGCCCGGATCGAGAGTGATTTTCATAAAACCGTTAACATCGCCGTTTGTCCGGCCGATAATTATCGGTTTAACGTTGGGATCTAGGGAAGTTCCCATGAGTACAACATTGCCATCAATTTTTTCCAAACTTAGGCTGTATTTTAATGCTAAATCGGTGCCGCCCATGCGAATAGAAAAGCCGTTGCTGTCTGTGGCGCGGCCGCAAATGCCGGTGAAATCAAAATTAACTAATAATGGATCGACTCTGACGGGATTAGAGCCGTTTTCGCTCCAGCATTGCCGTTTGTCTGTGACTTGTTCTACGATTAGCAATTGATAGCCGCCGAAGGGGCGGGGCTGGGCGATCGCCACTACTCGCTCTTGGTTAATTTCGGTTTCGTCAAAAGTAAATGCTTTTGCTGGAGCGATCGCCAGAAGTGTTAAAATTGCTGAACCCGTCAGTGCGGCTGCTGTTCGTGCCAGTGAATATTTCATAATTTTCCCCTATTTACCCGTTGTTTTGACGAGACATATCTGAACTAAAAAAGATCGCCGTGTTCAAACAACAATATAGAATTTTACCATCTCTTGTTCCGGTGATGCGCCGCGAGTCGGAGAAATATAATAAAATTCAATACCGTGCAAATTAAGATCGCTCCACCCTAACTCCTTAAGAAGAGGAGATAAGAGTATTTTCTTTCGTCCCCTTTTTTAGCAGATGTGAGGGGATATCCTATAGAACCCATTTGATATCTTTGAGTTTTTGGGTTGGGTGACGAAAAATATAGAGATCAACCCGCTTTCTGAGATTTACGCAGGCGAGAAACCGGGTTTCTTGGAGTTTTTGGTTGGGTGATGAGAAATATAGACAGAAACCCGGTTTCTGAGATTTACGAATAGATATCAAATGGGTTCTATACAAAAAAGGTGCGTAACACTTGGTTGACGCACCCTAAAACAAACATTCAAAAAGTGCCTTTTCTGTCTAGCGGAACATACTGCTAACAGAACTATCTTCGTGAATCCGCCAAATAGTTTCGCCCAGCAAATTCGCCACCGAAAGCACAGTCAACTGCGGGAAACGGTGTTCTTCTGGCACAGGAATTGTATTCGTAACAATTACCTCTTCCAAGACTCCGGTAGACAAACGCTCGATCGCCGGATGCGAAAATACCGCATGAGTAGCACAAGCATAAACCTGCCTCGCACCCTCGCGGCGCAACAACCTGGCACCCTCACAAATCGTGCCGGCAGTATCGATCATGTCGTCCACCAACACAGCAGTTTTGCCATCGACATCACCGATCAGGTTCATCACTTCTGCCACGTTGTGAGCTTGGCGGCGCTTGTCAATAATTGCCAGGGGAGCATCGCCAAGCTTTTTGGCAAAGGCTCTCGCCCTAGCGACTCCGCCAACATCCGGCGAAACCACAACAATATCCGACAACTGTTTCCTCGCCAGATAATCCAAAAGCACGGGCGAACCGTAAACGTGATCGAAAGGAATGTCAAAATAACCTTGAATCTGAGCCGAGTGCAAATCCATCGCCAAAATGCGACCAGCCCCTGCTTCAGTAATCAAATTAGCCACTAATTTTGCAGTAATCGACTCTCTGCCTGCAGTTTTGCGGTCTGCCCTAGCATAGCCGTAGTAGGGAATGACGGCAGTAACTTGTCTTGCAGAAGCGCGGCGACAAGCATCGATCATGATTAATAATTCCATGAGGCGATCGTTTACCGGACAGCAAGTTGGCTGAATCAAGTAAACATCGCAGCCCCGAATCGATTCTTGAATTTGAACGTAGAGTTCTCCATCCGCGAACCGCTTGCGAACCATCGGCCCCAAATCGATCCCCAGATAGCGAGCCACCTCTTGGGCGAGGGGAATATTAGCGGAACCGGAAAACAGCCGCAGACGGTCGTTGCCAGAAATCGGCGACTCGGGAAGCGGAAGCGGTAAAGTAGCAGAACGGATCACAGCAGGCCTCTTGCAGGACGTTTATTCCACCGCTATCTTACCATCGGAAACTCGAAATATTCAGTCACTATTTTGATAGATTTAATTTCGGAGCGATCGCCAGTGTTGAGTGCCGGCGAACTGAATAAGACTTGCAGAAGTACGTCCGAGAAACTGGGTTTGTACTCACATCTTGCACCACTGTCAATCAGCTTTTATGGGCGGGCTTTCCTGCCCAACCCCTACTCCCCACAAGAAAATGCACTTGTTGACAGAACAGGCCCTCCCAGCCCGTTAAGCGAGAATGGCGCTCTTAAAAACCGGGTTTCTGAACGAAAGATATAGGTTATGATGCGGTTTTTGCGATCGGAAACCCGGTTTTTGCCACAGGTGCAAGTTCTCAGTTGATACCAAGTTCTGTACTGGCAGAAATTCGATCGCGCGCCGGGCCCCTGCGTCTAAAAATGCTGGCGACAGTCAAGTTGGGGCCCTGACTGGAAGTTGCGATCGCCCAAAATTCGGTCAAAGGCCGAAAGCATCCGGCTTGAATAGTGATAAAAATGCGACCGACAGACAATAAACTTGAAAAATACAGTAAAAAAAGTTAAGAATCGGAAGCATACTCCTGATTTTTGATATTGGGCAAAGCAAGGTAGAAATCGATGAGCTTAAGAGAACGGATTGACGCAGAAATCAAAGCAGCCATGAAGTCCAAGGACAAAGTTCGCTTGGAAACAGTGCGCGGCATCAAGAAATTTATTCTCGAAAAAGAAGTCAGCTTGCGTCCCTCCGGGCAAGAGACGCTGACAGAAGCTCAAGAATTGGAAATTTTGATGCAAATAGCCAAACAGCGCCGGGATTCGATCGAACAATACCGCAAAGGCGGCCGCGAAGACTTAGCGGCACAAGAAGAGGCGGAGTTGGCAATTGTGGAAGAGTATTTGCCGCCGCAAATGTCAGACGAAGAGGTGAGTCAAGTCGTTGACGAAGTAATTGCCTCGGTGGGCGCTACTTCGGCAAAAGAGATGGGCAAGGTGATGGGCAAGGCAATGCAGCAGCTTAAGGGCAAAGCAGACGGTAACAGAATTCAAGAGATGGTGAAAGCAAGGCTTAGTCCTTAGTCAGTAGTCAGTAGTCAGTTGGCAGTTGGTAGGGGCGGTGGATGGTGCGGGCGGGCCCTCTTATTTGGCAGTAGTCAGTTGGCAGGAAAGCAGTTGACAGGAAAGCAGTTGGCAGTTGACAGGAAAGCAGTTGGTTGCTCGTTACCAGGAAGAGCCTGGTAATGCAGATAGGCGAGGCTCTGCCTCCTTCTTTCTTGCAACTTACAAGAGAGAGGACTGTAAGAGGTGTTTAAGTTATTAAGTTTTCGATCCTTAGTTCAGCAGTCAGCAGTCAAAACGAAGAATGTAGGGGATTATCCCGCTGCGTTAAGCGAAGCTATCCCCTAGGGAATCGCCCCTGCTTAAATTTGCTGGTTTCTCAAAGTTGCGTAAAAAAATGTAAAATGCTAACTTTGGTCGGGACTGGGAACTACAGACAGTGAAGTATGTTCGAGAGCATTAAAGACCTAGGATTACTAGGTCTGCGAGCGATCGCCTATTTTTTAACAATTTCTACTTAAACTTATGCAGCCACCTATTGCTATTGGAACTCTCCTACAAAACCGTTACCGCTTGGTGAGTATTTTAGGTCAAGGGGGATTTGGCCGCAGTTATTTAGTAGAAGACGAGGGGCGGTTTAAAGAACGCTGCGCCCTAAAGGAATTGATTCCTGTGCAAAGCGGGCCTTACGTTTTGGAAAAATCGAAGGAATTGTTTCAAAGAGAGGCGGCGATACTTTACCAAATTGCACACCCGCAAATTCCGCAGTTTCGGGCAATATTTGAAGAAAATCAACGTTTGTTCTTAGTGCAGGATTACGTGGAAGGGATGACTTACCGCGAACTGTTGCTCGATCGCACTTCTGCAGGCGGCACCTTCAGCGAAGCCGAAGTCTTGGTATTTATCCGGCAAATGCTACCGGTACTCGCTCACATCCACGCCCGCGGCATCATCCACCGCGACATCTCCCCTGAAAATATCATCCGCCGGGAAAACGACCAGTTGCCGGTGCTGATTGACTTTGGAGTGGTGAAAGAACTCGCCACCAAAGTCCAGTCTCCCGAAGGAACACCCCACGCCACAACTGTCGGTAAAATCGGCTACGCGCCGATGGAACAGTTGCAAAGCGGGCGGGCAACTGCCAGCAGCGACCTCTACGCTCTAGCTGTAACGGCGATCGTCCTGCTGACGGGCAAAGAACCGCAGGAATTGCTGGATCAAAGAACGCTGCAGTGGAATTGGCAGCAACAAGCCCAGGTGAGCCCCGGCTTGGCAGCAGTGCTCGATCGAATGTTAAATCGCTCTCCGGGCGATCGATATCAATCAGTCAGCGAAGTAGCCAAAGCACTAGACAACCTAACAAATCCTCAGTCCAACCAGCCAACTGTACCGCCCGCGCCAGCAGTAGTGCCGACAAACCCTTCGTTAATCGCAACAGTAGCCGTGGGTCGATCGCCCGATCCCCAACCCCTCGCCGCCGGAAATTCCCAGCCGCCAAACCGGATAGACCCGCTAATAGATCCTGCTGGTGGCTCTTTTTGGGATAATCCCGTTGCTGCGATCGGATTGCTAGCAGGCTTAGTAATCTTGACAGGCTTCGGTTCCTGGGCCTTAGTAGGCTCATTTCTCAACAAACCGACACCCAAACCCACTCCCACACCACCACAACTCATAACTCCAACGCCGACACTAACTCCGATACCAAACCCACAACCGTTACCAACTCCAAGCCCAGAACCTTTACCCGAACCGAGTCCAGAACCGAGTCCAGAACCGTTACCCGAACCGTTACCAGAACCGTTACCCGAACCATTACCAGAACCGTTACCCGAACCATTACCAGAACCAAGCCCGGAACCATTACCAGAACCGAGCCCGGAACCTTTACCAGAACCAAGCCCCGCAGCGACTCCGACACCCAAACCAACTCCGACACCCAAACCGACACCCAAACCAACTCCGACACCCAAACCAACTCCGACACCCAAACCGACACCCAAACCGACTCCAGCGCCAACTCCAGCGCCAACTCCAGCGCCGACACCCGCGCCAACACCCGCGCCAACACCCGCACCGGAACCCGAACCCGAACCAACACCCGCACCGGAACCCGAACCAACACCCGCACCGGAACCCGAACCAACACCCGCACCGTCGCCAGAACTCTAAACTTCTGGCAAAATTCCCCTAGACTGAAGTTGAGGCCAATTACTTGTTAGCTATTTGCCAATGAACTCGCTGCTGATTTCTGGAACTGATACCGACGCGGGCAAAACTGTTTTGACCAGCGCTCTGGCTGCTTATTGGCAAATGTATTTCCCCGATCGCAGTTTGGGAATTATGAAGCTGCTGCAAACAGGTACGGGCGATCGCGAACTCTACACCCATTTGTTTAGCCTCGACCAATCCCCCGAAGAACTCAATCCGCTGCACTTTGATGCGCCTCTAGCACCGCCGGTGGCGGCAGAACGGGAGGGGAGACCGATCGAACTCGAAAAAGTCTGGACGGCGCTGCAAAGCCTCTCTGAGCGCAAGGATTTTGTGTTGGTGGAAGCTTTGGGAGGGCTGGGTTCCCCTGTAACGCGGGAACTGACGGTGGCCGATATTGCCAGGGATTGGCGGCTGAGGGGAGTTTTGGTGGTACCTGTGAGGCTGGGGGCGATCGGGCAAGCTGTGGCAAATGTCGCTCTCGCCAGACACGCGGGTTTTAAGCTCAGAGGAATTGTCCTCAATTGCGTTAAAGCTTGTTCTGCACAAGAAATTGCCGACTTGACACCAATAGATTTGATCCAGTCGCTGACTCAAATGCCCGTGTTGGGTACTTTGCCTCATTTAGATAACCCAAATGACCTGACAAAATTAGCAGCATCAGCTTCAGAATTAGATTTAGAGCGATTACTTCCGGGGGTTAATTTAGTTCCTCAGACTTCTAAATAACCCTATTCAAAACACCTCTCTTTCTCTGCGTACTCTGCGGCCTCTGCGGTGAAAAATTAAGATTTTATTTTAACCGCAGAGAGCGCAGAGAGCACAGAGTTAGAGAAGAGAGAGGTTTGCTGCTATAAGGAAAATGAAAAATGGTTTCTACTTTACCGAATTTAACTGATAATGACCTGACAAAATTAGCAGCATCAGCTTCAGAATTAGATTTAGAGCGATTACTTCCGGGGGTTAATTTAGTTCCTCAGACTTCTAAATAACCCTATTCAAAACACTTCTCTTACTCTGTGCTCTCTGCGGCCTCTGCGGTGAAAAATTAAGATTTTATTTTAACCGCAGAGAGCGCAGAGAGCACAGAGTAAGAGAAGAATGAGGTTCACAAATTGCTATAAGGAGAATGAAAAATGGTTTCTACTTTACCGAATTTAACTGATGTCGATTTATCTCAGTTGCGGCTGGAGATTAGAAACTTGCAGCCTCAGTTAGTCGAATGGCGGCGGCGTTTGCACGAAAAGCCTGAGTTGAGTTTTGATGAAAATTTAACGGCCCAGTTTGTCTCGCAAAAGTTGCAAGAATGGGGGATAGAGCATCAAACTAATATTGCTAAAACTGGTGTTGTCGCCACTATCGACAGCGGCAAACCGGGGCGGGTTTTGGCAATTCGGGCTGATATGGATGCTTTGCCGATTCAAGAGGAAAATGAGGTGGATTATCGATCGCAGCATGATGGAATTATGCACGCTTGCGGCCACGACGGCCACACTGCGATCGCCCTCGGTACTGTCTGCTATCTCGCCCAGCACAAACACAGCTTTTCGGGTAAAGTAAAATTTATCTTTCAGCCCGCCGAAGAAGGCCCGGGGGGCGCAAAACCGATGATTGAAGCGGGAGTTTTGCAGAATCCTGATGTTGATGCGATCGTCGGTTTGCATTTGTGGAACAATCTACCGTTAGGCACTGTAGGCGTTCGCAGCGGGGCGCTGATGGCTGCTGTAGAAGTTTTTGACTGCCGGATTTTTGGCAAGGGCGGGCACGGGGGAATGCCGCATCAGACAGTAGATGCGATCGTCGTTACAGCCCAAATTGTCAGCGCCTTACAGGCAATTGTCGCGCGGAACATTGACCCGATCGACTCAGCCGTAGTAACTGTCGGCAAATTCCACGCAGGCGACACCCACAACGTCATCGCCGACACCGCCCAAATCGGCGGCACAGTGCGCTATTTCAATCCAGCATATCAAGGTTATTTTGCCCAACGAATCGAGCAAATAATTGCCGGAATTTGTCAGAGTCACGGTGCAAATTACCAACTCGATTATTGCCCGCTTTACCCGCCAGTTATCAACAATGCCAACATGGCAGAATTGGTACGCAGTGCCGCCGAATCAGTTGTAGAAACTCCTGCAGGAATAGTGCCGGAATGTCAAACAATGGGCGGCGAGGATATGTCATTCTTTTTGCAAGAAGTCCCCGGTTGCTATTTCTTTTTGGGCGCGGCAAATCCCGAAAAAAACTTAGCTTACCCGCACCATCACCCGCGCTTTGATTTTGATGAAACTGCCTTGGGGATGGGTGTAGAAATGTTTGTGAGGTGCGTAGAAAAGTTTTGTGTGATGTGAATCAGGCTTTCAGGGGCGGGCTAGAATCCTACCTCACAATAAAATTTAGTTTTTGTTCCACAAGCAAATTCATCTCTTGTGGAACAGGCCGGACAGCCTGTTCAGGAAAATAGTACAACATCTCAGATATTACCGAGTTTGAAAGATATTCTGCACCATTTTTTTATCCACACTCGCCGCCGCTTTATCCAATTCTGCAATCTCCCCCGAATCCAACTCCCAGCCCAAAGCACCAATATTATCCCTCGCCTGGGCCGCAGATTTAGCGCCGGGAATGGGAATGGTTTCTTTGCAGATACACCAGTTGATTGCTACCTGCGAAACAGTCTTATTTCTGAATGCCGCTATTTCTCGCAAACATCCCAAAAGCAATCGCATTCCCGGAAGTAGCTGCTTGCACGCCAAACCTCGGATACCTTTAGGAAAAGCACCCTTTTCAGAATATTTACCCGTCAGCAACCCCAAAGCTAAAGGACTGTAAGCAATCAATTTTATCCCCAATTCATCGCAAACATCTTTCAATCCGAGTTCTGTTACCGGATAGGTGGAAAGTAGGGAATATTGCACTTGTAAAGTAACAATTGGAATTTGGCGGGAGCTAAATCTTTGATGCACCCATTTCAGCCGTTTAGGCCCGTAATTAGACAAACCTACACCCTTAACCAATCCTTGCTCGTAAAGGTCGCCTAAACCGTCCAAAAGAGCCCCCTCTTGCCAAGGAGCATAGTTAGCTGTAGACCAGTGCATTTGCACCAAATCTACATTTTTTCCGAGCCGCGAAGCCGAGGCTTTACCCGCCGAGATCGTGGATTGTCGCGTCAGTCTCCAAGGATAAGCCGCGAGTTTTGTCGCAATACAAATATTGTCTTTATTTGCATCTTGATATTGTTGATAAAACTGCCCCAAAAGCTGCTCGCTGCGTCCGTTTAATTTTCCTGTTCCGTAAGAGTCGCCGGTATCGAATAAGGTGACACCGCTGCTGACGCAAAGATTGAATGCGGCTTGCAATTCCTCGTCCATACTTTCATCGTAGCCCCAGAGTAATCTATTGCCCCATGCCCAAGTGCCGCAGCCCATTTTTGGCAGTAAAATTTTTTGGTTAGTTTGCATTCTTATTGATGGTTGTTATTTATATTAACTCTGCTCTGAAATCTTGCACTTCTGTCAAAGAGTGAATTTTATTGTGGGCCGTTAACTAATGACCAATGACTAATGACCAATGACCAACAACTAATCACCAACAACTAATCACCAACAACTAATGACTAATGACTAATGACCAATGACTAATGACCAATGACTAATGACCAATGACTAATGACTGTTGACTGTTGACTGTTGACTGTTAGCTGTTACTTGTTATTTGTTATTTGTTATTTGTTATTGGTTATTTGTTACTTGTTAGTTGTTATTGGGAATTGAGAATTGGGCTCTAGCGTTGCGGAGGGATTGGGAATTCGTAGCCAGTAACCAATAACCAATAACCAATAACCAATAACTAATAACCAATTCCCAACAACTAATTACCAACAACTAATGACTAATGACCAATGACTAATGACTAATGACTCTTTACTTTTGTGATGTGGTTGGTGAGGGCGAAGGTGGAGAGTTTTTGGTAGGTTGATTCGGCTTAGCTTTCGGATCTGGTTTTGGTGGTGGGGGCGGAGGGAAGGTCGCCGCACGTCTGGGTATTTGTAGCGCTGTTCGGAATGCAGAAAACGGGAAGAAAGCACTAAATTTAGAAAGCCGATAGGTAATTGGTTCCGGCGCATCTTCCCACAAGCTTTCGTAGTAGAAGAAGGCCGCACCTAAGCCGTATTGTTGGACGGCGCGCACCTGGGATTGAATTTGCTGTATCGCTACTGGGCGATTTCTCAAACCTGTCATAATCCCAACTCCGGTGGGAATCTTTTGCTGTGCTTCTCGCATTTCTGGACGGCTAATTTTGTCCACAAATGATTCTAGATTGGGACGGTAAACTTGCACGATTAGTTCGTCGGCAATATCGAAACGCACCCAATTCAGCCAATCTTGCAGGTGATGTTTGTAAGCAAATTCGTAGTAATTGGGAGAAATTGAGAAAATTGCACTCGGTTTTACTGCTTTTACTGCTTGATTTAGCTTCGACATAAAAGCGGTGATTTTATTTGCTCGCCATTTCACCCATGCTGGATCTTGAAAATCTTTGGGCGGTGCTTTTTTAGTTTCTTTGGTATACAAAGCAATGGTGTATTCATCGTAGCCAAATTCTGAGGGCAAGCTCATGTGGTCGTCAAATTGAATGCCGTCGGCGTTGTATTGGGTGGTGATTTCTAGTACGAGTTCGCTAATGAACTCCTGCACTTCGGGATGAAAGGGATTAAGCCAAACTACTTCGCCGCCTGCGCCAATTGATGTTTGGCTGCCGTCTTGTTTTTGTGTCAGCCAATCGGGATTGTTTAATGCTAATTCTGAGGTGGGAGGAGTCATGAAACCAAACTCAAACCAAGGAATTACTAGCAGGCCTTGGCGGTGGGCTTGGGCAATTAAATCTCCGAGCATATCCTGTCCGTCTAACCCTCTGTAAACAAAGGGTTGAATGTCTCTTTGCTGGGCGACTGGGCTGGGATACATGGCATAGCCAGAGTTCCAAACTACGGGATAGATTGTGTTGAAATTTAACCGCTTTAATTTAGCGATCGCATCTCCTAGTTTCCGGCGATCTCTGAGGATGTCTTTGTCGTTTGTTGTCATCCAAACTCCGCGAATTTCTTGGCGGGGTTGTTGGGCGATCGCAGGCATCAATAAGTTGTTCGCCAGCAAGACTGCAACGAGTGAGAATGCAAACAGAAGCGGGAAAATAGTTTTAACCGATCGCAGCCAACTGCGAGGAATCATGCGTAATGTCATAGTTGTGAATGCTGAGTTAGCTATCAAACACACCCCTGCATAATTTGGTGATAAAATTAGATCGCTTTACAGTCTACAGCCATTTGCGCCACAAAGGCGATCGCAGCGGCTGTCAAATATAATTGCGATGCTGAGGGTAAGTGAGAGCTTTTTGTCAAAGTGCTGGACAATCATTAATTACGCGCCGCCAACTCTCCTCACCGGACAGTGCGGTCTGTGGGAGTGCGTGTGCTGTACAATATCGGTGGTGTAAAATCTCGATCGAACATATCTAATTTGTGAAACATTTAGTCTTAATTGGTGGCGGCCACAGTCATGCTATCGTATTAAAAATGTTCGGCATCAAACCGCTGCCAGGAGTGCGTTTGACTTTGATTAGCGATGTCTTGTACGCGCCTTATTCGGGGATGCTGCCGGGGCACGTTGCCGGGTTTTACGATTATGATGAATGTCACATCGATTTGCGATCGCTCGCGGAATTTGCCGGATGTCAAATATTGGTCGATCGGGCGATCGCGATCGACCTTAGCAAAAATTTAGTTATTTGTCAAACTCGCCCTCCAGTTAATTTTGACCTGCTTTCTGTGGATATCGGCAGCACTCCCGCGACTCTATCGGTACCTGGTGCCGCAGAATACGCAATTCCAGCTAAACCGGTACCGGAGTTTTTAGCTAGCTGGAATCAGTTAATTGCCGCCAGACAAAACCATCCCCAAAAACCGCTGCGGATTGCCATTGTCGGCGGCGGTGCCGGTGGCGTAGAATTAGCATTAAATATGGATTCTCATCTTGCGAAGGAAGAAGGAAGAAGGAAGAAGGAAGAAGGAAGAGGGAAGAGGGAAGAAGGAAGAAGGAAGAGGGAAGAAGGAAGAGACAAAAAGGAAGAAGGAAGAGGGAATAGGGAAGAACATTTAGAAACTTTATCATCAGAAATTCACTTGTTTCATAGCGGTACTGAATTGATGCCCGGACACAACTATAGAGTACGTCATCGCCTCAAAGAAATTCTGATTAATCGTGGCATCAAAGTACATTTAATGGAAAAAGTTCGTGCCATAGAAAACCAAGAAATGATTGAAATAGCATCCAAGGCCCAAGGCCCAATTCCCAAGGTCCAAATCTGTTGTGAATCGGGTTTGAAAGTAAAGTGCGAGATCGTTTTTTGGGTGACACAAGCATCCGCAGCCAATTGGATCGAAGAATCGGGTTTAGCCACCGACTCAAAAGGCTTTATGCAAGTCAACGATTGCCTGCAATCAGTCTCTCACCCCAAGGTATTTGGCGCTGGAGACATCTGCGCGATGGTAAATTATCCCCGTCCCAAGGCAGGCGTGTTTGCCGTGCGTCAGGGCAAACCGCTGTTTGAAAACTTGCAGAATTTTTTATTGCAAAAACCGCTGAAACCGTTTGTACCGCAGTCAAAATATTTAGCCTTAATTGGTACTGGGAATAAAAGCGCGATCGCCTCTCGCGGCAACTTCATGTGGGAATCACCGTTATTGTGGTACTGGAAAGATTGTATCGATCGCCAATTCATGCAAAAATTCAGCAATCTGCCCAAAACCCGCAATACCAAATAGCAATACATTCAGCCATTCTCCCCTCTTTCTCAGCGCCCTCTGCGCCCTCTGCGGCAAACAAAAAAAGTCTTATTCAAAAACCCTTAAGCTTGCTATAGTAAGATCGGAAGCAAGAAAAACTAACTATGTCTAGAAAAATTGGATTTTGGCTGCTGTGGATTGCATTCAGCACCTACGCCTTTATATTCGCACCACCAGACAGCCCAGAAACGATCGCACTAATTACAAATCTTGCCACAGGAAAAATAGCAGGAATCAACCCTTTAATTGTAGCCTTATTCAACATCATGGGAGTCTGGCCGCTCATCTACAGTTGCATCTTATTTGCTGACGGCAGGGGGCAGAAAATACCTGCATGGTTGTTTGCCACTTTATCCTTTGGCGTCGGCGCATTTGCCTTGCTGCCTTATTTAGCCCTGCGCCAACCTAATCCAGAATTTATCGGCACTAAAAATATATTTTTAAAAGTATTAGATTCCCGTTTTACTGGGATTTTCCTAACATTAGGCGCTGCTGCTTTAGTTGCCTTTGGCTTGACAAAAGGTGATTGGTCTGATTTTGTCCAACAGTGGCAAACCAGCCGCTTTATCCACGTAATGAGTTTGGACTTTTGTATGCTTTGCCTGCTATTTCCTGCCTTATTAACCGACGATATGGCGCGGCGAGGAATGCAGAACTCTACAGCATTTTGGGCGGTAACATTAGTTCCCTTGTTTGGGCCCTTGGCTTATCTGTGCGCGCGCAAGTCGTTGCCGGAAACTAATACTGAAACTGTTACCAATTAGACAGCAGTAGAGGGGATTTTTAATGTAATCTAAGAACCAATCGCAAGTAATCAGACAAGAAAGAGGCAAGATGCCTGTTTCACAATAAGTAAGTTTTATTGTGGGGAGTAGGGGTTGGGCTTCTAGCCCGCCCGTGAAAAACGCCTGTTTCACAATAAGTAAGTTTTATTGTGGGATGAAGTTCTAGCCCGCCCGTGAAAGACTGATTACAAATAGTGCAAAATCTGAGTATCAATATAACTAATTATCTCCAACTCTCTAGCAAATGAAGAAATATCCGATCGTTGGCATCACAACTTACAACCGCAGCCTAGCAGGAGAATATTGCTTAAATGGATCGTATATCGATGCAGTGCAAGCGGCTGGTGGCATTCCGATTTTGTTACCGCCCAATCAATTAGATCCGGCTAGTATTTTTGATGCGGTAGACGGTTTAATTTTTTCTGGGGGCGGAGATATCAACCCCGAACTTTATGGCGGTTTGTGCGATCGCACAGTTTACTCAGTTAACGCAGAACGCGACAATTTTGAATTAAACTTAGCTAAGCTAGCTTTGAAGTCTGACATACCTGTGTTGGGGATTTGTCGCGGAATGCAAATGCTGAATGTAGCCAGCGGCGGCAGTTTGGTGATTCACGTACCGGATGCTTACGGAGAGGATGTTCGTCACGGCACCGGAATTCCCCCACGCGCGATCGAGCACAGCATTGAAATTGAACCCAACAGTCGCCTCGCAAAAATTATGGGAAAAACTTCAACAACCGTTGTTTCCTGGCATCATCAAGCAGTGCGGAAGGTAACATCCGATTGGCGAATTGTAGCCGATGCACCTGACACTTTGGTAGAAGCAATGGAGCACTGCTATCACCCTTGGATGATAGCAATTCAATGGCATCCAGAAATGTCGCCAAAATGTTCGGTAAACTCTGGAATTTTTAAGGCTTTCGTAGAAGCAGCCGCTTCAAAATTCATGAATTCTACCAAATCCGCTTCAAAATTATTGGCGTAAATTTTGCACATTTACTCTCTCATACCAAATCCAGCTTAAATATTCTCTTCCTCTTTTAGTCTGCGAAGGCAGACTTCGTTTGACAAGGAGTGGTTTCAACCGCCTACTCTTGATAGTCTGTGTCTATTTCAATATCGAGCGTATCTTCATCTATTCTGATATAAAGAACATTCGGGCGACAGCAAACTTGACAATCTTCGATATAAGATTGCTCCATACCACCGCTGATATCAACAAAAGTTGTACTCGGTTCGCCGCAGAAAGCACAGTAATATTCAGCCGTTGTTTGCATCTTTTTCGCACTCTCTTTTTGTGACTTCGTGGCGGTAGCGAAACATATCTGTTAACCGCATTTCCACCCACCAACCTAACAGCAAATCCACAATCGGGCCGCCCGGAATCGAAAATGCGATCGCATCTGTCAATCGGGTATGGCCATTTTCTGTGGTAAACTCGTGTCTGTGAGTCCAA
Source organism: Tychonema sp. LEGE 07203 (assembly GCF_015207285.1). Taxonomy (GTDB): domain Bacteria; phylum Cyanobacteriota; class Cyanobacteriia; order Cyanobacteriales; family Microcoleaceae; genus Microcoleus. Next base: position 3,801 of record NZ_JADEXD010000100.1, on the reverse strand, counting down.
CGTGCCATTGGCCCCTCAGTTTGTTCGTCAACAAATAAGCGATATTCTTCGCACTCAGTATGAGTCGCCACCCATTTTACCGGAATCGGCCCCAATAACAGCCGAAATTCTGATACAGCACCCACATCAAGTCCCCCCTCGCGACGAATGATTTTCACCGGTTGCCAAGGCGGAGTCAAAAGCTGCAGAATATCCGGCCTTTCGTAAAAGTTCCAGACTGTTTCAACGGTGGCATCAATCAGCGACGAATATTTAAAATTGGGCATTGTAAGTAGAAGGAAGAAGGAAGAAGGAAGAAGGTAGAAGAAAGAAGGAAGAAGGAAGAAGGTAGAAGAAAGAAGATATATACAGCCAGCTTTTGAACTCTCCGTATTTGACGTTTAATTAGCAGGTGAATTTACCGATCGTTCGGTTAGACAGTTAATTGCGATCGCGTTTCAGCATTTGCAGTATTATCTTCTGTATCAGTACAAACAGCAACAGTTAGTTTCAATCCCAAAGCATTCAGCCAAGTTCCCAGATTATAAATCGCATTACTTCCTTGCTGCGAAAGCAATTCATCCAGTTTTTTTAAGTGCAATTCATATTCTTCGGGAGTCATTTTTGGTTGACCGAGAGCTTCTGCTACATTGCTGAGTACAATTTTGAGCAGTTCCGCTTCGGGGTTTTCTTCTTCAAAAAAAGCCTCTAGATACATCGCAGAATCTATTGGGTTTTTTAGAGACTGTATTAGAAAGGGATGGTAAGGTAAACTTTTAGGCATTATCTTCACTCCTGTAATCAGTCCAGTATTTGATAGCTTGCTGTATGTCTCTGTCTTGAGTGCTTTTGTCCCCGCCTATTAAAAGCAGGATAATAGTTGTGCCGACTTGTCCGAAATAGATTCGGTATCCAGGGCCATAATCTATTTTTAATTCATAGACTCCTTCTCCAACAAATCGATAATCTCCGAGATTGCCGAGTTGAACTCTGTCTAATCTCAACCTAATTCTAGCTTTAGCTTTGCCATCTCGGAGAAAATTAAACCATTCCTCGAAAGGCACTTTGTTATCTGGCGTAGTATAACGCTGAATTTCTTTCGGTTGGACTTCGGGCATAATTATATTATAGTGCGTCACTCATCCCAGTATGCTTGCAATTAATTATACTCAAGAAATGCCACAGGGGAAAGATGGAAAAATTTAGCTAACTTTGGAATTTGAGTCGCCGTAAATTCCCGCTTTCCATTCATCACCTCAGATACCCAAGACTCGGATTCAAAAATATCAACCAAATCTTTTTCTTGAATATTGTCTTCAACCATCAATGCTTTCAGTAGTGCGATACCTTTCAAGTCTGGCATTGGCTCATGTTTTTGTTCGTAATCATAAACAAGAGTACCTAACAGGTTTAAGTAATCTCGATCGTCCTGCGTGAGATTGCTCCGACTCACAATAGAATCAATCCGATTTTGTGTAGCGATTAACTCAGCTTCACAAGTAATTGGACGCGGTGGAAAAGTTGTGATTATCTCAAGATAGTAGCTACTAGGACTTTTTAAACCAGTCGTCATTTTTCCAGTTCTCCTTATTATATTATGCACGATCTAAAACACATCGGACAAAAACTATCTGGTATTCATAATCGATAAAAGCAATTAACCGATAGTTATTGCCACCAATATTAAATACCGTAAAGTTACCTACTAAGTCAGCCGAAGGAAATACTTTACGAAGATATACTAAACTTTGCCATTCAGCATCACAACTACGCTGATACCACAGCAACAGACTTGTTTCAGCATTGGGTGTGTTTCCCAAAATTCTTTTAGTCATTTTGGGCTAATGACACGCATGAGAGTATTATAATCTAATTTACTAAACGGGACTTAGTGAATTTTCAGATCCTCGATCTTGCTGTCGTGTTGTATGACTCATCGCCTCTACCAAATGCTTCTTCAAAGTTGCTTCCGGTAGTGGCCCTTTTAAATGACTCCAAGGTAAAACCCGATCCAAGTTCCACTCTTGAAAAACATAAAAATCCATCTCCGGTAACTCTCCCCGCAATTCCTTAAAAGCCCGTCGATAACTGCCCAAAGTATCGCCGTAATGCCGCACTAATTCTAACAGCTTAGACAAGCGCCGATCGCCCTTCGACAACAAAGCCTGAATCACCGACCAGTTATAGCTTTCAGGTCTAAATTCTAAACCTAACTTCCGCAATTCTTTATCTAAAAACTTCAGCCTCTTCTCCGCATCTTTATTCACACCAAACCACTGAAAAGGAGTGTGAGATTTCGGGACAAAAGTGCTGCATCCCAAAGTCAAACGCAAACCGGGAACCGCTTTTTTAATCGCCCGCATCATCGCCACCGTCTCCTCCAAATCCTCCATTTCTTCGCCGGGAATTCCCGCCATCCCGTAAAGTTTAACCCCCTTTAAACCGCCCGCTTTAGCATTAATTGCAGCTTGGATAATTTCATCGTTAGTGAGTTTTTTGTTAACAATCTTGCGGAGGTTCTCGCTACCGCTTTCCACCGCAATCGTCACAGATTTACTATCTCTGTTTGTCAATATTTCTGCCAACCTAACTGTCACCGTATTCGTGCGTACCGAAGAAAGACTAAGCCGCACGCCGTCGTATTTCGGATGATTCAAATGTTCCAGCAACTGTTCAAATTCCGGGTGTTGAGTCACTGAAGCGCCCAACAAACCCAAACGATTAGTCACAGCTAAACCGCGGTCGATCGCCGGAATTAGCGACTCCTCCAAACTCGCAGTTCTAAACGGCAAAGTCAAATAACTTGCCAAACAAAAACGGCACATTTCTGGACAACTCCGAACCACTTCCACCATATAAATATTTTCCCAAGCTGCCTTTTCTGTCACCACAGTAGAAGCAGATAAAGTATTGCCGCGATACGTCTGTTTTTCAACCGCACTGGGAATTTCAGAACCGACAGGCTGAATCGATTTAATCCCCTCAGTCGCATCCAAATAAGTTACTTCGTACAAACTGGGAACGTAAACCCCCGGAACTTGGGCTAAATGCCGCAATTTAGTTTGTCTGTCGGCGTGACGTACTTCCTTACAAGCATCAATAAAATTGTCAATGAGATGTTCGCCATCTCCCAGCAAAATCACATCAAAAAAATCTGCAAAAGGTTCTGGATTCGCCGTAAAAACCGGGCCGCCACCAAATACTATGGGATGGCTGTCGGTGCGTTGAGATGCCCAGATTGGAACTTCTAGAGATTCTAATAAATTGAGAATATTTACATAGTCGAGTTCCCAAGAAAGCGAAAATCCCAGTAATTCTGGATGTCGGGGAAGTTGTTCGCGGATATCAGTAAATAAACGGCTTACTTCAAGATCCGATCGCACAGCCAAAGTAGCCCATACAATCTGATAGCCGAGACTGGTGATGCCAACCGTGTACTCGTTGGGAAATGCAAAAATAGTCGGGATAGCACCAACATCGGGGGTTGCTGGGGCAAACAGCAGCCGTTCTTGGTCAAATGGGTTAGGACTCACGGCAAGTTTAGCATTAGCAATATAATATCTCATTATAGTTGCAAAAGTGTATAAAAACCTGTTTTTAGTAAAGACTTCAGTCTTTTCTTTGCCAACTCAGTAACAAGGACTAAAGTCCTTACTACAAACTTATTATAATGTTCCCCAAAGTCTCTGTTTATCCCAGGGTAAGCTCATCTAATTTGGTATAAATTGTACTTGACAAAAAGACAACTATAGAAAACGTGGCATTTACGTATTAGCAATTCTATAATGCCTGAAAAGCTAAGTCATCAAGCGGTAAAACTCA
>NZ_JADEXD010000099.1 GCF_015207285.1 Tychonema sp. LEGE 07203 | reverse complement strand
AACCAGGGGGGTCTTCATCCTGACTCCCCCCCTTACCAAGGGGGGGCTGGGGGGGGTCAGATTCCAAATCGCCCGACCAATTCCCCTCCAACAAATCGCGAATTGTAATAAAATTGTGCAAAGACTTCGACATTTTTTTGCCATTGACAGTCACAAAAGCATTGTGCATCCAATAATTAGCCAGAGACTTACCAGTCGCGGCTTCAGATTGAGCAATTTCGTTTTCGTGGTGCGGAAAAATTAAATCGGAACCGCCGCAGTGAATGTCAATAGTTTCGCCAAAACAATCGCGCACCATCGCCGAACATTCAATGTGCCATCCGGGGCGACCTTTTCCCCAAGATGAATCCCAAAAAGGTTCACCGGGTTTTGCGCTTTTCCACAGGGCAAAATCTGATGAATCTTGCTTTTTTTGACCTTCTATTTCTGCGGTTTCTAATCTACCGCTAGCCCCGGCTTCCATTTCTTCCAACTTGCGACCGGAAAGCTTTCCGTAATCGGAAAACTTTTTAACGCTGTAGTAAACGTCGCCGCTGGAAGCATAGGCATAGCCTTTATTTTCTAATTCGTGAATCAGCCGTTTTATGCCGTCCATTGAGTGTGTGGCGCGGGGATATTCGTCGGCCCTGAGAATATTTAGCTTGTCCATATCGGCAAAATATTCGTCAATGAAGCGTTCGGCTACGGCTTCCATTGTGGAATTTGTTTCTCGCGCACGGTTGAGAATTTTGTCATCAATATCTGTAAAATTCTGCACGTAGCGCACCGAGTATCCCCGCCACATCAGATATCGGCGCACCATATCCCAAACGATGTAAGCGCGGGCGTGGCCGACGTGGCAGTAATCGTACACCGTAACGCCGCAGCAGTACATCCGCACCTTTGAGGGTTCGATGGGCTCGAAAGGTGATTCGCGGCGGGTCAAGCTGTTGTAAAGCGTTAGGGACATGGGATTTGAGATTTGGGATTGATGTACTGCTCTAATTTATTATATTGCGGTTGGTGAATCTTTTGGTGTCGCTACCAAACATCTGTTAAGTCTAAAACAAATCCCGGCAATACTTCTTCCCCGGATAAAGTGCTGGGATTATCTAATATTTCCACATCCTGATTTTGTCTGTATATCTCGACTTTCTTATTTTTGCGATCGATTAACCATCCCAAAATGGCTTTATTTACCATGTATTCGCGCATTTTTTCTCGCAATGGTTCCATGTTATCGGACTTAGAGCGCAATTCTACTACAAAGTCTGGACAAAGGGGAGCGAAGCCTTCTTGTTGTTTGGGTGTGAGAGTTTGCCACTTTTCTAATTTAACCCAGGAAGCATCTGGGGAGCGATCGGCACCATTGGGCAGTTTAAAACCGCTGGAAGAGTCAAATACTACTCCCAGCTTGGTTTGGCGGTTCCACAGCCAGAGTTGTCCTGACATATCTTGGTTTCGTTTGCCTGTGTCGCTTCCTGTCGGGGGCATAACAATTAATTCTCCTGTAGCAGTTCTCTCTAGCCTTAAGTCACGGTTGACGGCAGCAATTTCCTGGAACTGTTCGTGAGTTACTTTGAAGGTTTGGGGAATGGTAATGGTGGTTTTGAGCATACTGTGCGTTCTCGCGATCGGCTATTACCTATTCTATTGTGTCACAAAAGCTTGCAAGTTTATATCGGCTTTTTTAAGCAACCTTGTACTAATTATACAAAGCTTTGCTATTTCTTCGCTATCAAATAGCGTTGCCTGAAGTCCAGCGACATATCTATTTTCAGAACTTACCCACTCCGCTCGAAGAAACCAGGTTTTTATGAATTTCTGCGTATTTTTACAAAGTTTTCTACGGAAAAACCCAGTTGCTGACTACCCGTGCGTAAATCCCAAGCGAGCGATAATTTTTCAATCTAGCGGTTACGCTGGAACGATCGCCTTTTGAAGATTGATAATATTTCCCTCGGAATTTAATATATAAAACCATGTAATAAGGCTTTGCGATTGCTTCGTTTCAGCAATCACACAATTATGTTGTTTGTGCATCCAGGACTGTTCCTAAACATATAGATATTGCATATCTACAATACGACGATCGCACCCACCGATCGCCCCCATCCACCCACCCTCCAAACCCATCAAAAGCCCCCGATCGCAAATTGTCATCAAATCCTGACATTCGCGCCAACACCGAGCCCCCAAATCTCCCATATGTCAAAGTTTCCTGACATATTGATCCCCAAAATCACGAAAATGCGTATAAGTACCCACAATTGAGGGAAAAGACCCCTTGACCCGATCGCGAATTGTCTGCAATATTGAGTCATGACAAAGCGATCCCAAAGAAATGCTTCGATTGAGCAGCTCTGGGAGTCAAATAGCCCGCGTGCTGCAAGCACAGCGTTGCTAGCAGTACCGATCGCCCTCGCAAAATCGATCTTGTCAATCAAGAATCGACAGATAAAGCTTTATTTAGATCCGACGGTGCGCGCTGAAGCCAAAAAGTCAAAAATCCCGATCGCAATTGGGGAAAAGACAAGCTAAACACAAGCAAGGCTTCAAAGGTTGGAGAGATTAGGAAGCTCGATAAAATTTGCACTTAAAAGAGTTTCTAACTCAACAAGTCAACACAAATGTGTTGAAACTAAAAATCTAACCCGCAATCGCAAATTAGAGGAGAACAAACTCATGGCAAAAGAACGCCCACCATTAGAAGAGATGACTTTGCGACAACTCCGCAGAGTCGCTAGCGAATGTGGAGTATCTCGCTACAGCCGGATGCGGAAATCGCAACTCCTGGCATCAATTCAAGAAATTCAGCGCACCAAATTTTCCTACAGCCCATCTCGCAAATTAGAGGCACAAGAAGCAGTGGAAGCAGCAAAGTTTGAACTCGGTCAAGAAGACAGAACAGGCGGTTCCTTGTCGTCTGTGGATGAAGGTTTACCAGATTTGCCCAACGGCTACGGCGAAAGCCGAGTGGTTTTGATGCCGCGCGATCCAGAATGGGCTTACACCTACTGGGATATCCCCAACGATCGCAAACAAGAAATGCGCCGCCAAGGCGGACAGCAACTCGCCCTGCGGATCTACGACGTGACAGATGTTAACCTCGAAATCCAAAGCCCGCACAGCATTCAAGAATATCCCTGCGACGAACTGGCGCGGGAATGGTACGTACCGATCCCCGTGAGCGATCGGGACTACGCGATCGACATCGGCTACCGCTGTGCAGACGGCCGCTGGCTGATCTTAGCGCGATCGGCCCAAGTCCGCGTCCCGCCCATCTATCCCAGCGACTGGATAGAAGACCAATTCATCACCCTCGACTGGGAAGAAGACTTGTCAGGCAAAACCTTCGCCGAACTCGTTCCCCCCAGCCAAAAAATGGCACAAGCAGCCAACAACGCCAGCGTCGGTTACAGCAACGATAACGGTTTGTACGAACAAATATTCGGCATGGCAGAATCCTCCGAATCGATGCGCGTAGCGGGTTCGATCTTTGGTTCCATGCAGCACGTCGCCGGTTCAGTCCAGCAATCAGGCATCCACGAACAAGCTTTGAGTTCCTACGTCTTCCCCTCCGGCGTCGGAATGTGGGCAGCTCCCGCCATGTCCGGGCTCACCATGTCGGGTATGGGTATGTCCGGTGTCGGTATGTCCGGGCTCACCATGTCGGGTATGGGTATGTCCGGTGTCGGTATGTCCGGGCTCACCATGTCGGGTATGGGTATGTCCGGTGTCGGTATGTCCGGAGCCGGCTTCGCCGCCCCGATGCGCCCCCGCCAGTTTTGGTTAGTTGCTGATGCAGAACTGATCGTCTACGGCGCAACCGAGCCAAACGCCACCGTATACGTAGGCGGACAGCCGATTAAACTCAATGCTGACGGCACTTTCCGCTTCCAGATGTCTTTCCAAGACGGCTTAATCGACTATCCGATTTTTGCAGTAGCAGCCGACGGCGAACAAAACCGCGCTATCCACATGAAATTCCAGCGCGAAACCCCAGAAAGGCGCGGCAATACCAAGGAAGATGCTGTGGTGGAATGGTTGGGCTAACGGTAACAGTCGATCGCGAGCCAGACTGGGGTACGGCTTTGTGCCAATTTTTTAACCATCACAAGGCCTGCCTGCAGCCGATCGCGATTTGTTAGGGTTAATCCCAGACAACAACCCATAACACCCCCTATGCACCGTTCTCCTGTTTTGAGGAGCGGTGTTTTTTGTTATTGGGCATCGGCCCTCGCAGGGCATCGGCCCTCGCAGGGCATCGGCCCTCGCAGGGCCCAGCGAAGCGGAGGGATTGGTCATCGGGCATCGGGCATTGGTCATTGGTCATTGGTCAGTAGTTGTTGGTCAGTAGTTGTTGGGAATTGGTTATTAGTTATTGGTTATTGGTTACTTGCTACGAATTCCCAATTTCCCATTCTCAATTCCCCATAACAACTAACAAATAACAACTAACAGTCAACAGCTAACAGTTAACAGCTAACAGTTAACAGTCAACAGTCAACAGTTAACAGTCAACAGCTAACAGTCAACAGCTAACAGTTAACAGCTAACAGTTAACAGTCAACAGTCAACAGTTAACAGTCAACAGTCATGAGGAGTGCAACCGGAATTGATATCACGCACCGGCCAAACTATTCAATCATGTCAATGCCAAAGGCCAGCGGAAACGATATTTGACAATACTCTCAATATAGCCGTTCTCAAGCTTGGTGAGGTATGCCCACCCTTCGACTTCGCTCTTCGGGCAAGATGCCCTATGCCCTATGCCCCATGCCCTATGCCCTATGCCCACTCCTATCACCTCATGTTACGCTCGAAAGGCTATATCTGCCTGTAGATAGATGCTTACTTAACTCGCGATCGCACTCGTCCAATCCAAATGAGCACTGTTTACTCAACAATTATTAAGTAAGCTAAAGTTTACTTAAATTTTGATTGCACAAACTCGCTAAATCCCGTGAAACTTAAAAAAGCGAGTTAAGAGAGAAATAAGGCGATCGCACAGGAACTTCTGACAAGCAAATGCAAAAAATAAATTTCCCACCCCAGCGAAGGCAGAAGCGTCCCCGTCTTTTAGCCCTATGCGCCGTCACATTAGCAGCCGTCTTGCTGTTATTTATTCAGCCCGCACTGACTCAACAGCCAGTCACGCTAACCATGTTAATGCAAGGTCAAGACATTGCTAACTGGAAACCCTTTATCAAAGAATTTGAACAGAAAAACCCCGATATTCGCATCAACCTCGTAGAAGGGCCGTTTGATACAAACCTCGTAGAAAATCTTTACACATCTGCCTTTTTGTTAGGCGACTCGCCCTACGATATCATCAACATGGATATTGTCTGGGTTCCCAAATTTGCCGCCGCAGGTTGGGTAATGGATTTGACAGACAGAATTTCCCCCGAAAAACTATCAAAATTCATTCAAGGTAACGTCGAAGGTGGGCAGTATCGAGGCAGACTTTACCGAATTCCCCACGCTTCGGATGCCGGAATGCTTTACTACCGCAAAGACATTTTAGAACAAGCGGGAATTCCAGCGCCGAAAACCTTTGAAGAGATGGCAAAAATCTCTCAAAACTTGCAGAAACAGGGAAAAGCAACTTGGGGTTATTTGTGGCAAGGCAAACAATACGAGGGAGTATCTGCGATGTTTGTCGAAGTGCTCTCCGGTTTCGGCGGCTTCTGGGCTAACCCTCAAACTTTTGAAGTTGGGTTAGATCAACCCGAGGCAATTAAAGCAGTAGAATTTCTGAAAAATACGATCGCCTCTGGCATTTCTCCACCCGGTGTTACTACCTACGGCGAAGAAGAAACCCGGCTGTTGTTTCAAAACGGCCAAGCGCTGTTTTTGCGAAATTGGCCCTATGTTTGGAAACTGGCAAATGCCGAAGGATCGAAGGTGAGAGGCAAAATTGCGATCGAGCCAATGCTCAGCAGTACCGGAAAAACAGGCGCTTCCTGCTTGGGCGGCTGGGGCTGGGGAATTGCCAAAACCTCAAAACATCCAGAACAAGCCTGGAAAGCAATCAAATACCTTACCAGCGAGGAAACCCAGCGCAAATTTATTTTAGAAACCGGTTTAATTCCCAGTTACAAATCCCTATTTACCAACAAAGCAATAGTCGCCAAATATCCCCACTACCCGCAACTGCTAAAAGTAGTACAACAACCTGTATTGCGCCCGCCGATAGCACAATACGCTCAAGCTTCTGATATTTTGCAGCGCTACTTGAGCTCGGCTTTTACCGGGAGAATGAGTTCAGAAGAAGCAATGAAAGCAGCGGCTAGCGAAACTCGCAATTTATTAGGCAGTTTGAAACAACCGAAAGCTTCGTAAAACTGACATCTTGCTATTCTGTTAGGAACAGGCAAGATGCCCGTTCCACAAAGAGTTAGTAACGCTGTCCAGCCTGTTCCAAAAAGAGTAAATTCTATTGTGGGGAGTAGGGGTTGGGCACGAGAGCCCGCCCAAAAATAAATCAAAGGTAAAAATATGCAATTAAATAAAATGCGACAGCGCGAACAAAAAACAGGATGGATATTAGTAGCACCAGCTTTAATAATTTTGCTGCTAGTATTTGCTTACCCAATATTGCGCGCTTTTTGGCTGAGTTTATTCACCCAAAACCTCGGTACAGAATTAAAACTGGTTTTTTCCGGTTTTGCTAACTACAGTCGAATGTTAGGCGACGGGCGTTTCTGGCAAACTTTAGGCAACACCGCAATATTTACAGTCGCCTCTGTTGTGCTGGAATTAATTCTCGGCATGGGCATTGCCTTAGTTTTGAATCAATCTTTCAGAGGGCGCGGCATCGTGCGGACAATTTCCTTACTGCCTTGGGCGCTGCCGACTGCATTGATGGGAGTAGCTTGGGCGTGGATTTTTAACGACCAATACGGCGTAATTAATGACATTTTGCTCCGCTTGGGATTGATTCAAAATAGCATTAGCTGGCTGGGAGATCCGACTTTGGCAATGATGGCAGTAATTACAGCGGATGTGTGGAAAACTACGCCCTTTGTCAGCCTGCTTTTGCTAGCTGGATTGCAATCGATTTCCGGTGATTTGTATGAAGCACACGCCATTGACGGCGCGAGTAGCTGGCAGAGTTTCCGTCAAATTACCCTGCCGCTGCTGATGCCCCAAATTGTGATTTCTGTGCTGTTTCGATTTGCCCAAGCTTTCGGCATTTTTGACTTGATTCAGGTGATGACTGGAGGGGGGCCGGCGGGGGCAACGGAGACGGTTTCTATCTACATTTACAGCACGGTAATGAGGTATTTAGACTTTGGGTACGGGGCGGCTTTGGTGGTGTGTACTTTTTTGCTGTTAGTAGCCGCAGTGGCGATCGCCGCTTATTTGTTATCGAGATCCCGCGCCAGTCAATTTTAGATTTGGGATTTGGGATTTTAGATTGATGGAATTTAAGTGAATTTGCGATCGCACCCAAACCCCAGAAACCGGGTTTATTCGTAAATTTATTGTGACTCGTCAAAAAACTCATAGAAACCCGGTTTCTTGCCCCATGCGCGGGCTAGAAGCCCACGCCACAAGAGTTGCAATACAACTATTTCTTTAAAGTCTTGTGGGGTGGGCATCCTGCCCGCCCCCAAAAAAATCTAAATTCAAAAGAGCTTAGCACGTTCCTTTCATTGGTATAAATTATGTCGATCGCCCGCCAACAGCCTCACAAAAAAAACTTTAACATCCGGCAATTAATCTTGCCAATCTCAGCGATATTAATCGTCGCATATTTCCTCGCACCCATTATCTGGCAGGTACTGACATCTTTCAAAGTAAATGCAGATATTTCAGCAATTCCCAACGTCTACATACCCAAACAAATCACCTTCGAGCATTACATCTCCTTGTTCCAACGCCGCCCCTTTGCGCTTTACATTTTAAATAGCGCTTTTGTTTCCATTACTTCCACATTGCTGTGTTTAGCCGTAGGAGCTCCCGCAGCTTACGCTTTAGCTCGGTTGCGCTTGTGGGGCGAGAGAATCATCTTAGCAACTGTGACGATTGTTACCCTATTTCCGGCGGTGCTGCTATTCTTGGGTTTGTTAGAAATAGTCAAAGCTTTGAGTTTAGGAAATAATTATTTAGCCTTAATTATTCCTTACACAGCTATCAACTTACCCTTGACAATTTTGGTGATGCGGAGTTTCTTTCAACAACTGCCAAAAGATTTAGAAGATGCGGCAAAAGTTGACGGCTACAACACTTTTCAAATGCTGTGGCAAATCGTGCTGCCGATGACATTTCCCGCCTTAGTCACAACCGGAATTTTGACATTTATTTCAGCTTGGAACGAATTTATATTTGCCCTGACATTTATAACTCGCGAATCCATGAAAACAATTCCCGTTGCTACCGCTCAACTCAGCGGAGTGTCAGTCTTTGAAATTCCTTACGGCCCGATCGCCGCCGCCACCGTTTTAGGAACCTTACCCTTAGTTTTCCTAGTTTTGGTGTTCCAGCGGCGCATAGTTCAAGGTTTAACAGCCGGGGCTGTCAAAGGATAGTCAGTTGACAAGAAAGCAGTTGACAAGAAAGCAGTTGTTAGTTGTTAGTTGTTAGTTGTTAGTTGTTAGTTGTTAGTTGTTAGTTGTTAGTTGTTATTAGTCAACAGCTAACAGTCAACAGTCAGCAGTCAACAGCTAACAGTCAACACTCAACAGCTAACAGTCAACAGTCAACAGTCAACAGCTAACAGTCAACACTCAACAGCTAACAGTCAACAGTCAACAGTCAACAATTTAAAAATCATGGCAAAACTGCAACTAAAAAACCTCAATAAAACCTACAGCCCCAAAGTTGTACCGGTAAAAGACATTAGCTTAGAAGTCAGCGAAGGCGAATTTCTCACCTTGCTGGGGCCCTCCGGGTGCGGCAAATCTACGACGCTGCGGTTGATTGCAGGGTTGGAACAGCCGACGCGGGGCGAGATTAGAATTGGCGATCGCAACGTGACCAATCTCAGACCGGGCGATCGGGATATTGCAATGGTTTTTCAAAGTTACGCGCTTTACCCGCACATGACAGTATACGAAAATATGGCATCGAGCCTCAAACTTCGCAAAATCTCCTCCCGCGAAATCAACCGTTTAGTGACAGAAGTTGCAGCATCCCTCGGATTGACTGAATTAGTCGATCGCAAGCCCGGTAAACTATCAGGCGGACAGCGGCAGAGAGTAGCCCTCGGACGCGCCTTAGTGCGCCAACCAGAAGTATTTTTGCTCGACGAACCTTTGAGCAATCTCGACGCATTGTTGCGGGAAAAAGTCAGGGCAGAACTCAAACAATTATTTTCCTCACAAAAAGCTCCTGTAGTGTACGTAACTCACGACCAAACCGAAGCAATGACGCTTTCTACAAAAGTCGCAGTTCTCAACAGCGGCAACGTGCAGCAACTAGATCCGCCCCACTTAATTTATAACCGTCCGGCCAATCTATTTGTAGCGGGTTTTGTGGGCAGTCCGCAAATGAATTTGTTAGAGCTTAAATGCCAGGGAAATTCGGCGATGTTGGGCGATTTTAAAGTTCCTTTGCCAAATTTGCCTAGTGTGCCGCCAGAGATTGTCTTGGGAATTCGCCCTGAACACGTCAGCTTTGCAAGTGCAGAGACTGCCGAGATGCCGGCCCGTGAGGTAATTAAAGGTGAGGTTTATTTAGTGGAAAACTTGGGAATGCAAAATTTGGTTAGCGTCCGAGTTAAAGGTTTGGAGTCGGTAACAGTGCGGCTGTTGCTGCCAAATGACCGCCAGTGGAATTCAGAAATTGTAGAGCTGGTTTTTCCGGCTCAGTTCCTGCACTGGTTTGATGTCAAAACGGGCGATCGGCTGCCGTGAGAAGTTGCACTGCACGGCGGCATTATTTATTAACAGCAGTATGTCTCTGTGCTGAGAAACACATTTTCTGATTGTCAGCAAATTTATAACTTTAGTTAGAGGTAGAAGTATTTTGATACTGTTTACATTTAGAAATGTTGAAACTTATCAAAAAAGAACTTAGGGAGTATTGCCAAGATGAATTTAATTTCCACTGCGATCGATCGTATCAGTTCCCTGTTTAAGGGCTTGCAGGTCAAACGTTTTTTGTCTGTAGTCCTAGTAGGTTTTGTGTTGCTGACGGCAAATGTTAATGCTGGATATAATAGCAAAGCTTACGGCACGCAAGTTGGCTCGGAAGCCGATCTTAACAACCCCGAAAGACCCCAAACAACCCGGGAATGGAGGCAAGAAGCTCGCGAAACTAAGGACGATCCGGGCGAGAGAGTTCAGAAGATCGGGCAAGAGGCAGGAGCTGCTGTGAAAGAATTTGGGGAAATGTACCAAGACACCGCTAAGAGAAGTATCCGCGACTTAAAGGATTAGAAATAGTTTTTTTTGGTGCCACGGGCCGAAAATCCTGTTCCTAATATAGTGCAAGATGTGCATTTAACCTCACATCTCGCACTATTTTTTTAGCTAAATTTAAGTTGTAAATTATTTTAAACGATGTGATATCGTGGACGCTTGCATCGTCAGGTGATTTAACCGGCGCTAGAACACAGAGTACACAGAGTCCGAGAATATATATCTGAATCATTCCGATGAAGAGAGGATTTGATATAAGATACAAATTTTATTAGTGTTGACAGTTTTGGTGCGTGTATGTTTGCCAGTAGTTTAAGCAACAAGGCGTTAAAAATAATATATGAACAAACATCTTCACAGTCTTTGCTTGACTGGTCTGCTGTTAGTCCTGCCTGTTTTTCCGGCGACAATTGCCCGCGCTCAACTGCCGGAAACTTCGGAGACTAAAGCCCAGCAAACAAATTTCCTCAAAGATGAACTGTATTTTGGCTTAACTAAACCGGGGGGGGAGATTGTTTCGGAATCAGAATGGCAGGAGTTTGTCAAGGCAGTTATTACCCCTCGGTTTCGGGAAGGGCTAACTGTATTAGACGGTTCCGGGCAGTTTCTGAACAGTTCGGGAATTCTGATTCGAGAAAAGTCTAAAATAGTTATTTTGATATATCAAGAAAACTCTGAAAAAAATCGAGCTGTTCAGGAAATTATCGAAACTTACAAGCGCCGTTTCCAGCAGGAGTCAGTGCTGCGGACAACCAGCCAAGTTAAGGTTTCTTTCTGATGCAGTCAGGGAATTAGCGTATTTATGATATTATTTAGGGCAGTTGGGGTCATACCCTCAAAGATCGGTAGGGTGCGGGTGCAATAAAAATTAAAATTTGTGGGTATCGATCGCACATTGCCTTTGATTCGCTAGAAAAACCAGCCCCGGAGAAAACAAAAATATGACGGATGACGGCAACCCAAAAGCACAAGCCCCCGAAAACGAGGATTCAAAAAATTTGACAGGTATGGCAAAAGCTTTTCTTGTGAGCGTAGCTTGGTCTTACGCAGAGGCCTTGGAGCGAACAAAACGATCGCGAAATTCACAGGAACCAGTGCCGGAATCTCAGACACAATCTCAGACAGAACCAGTCGATCGCGATTCTGAAAGCAATCAATGAAAGACGATTAATCGGAGAACGGCAAAATTCTCTTGAGGCGCGATCGATCGCCATAGCCAGTTAGCTGTTTTGAGTTCAGAACAGTCAACTCAAGACAGCGAACTGTGCCAGTGCAGGAGATTTGTATTGGATTTTACAACAAAAAACTTTAAAAAGCCCGCGATCGCTCAAAAAGCTCCGGCCAAGCTTGACTCCAGAGATGAGAACTGCGCTGCTGGTTGGAACCTCAGCCTATATCTATCTCTAAAAGAACTTAAGACTAAACAATTTACGCTTTTACAGCTAGAGTGTACAAAAGAATCACCAATTTTGATATCGGTCTCATGTCTAATTCAAAAATGATTGGTAAAGCGATCGCAGGTAGCCTTTGTTTCGGCATCCTCGCCAGCTTCAACGCCTCACTCGGCCCTGCATCCGCAGCAACACCAACAATTGCTGAAGTTACAGCCCCGGCCGCTAGCAACATCGACACGCAACTCCTAGGTCAATGGCAAGGCACTGTTCCCTCCGGTCAGTCTTTCACCTTCGTCTTCGCCCCAGAAGGCAAACTGTTTCTCATGGCAAAAGGCCCCGACGGAGCAGCCCGCGCCAAAGAAATGAGGTACAAAGTTAATCTCGGTGAAAAACCGATGCACCTGGATGTCGGCCTCAGCAGCACAGAAACCGTTGAGACTGTTTTTGAGCTGACTCCCGAAGGTCAAATGCGCCTTCAGTTGCAAGGCACCAATCCCGGACAGGCGAGACCGAATTCCTTAAACGAGCAAGCAACAGTGTTTCAAAAGGTCTCCGAGGCCACCGTACTGCCTGCTGACACTCAAGTCATCGGTTTTTGAGAAAATTAATTGCAAAGCACGCAGAAGGCACTTAATTAGTTTTGAGTTTTATAGCAGTTTTCAATTCTATGAAATACATTAGGGAAACGGCAGTGCCTTGTGCGACGACGGATCTCTGTATTTTACTCAGCCTGAAAACCGCCATAAGTTAAAGAATTTAAAATTTAAAACTTAAAAATTTAAAACTTTCCCGGTGCCTTCTGCCTTGAGCGAGCCCTGCTACAATCCAGTTAATCTCTATTTAACTTTTGCCGTACACCTCCATGAGTGAAACTGTCCTAGAAGTTCGCAACCTGCGGGTTGAATTTCCATCTGCAGCCGGGGC
This sequence comes from Tychonema sp. LEGE 07203, assembly GCF_015207285.1. Taxonomy (GTDB): domain Bacteria; phylum Cyanobacteriota; class Cyanobacteriia; order Cyanobacteriales; family Microcoleaceae; genus Microcoleus. The sequence continues at coordinate 11,934 of NZ_JADEXD010000099.1, read as the reverse complement.
CGATGCGTCTGCAACAGTCAAAGCTGTTGACGGCGTTTCGTTTGAGGTGAAGCGAGGGCAAACTCTGGGAATTGTGGGAGAGTCGGGGTCAGGAAAATCGGTAACATCCCTGGCCGTGATGGGTTTGCTGTCAAGTTCCTCAACAAATATTGAGGGCGAAATTTGGTTTTCTCCGACCAAAGACGGCGCTAGCAAAGGATCTGTGAATTTGCTGGAAATGCCGGACAGGGAAAAACAAACTTTCCGGGGCAGCCAGATTGCGACGATTTTTCAAGAGCCGATGAGTTCGCTAAATCCGGTTTATACGATCGGATTTCAACTCACAGAAGCCATTTGTTTGCACCAACAGGTGTCGCAGACAGAAGCGCGGCGACAAGCTGCTTCTCTGCTGCAAGAGGTGAAGCTGCTACCGGGAGACGAGGAACTGCAGCAGCGGTGTTTGGCTTTGCCGAAAGAAGCTGTTGGGGAGGACGATCGCGATTTGATGCAGCTCGTCAACGGCCAAAAACAAGCTATGCTCGATCGCTATCCCCACGAACTTTCAGGCGGTCAAATCCAGCGCGTGATGATTGCAATGGCCATTTCCTGCAATCCAACTTTATTAATTGCTGACGAACCGACCACGGCTTTGGACGTAACAGTTCAAGCAACAATCTTAGCTTTGCTGCGCGAGTTGCGCGACTCTAGAGGCATGGCAATGATTTTTATTACCCACGATTTGGGCGTCATTGCTGAAATTGCCGATACGGTGGCTGTGATGTACCGAGGCAAGATTGTTGAGTGCGGCGCGATCGAACAAATTTTCAGCAATCCCCAACATCCTTACACAAAAGGTCTGTTAGCTTGCCGCCCAACTCTCGACCGGCAAATGCGCCGCTTGCCGACGGTTTCCGATTTTATGGATGTCAGCACAAATGCCAGCGGCGAATTAATAATTGTCGAAAAAAATATCGATTTAGACGGCGACAGCAGCGGCGGACTTTCCGCTTTTGCCACCGGAAAACCGCCTCGGCTGCCGAATATTTCCCAGCCTTTGCTAGCTGTTAATAACTTGCGAGTCGGTTTTCCCGTGCAGGGAATGTTTGGCGAAACTAAACGTTTGTTTATGGCGGTAAACGATATTTCTTTTGAGGTTTACCCTGGCGAGACTTTGGGTTTGGTGGGCGAGTCGGGCTGCGGCAAATCTACTTTAGCAAGAGCTTTGTTGCAATTAATTCCGATCGCCAGCGGTAAAGTGTTTTTTGAAGGTCAAGAAATTACTCCTCCGGCGAAAAGTAGTGCCAGAGGGCAGTGGATGGCTAATTATCAAAGAAAAAAAGAGTACGATCGCAAATTGCGCTGGCTGCGGCGCGATTTGCAAATTATTTTTCAAGATCCTTTTAGTTCTCTCGATCCGCGCCTGAGTGTTGGGGCGGCGGTGATGGAACCGATGGTGATTCACCGCTTTGGCAAAAACCAGAAAGAACAGCGCGACCGCGCGGCGTATTTGTTAGATAGAGTGGGGTTAAATCCCAATTTTATGCGGCGCTACCCCCACGAGTTTTCGGGGGGACAGCGGCAGCGAATTTGTATTGCTAGAGCTTTGGCTTTGAATCCCAAGTTTATTATTTGCGATGAGTCGGTTTCGGCATTAGATGTGTCGGTGCAGGCGCAAGTTTTAAATTTGCTGAAGGAGTTGCAAACAGAGTTTGGACTGACTTATATTTTTATTTCTCACGATTTGAGCGTGGTCAAGTTTATGAGCGATCGGGCGATCGTCATGAACAAAGGTAAAATCGAGGAAATGGGCACAGCCGATCGCATTTACCGCCAACCGCAACAAGCTTACACCAAGCAACTTATAGCTGCTATTCCTGCGGGGAATTTAGAACGAATTCGGCAACAGCAATTAGGCCGCGAAGCTGCTTTGTCGGCTCCGAATGCGCCCCTAGCTCCTGCGGATGAATAATCGAAACAGGTTTGTTTGAGATCTAATCTATAGCCTTTCTGTGCCAAGCCGTGCGGTACTGCTGGGAATTTTCAGGCATTCGGCAGACAAGAGTACCAAATCTGCGATCGAAAGCCAAACCGCAGATTAATACCCATTTACACAAATTAACGCAGATTATTTCAATATCGGCCGGCGATTGGCAATTTTATCTGGAATTGCTCGCCCGCATACCTAATATCATCTCCGTTCGATTGACAACCATAAGATTTGGATCGCGCGTGCGATCCGTTTTTGTTGGGGTAATCGACGGGACACGATCGGCTGTTGCGGCATTTAAACTGTATGTCAAAAAAAAATAAAATTATTGTGGGGAGTAGGGGTTGGGCACGAGAGCCCGCCCTGAATGTGCAATTTAACTGCACGACAGCTTATCACTTAATAATGCGCTTCTAAATTTACTCTAAATAATTAAGTTTTGTTTCAGCACTAGCTAGATTAGGCCAAATGTCCAATGACTCAATCCTTACCTTTAGTGCACGATCAGAAATGAACCCTTTAAACTTGTTAAAAAAATTATAAAATGCGTACCTTAGCTATCATAAATAACTAGCTTATTCCGTAAATATACTGAATTTGCTGGATTGCTTAGATTTAGATAAGACTTACAACCCACATTCCGCACCCTAGGGTGTCAGGCAGCAAAATTACTCAGAAAAATTGATTGATAACGTAATAAATTATACGCTTTGAAAGAATTATATCCGTTGGGCTTTCGGTGCAGAAGTATAATTTATAGTTTTATTGCTCGATCAAAACAAGTAAAAACCGATTGTGATAGTTGAGAGTGCGGAATGTGGGTTACAATGGTTGAGTTCGTAGTTTTGGAGTTTTTTACAGTATTTAAACAGTTTGATTGTAAGTTTTAAACAACCAATATCCCTCTGAATTTTGGAGTAAAACAAGTGACAAATTCTGTTCATATCAAAAAAATAAATAATAAATTTTTACACTTTCTGCAAATGCAGTTGAGAGAAATCACGATCGCAGAAGTCAACAGAAAACAAAAGACTAAATCCAGAATGCTATATGAAAACAACATCAGCTTAGCGACGATCGCCCGCAGCAGCCAATTCTCAGTTTTGATAGTTGTACTGCTGGTACTAAACGGGTTGCTGGTAGCTGGCGGTGCCAGTGGTTTGTACGGCAGCCAACTCGCCCTGGGATTTTTGGTAATAGCAAATATTGTCCTGCTGGCTGCAGCGGCCCGATCGCACGCCTCTGCTGCTAAGCAAAACGATCGCCAATCGGGCAAATCCGATGAGGGCGATCGCTTTTTTAGCCTGTCACCAGATATGCTGTGCGTCGTTGGTTTTGACGGTTATTTCAAACGCATCAACCAAGGCGCCGAAAAAATCCTCGGCTATGCCCCAGACGAAATGGTTGGCAAACCCTTCGTTGAATTCCTGCATCCAGACGATCGCGAAACTACCCTCAAAGAAGCTGAAAGCATTGCTGCAGGCAATCATACCGTTGGGTTTGAAAATCGCTGGCGCTGCCGCAACGGCTCTTACAAGTGGGTAGCCTGGACTGTTAGCCCTTTCTGCGAGGAAGAATTGATGTACGCGATCGGCCGCGACGTTACCGATCGCCAACTCGCCCGAGAGTCGATCGAGCAGAGCAATTCTATCTTGCGTTCCGTGATAGAAAGCACGCCGGATATCATTTATGTCAAGGATATTCAAGGCCGTTACGCGATCGCTAATTCTGCACTAGCTCAATTTTTAGAAAAACCAGTCGAGGCAATTCTAGGCAAAGACGATGCAGCATTATTTCCCCCAGAAACAGCCCAGCAAATAACCGAATTTGACCGCAAAGTCACCGGAGCAGGAGAAGGTTTTAATCATGAAGAACATATACCGAAAAACGGGGCAGTGCGAACGTTTCTCACAGCAAAATATCCTTGGCGCGACTCTCAGGAAAATATTATCGGCGTAGTTGGCATATCTCGCGACATTAGCGATCGCAAAGAAATAGAAGCGGCCCTACAAGAGAGCAACATCCTCTTTGAAAGCGTCATCGAAAGTACAGGTGACAGCATTTTTGTCAAAGACACTCAGGGCCGCCACCTCTTGATAAATTCTCAGGCTGCCGCCATTATGGGCTTGCCAAAATCTGAAATTATTGGCAAAAAAGATGCAGAATTATTTCCGCCGGAGATTGCAGATATGCTGGTGGAAAATGACCGCCGGATCTGGCAATCTGGGATTGAGGAAACGATCGAGGAAGCAGTAAAAGATAGCGAGGGTAACATCCTGACGTTTCTTTCTACCAAAAGTCCTTTGCGCGATCGAGCCGGAAACATCATCGGTGTAGTCGGAGTTGCTCGCGATATTAGCGATCGCAAACAAGCAGAACAAGCCCTGGAAGAAAGCGAGGAACGCTACCGCTGCTTAATTGAAGCCACATCCCAAATTGTTTGGGACACTACAGCCGCCGGCGAAGTTATCGCGGAACAAACAGGATGGAGTGCATTCACCGGAGCGACTTACGACGAAATCAAAGGATGGGGGTGGATCGATCGCATCCATCCAGACGACAGAGAATATACTGCCAGGATGTGGTCTGATGCACTTGCCAACGGCACCTTGTACCAAATAGAACACCGCTTGCGGCGGCACGACGGCGAGTACAGGTACATGAGCGTGCGCGCTGTGCCCCTATTGAACGCAGACGGCAGCGTTCGCGAGTGGGTGGGAACACACTCGGATATTACAGAGAGCAAAATCACTGAACAAGAATTACGGCAGCAAAAAGAATTTCTGAGCAGTATTTACGACGGCGTAGACTACAGTATTTTCGTAATAGATGTCGGCGAAGACGGAGAATTTCGCTACGTTGGCTGGAACCCAGCAGCAGATTTACTCGGCGGTATCAGCAGCGAATGCGGGCGGGGCAAAACTCCAGAAGAAATTTTCGATCCAATTACCGCAGCAATGTTCCGGCAGAGTTTGATCGACTGTTTGGAAACAGGCAGCTCGATTTCCCGCGAATATCCCGCTACTTTTGAACCAAGAGAAACCTGGTTTATCGCAACTCTGACTCCGCTGCTAGACGCATCGGGCAAAATTTATCGTGTTGTCGGCAGTTGCACCGACATTACAGATCGCAAAAAAGCTGAAGCACAATTGCGCGAACAAGAAGAATTTTTAAACAGCATCTATAACGGCTCCAGTCAAGCTATTTTCGTGGTAGATGTCGGCGCAGATAGAGAGTTGCGCTACGCGGGCTGGAATGCAGCAGCAGAAGCCTTTACAGGTATTTTGAGCAATGATGTCAAAGGCAAAACCCCAGAAGAACTTTTTCCCCCGCCAATAGCAGCAGATTTTCGGCAAAGATGCGTCGGTTGTTTGAGAGCCGACAGCTCGATTGCCTACGAAGAGAGCGCCGAGATCGAAGGCGCAGAACGTTGGTATATCATAACTCTGACACCTCTGCGCGATGCCTCTGGCAACATCTACCGCATAATTGGTAATTCGATCGACATTACGGATCGCAAACAAGCAGAAGCAGCCCTGCAAGAGAGCCAGCATTTTGTGGAACGCATTGCTAATGCAACTCCAAATATTCTCTATGTTTACGATGATATCGAGCAGCGAAATGTCTACAGCAACCGCGAACTCACTGACACTCTAGGCTATAGTCTCGGAGAAGTTGCCACAATGGGCAGCAATCTGTTGCAGAACATTATCCACCCTGAAGATTTAGCTCGAGTTCCCGAATATTTGCAGGAATTAGAAAATGCTCCCGACGGCGAGGTTGTTGAGTACGAATATCGGGTGCGCGACAAACAAAATTGTTGGCGCTGGTTAGTCAGTCGCGAAATTGTATTTAGCAGAACAGCAGAGGGAAAAATCCAGCAGCGTCTCGGTGCTGCTACGGATGTTACAGAACGCAAAAAAGCAGAACAAAGTTTAGCAGAACAATTGAAAATTTCTTTATTCACTGCAGATGTCGGAATTGCTCTAACTCAAAACCAGAGTTTACCTGCAACTTTGCAACAATGCACCGATGCAGTGGTGCGTCATTTGGATGCTGCGCTGGCTCGGATTTGGACGCTGAACGAACAGGAAAATGTCTTAGAAATGCAAGCAAGTTCGGGGATTTATACTCACATTAACGGCGCTCACAGCCGCATTGCTGTCGGTGAATTCAAGGTTGGTTTAATCGCCAGAGAGCGAAAACCTCACATCACTAATTCTGTGGAAACAGATACCCTAGTCGGCGACAAAGAATGGGCCTCGCGAGAAGGAATGGTAGCTTTTGCTGGATATCCGCTAATTGTTGACAATCAGTTGGTTGGAGTAATCGTGATGTTTGCTCGCCAGGAGTTGCAGGAATCAATACTAATTGCTTTAGCGTCGAGTGTTGATGCGATCGCCCTGGGAATCAAGCGCAAACAAACAGAAGAAGCTCTCGCCGCCCAAAAGCAAACTATGAGGACAATTATTGACAACGCTCCGATCTGGGTGTGGATGGCAAATCCTAGCGGGCGGATGTTATTAGTCAACAAAACTTTCTGCGAAGATGTGGCTGTATCCGAAGATCAATTTTTAGCAGCCTCTCACTATTCCGAAGTTTTGGGATTAGAAGCATCTGCTAACTGCATGGCATCTGACGCGCAAGCCTGGAACCAAGATACTCCCTGTTATTCTGAAGAATTGCTCCAGTTGTCTGATGGCGAATATCACCAGTTGGAGACAATTAAAACTCAAATCAAAGATGATTGTGGCAGGGCGATCGGCTTGATAGGTTTAGGTTTGGACGTTACCAAACAAAAAGAATCTCAAAGACAGTTAGAAGAGTCGGAAGCGAGATTCCGCAAATTAGCGGAGCAGGAAACGCTGCTGAACCAACTAGCTAGCAAAATCCGCCAATCTCTGGATTTAGATACTATTTTGGCAACAACTGTACACCAGATTCGCGAATTGCTGCAACTCGATCGCTGTCTGTTTATTTGGTACGCGATCGAGCGATCGCTGCCAGTTTGGGCAGTGGAATGCGAGGCAAAAAATGCCGATTTACCTTCGCTTTTGGGTTCATATCCTGCGGGCGTGACTGGTTCTCACGCCGAGCGGATTGTCAATTTGGAAATTATTCGGGTCGATGATTTTGAGACTGTTACCGATCCAGTAGAGCGGGAGTTTTTTACTAATATAGGATTCCACTCTCTGCTGAACATTCCGGTTCAAACATCTGCTGGTAAAATTGGGGTAATTTCCTGTAGCGCTTCTACCGGAGTGCGGTGTTGGAGAGATGAAGAAGTTGAACTGTTAGTGGCAGTAGCCAATCAATTGGCGATCGCCATTAATCAAGCAGAACTCTACAATCAAAGCGTCGATTCAGCCCGGATCGCGCAAGAACAAACTGCCCAACTCGAAACAACTCTGTGCGAACTTAAGCTTGCTCAAACTCAACTCGTCCAAGCCGAAAAAATGTCCAGTCTCGGTCAGATGGTAGCAGGCATTGCCCACGAAATCAATAACCCAGTCAGCTTTATTTTCGGCAATCTAACCTACACTGAAGAATATACCGAAAACCTAATCAAACTGCTGCAAATGTATCGAGACGAACACCCAGAACCTTCTCCCAATCTTCAGGAAGAAATAGAGCGGTTAGAGCTGGATTTCTTGCTAGAAGACTTACCAAAAATGCTATCTTCGATGCAGGTGGGAGCAACTCGCATCCGGGATATCGTGCGGAGTTTGCGGAATTTCTCTCGTCTCGATGAAGCTGAGATGAAAGATGTTAACATTCACGATGGCATCGACAGCACGTTAATGATTTTAGAACACCGTCTGAAAGCTCAGCCAGACCGCGCTGCAATTCAAGTCATTAAAGAATACGGAGAATTGCCGCTGGTGGAGTGCTACGCCGGACTGTTGAATCAGGTGTTTATGAATATTATCGCTAACGCGATCGATGCTTTACAATATCCTCCCGAAAATCCGGGAATTATCCGCATTCGTACAGAGGTAGAAGGTAATTGCGCTGCGATCAAAATTGCTGATAACGGTTCAGGTATCGCCGATCAAGTCAAGCAGCGGATATTCGACCCTTTTTATACTACAAAACCCATCGGTTCGGGTACGGGGATGGGTTTAGCAATTTCCCATTCAATTATTGTCGAAAAACACAAAGGTAAAATCAACTGTTTTTCGGCGATCGGGAAAGGTACTGAATTTACGATCGAGATTCCGATTAAAAGAATGGAACATTCAATATAGCATTTTAAGCTCTCCTATGAGGTGCTGTCGGCCCGCGCCGGCCCGCGCCGGGCATGGGGCATGGGGCATGGGGCCAAACAGGGCCCAGCGAAGCGGAGGGATGGGGCATGGGGCATGGGGCATGGGCAGTGGGGCATGGGGTAATGGGTAAAGCACCAATTACCAATTACCAATTCCCGATGCCCGATGCCCCATGCCCGATTACCAAGTGTTATTTCGGCCCGTAGCCGATCGCACCTGCATAGATCGCCCGATCGCCCAATTCGTCCTCAATCCGCAACAAACGGTTGTATTTAGCAACCCGTTCGCTGCGACACAAAGAACCAGTCTTGATTTGACCGGCGCGAGTCGCTACCGCTAAATCAGCAATCGTGGTATCCTCAGTTTCGCCAGAACGGTGGCTGATGACCGATCGATAGCTGTTTCGTTTGCCGAGGTCGATCGTCTCCAAAGTCTCCGTCAAAGAACCAATTTGATTCAGCTTAATCAAAATCGAATTGCTAGCCTTCAAATCAATTCCCTTTTGCAAGCGCGTGCGATTAGTCACAAACAAATCGTCACCCACCAACTGAACTTTACTACCCATTTTCTGAGTCAGCGCCACCCAACTTTCCCAATCGTCTTCATGCAAACCATCTTCAATAGAAACGATCGGATATTGACCAGCCAAACCATCCAAATAATCGATTAATTCTGCCGGCGAATGAGCCACACCGTCGTAAGTATACTTACCGTCTTTGTAAAACTCGCTAGCAGCAACATCCAAAGCCAAAGCAACTTGTTCCCCAGGCTTGTAACCAGCTTTTTCAATTGCCATCATCAACAAATCCAAAGCTTCCTGATTGGAACCCAAATTAGGAGCAAAACCGCCTTCATCCCCAACACCAGTCAGCAAATTTTTGTCTTTCAAGACATTAGCCAGACTAGCAAATATTTCTGCTCCCCAGCGCAAAGCTTCCTTAAAAGATGGAGCTCCCACAGGTACAATCATAAACTCTTGAATGTCTACGTTGTTGTCCGCGTGGGAACCACCGTTGATGACATTCATCAAAGGTACGGGTAAAACGTTCGCTAAAGCGCCGCCCAAGTAGCGATAAAGGGGGAGTCCTAAAGTCTCGGCGGCAGCCTTTGCTGTGGCTAGCGAGACTCCGAGAATGGCATTGGCTCCGAGGTGGGCTTTGTTGGGGGAACCGTCCAAGTCAATCATGGTTTGGTCTACCAGTGCTTGGTCGATCGCATCCAAATTAGCCAAAGCGGGGGCAATTTTGTGCTCGACATTAGCGACTGCCTTCAAGACTCCTTTACCGCCGTAACGGTTTTTGTCGCCGTCTCGCAATTCGTGGGCTTCAAAAGAGCCTGTAGATGCACCGCTGGGAACCTGGGCCAGGCCGACAACACCGTTAGCTAGATAAACTTCAGCTTCAATGGTGGGGCGGCCGCGGGAGTCGAGAATTTCTCTGGCTTGAATAGATTCGATCGCAGTGTCTTGCATATTAACGATTCCTGACTTAACTCAATGGTTGATGACAATTAGCATTCAGCAGGCTTTCGGTAACTGACTGCTGACGGGTAATAGAGTACGCGATCCCCACAATTATTAGCGCTCATTTCAAACTTTTTGCGGATTTGGGCGATCGGCTTGGTGTCAATAAATCCTGCTTATTGCACAAGCATCTCCGACAATTTTAACAGTAATTTGATTTTTTTAACAGTAGATTTACGCAGATTCGTTAATTGAAACCTTTGTTAAAATCAGAATGTCAACAAACTCAATCAAACAGGAAAAACCTAAAATGTTAGAAACAAATCCTGGAGAAGTTAGAGCATTAGCTGAAAACACCGACCGCATAATTCCCGATCCCCCAAACATCAGATTGCTGACAGGGCCTTTGCCAAATTCAGGTAGCGATCCGAACTTTTTTGACCTTACTCTCAATGATGATATCGTTCAATTAGCTAACGGAATCCTGCGGGACACTCCCGGAGGTTTGCGGGCCTTAGCCGGCGACGATTTTGTCCGAGGTTCGGGCGGTGCGGAACTGATGAACGGGAACAGCGGCAACGATACTTTAATCGGAGGTTGCGGCAGCGATACTATTCGCGGCGGTCAAGATTTTGACATACTTTACGGAGAATGCGCTAACGATGTTCTGAGTGGAAATCTAGGCAATGACTACGCCTACGGAGGAACGGGAAATGACTTTGTTCGAGGCGGTAAAGGCAGCGATAATTTAGTAGGAGACAGTGGCAATGATACTCTGATTGGTGATGCTGGAATCGATCGACTTTGGGGAGGAGAAGGTGCAGATTTATTTGTCCTCAGAAGAGAAGCTGAAGCAACTTCGGGAGAAATTGGTTCGGAACAACCACGTCCTGCTGGCAATTTTCTGGGCCAAGTAGATGAAGTGCCGGCAGATTTTATTCTCGACTACAATCCGACTCAAGGTGATGTAATTGGATTGGCGGGAGGATTGACGCGAAACGATATTGTTTTGAGCGAAAGGTTTTTAACAATTGGTGATGCCAGAGATTACGATAGCAGCGGCCCTTTTCCTCCGGGACAGCCTCGAACTCTTGATTTTAGAGTGTTAAATACTAAGGCGACGGTGATTCGAGAAGCTAGTACCGGCAATATTTTGGGCTTGGTGAAAGATGTTTCGCCTGCTCAACTTCAGTTTACCTCCGTATCCGACGGGGCGATCGCCCTAGGATAGGATTTGTGAAAAAACTCGGTTTCTTTGGTTTTGATGCGTAGCCCAGAAACCGGGTTTTTACCAGAAGAATTCCTTACAATGCAGAAACTCCCAAAAACCCGGTTTCTTAGATTCGCGCGAGTGGCCAGAAGTCAACAGTCAACTCTCAACAGTCAACTCTCAACAATCACCTGACGGTGCAACCGGAATTGATATTACAGGTGTAGAAACCCCAAGAAAACTCGGTTTCTTCAATTAGATTCGCAGACAAATTTTCTGATAAATCCAGCCAACATTAAGATTGCCAAAAATCCGCTACATCATATCGCATTTCGCCCAGCATTTGCCGCAACAAAGGCAAGCTCAAACCGATGACATTTGTGTGACATCCCTCGATTTTGTCCACAAAAAAACCGCCTTTACCTTCCAGTGCAAAACAGCCCGCACATTGCATCGGTTCTCCCGTAGCGACGTAGGCCGCTATTTGGCGCGAGGTAACTTCCGCAAAATGAACTTTTGTAACTTGACAGCGAACGATCGATCGATCCATTGCCTCATTGAAATCATCAAATCTATTATCAATTAAAGCATGACCAGTATACAGTTCACCTACTTTACCTCGCATTTGCTGCCAACGGGAAATTGCCTCTTGGGCATCTTGCGGTTTGCCGTGAATTTCGCCATCCACGAGCAAAATTGAATCGCATCCCAACACCAAACACGATTGGGGATTGGGAATTTGCGGGTGAGAGTTAGCCAGCAAAAACTTAGCTACAGCCTCAGCTTTTCCCTCTGCTAAAACTTGGACTAATTTAGTGGCATCCTTCATTTGTATTTGCCCTTCATCAAAGTCGCTGGGGCAAATCACAGCTTGAATGCCAGCACTTTTGAGCAGGCCCCGGCGCGCCGGGGAAGCTGAAGCTAATACAAAAGTTGGAATATTCATAATTTAAAGAAGTCAGTTGACAGTTGACAGTTGACAGTTGACAGTTGATAGTTGTCATCTCAAGCCCCATGCCCCATGCCC
>NZ_JADEXD010000098.1 GCF_015207285.1 Tychonema sp. LEGE 07203 | reverse complement strand
GGGCCTGGGGCATGGGGCATGGAAATTAAGCATTAATAGCTATTGACTTTTTGCAAACTTTATGGTTTTAAGGCGGGATATTAGGGCATAAGTTAAGTCTTTCACAATGTTTTTTTAAAAACAATTGTTGACATAAACTTTAATATATGATATTTTTTGAAAAAATAGCCTAATTATATAAAAACTCCCAATGAACAGCAACCCAGCGGCTGATCTCGCTAACCAATTTTTAGAAAAAGAAAATCGCGACCGACAGGAAATCGCACTGTTATTAGATAATTATTTAGGAAAGGACGATCGCCTTTTCGTGCAAAAAACCCAGATGGGAAACAGCGAAGCCTACATCGGTTCCGTCACCCTCGAATGGTTGGATTCCCGCCTCCGTTTCGCCTCGCAAATGCCACTTTTTCGACAAAAATTTGACATCCAAACGAAAAACATCGTCCGCGACGACGAAACCATTGACGAAATCATTCAGCGCCCCTTGGATTGGTCGCGCCAAGCCGCCCTCACTCAATATTTAGCAGCCAGAAAATCGCACAAATTCCCCGCAGTTTTAGTCGTCGTCAGTCCCCCGTGGGTAGACAATCCCTTAGCCGAGGAATGGGATAAAAACGGCGCTGCAATCAAATCAGCGACCGAGTTTACATCCTTTGATAAAAACGAGAATTTAGGGCTGTTGAATGTTTCTCAAGAAGTGTTTATTTATGCCTTAGACGGCCAGCACCGGCTGATGGGAGTTCAAGGTTTAATGAGTTTAATTAAAACCGGAACCCTCCAAAGATACAACAAAAATAAAAAACCTGTGGGCGCTGCAATTACTCTTGAAGATTTAGCCGAAGAGTATCAAATCGACCCCGGAAACGTGCAGAAATTAGCTCGCGAAAAAATCGGAATTGAGTTTATTCCGGCGGTGGTGGCGGGGGAAACGCGACAGCAGGCACAGCGGCGCGTGCGATCGATCTTTGTGCACGTCAACTTAATGGCGGTAACGCTGAGTCAGGGCCAGCTAGCATTATTGAACGAGGACAACGGATTTGCGATATGCGCCCGCAAAATTGCCGTCACTCATCCCTTATTAAAAGAGCAAGAAGACAGAAATCCCCGCGTCAATTGGGACAGCGCCACAGTCGCAGCAAAATCAACTGTCTTAACCACATTGCAAGCGCTGCAAGATATGTCCGAACGGTATTTAGAATACAAATTCCCCCATTGGAAGCCGGAACGAAAAGGTTTAATTCCCATGCGCCCGGAAGATGAGGAACTAAAAGAGGGAATTGAAGAGTTTAAAAAATTGTTCGATCATTTAGCAACTTTGCCCAGCTATCAAAGAATTGAAAGCGGCGAAGAAACAACAGAATTGCGCCGATTTAGTTTTGAAAAACCGGGGGGCGAAGGCAATATTTTGTTTCGTCCAGTCGGTCAAATTGCTTTAGCTAATGCTTTGGGAATTCTAGTATTTAGAAAGAAAATTTCGCTGAAATCTATTTTCGACAAACTCCGCAGATTCGATGTGGATGAAGGATTCAGCCACATGGACAATCCTGAGTCTGCGTGGTACGGGATTTTGTACGATCCGAACAAAAGGCGAGTGTTAGTTTCTGGCAAGGATTTAGCGGCGAAGTTAATTGTATATTTGGTGGCGGGAATTGATGACGATATGGATCGAGCTCATTTGCGGCAAGCTGTGGCTCAAGCGAGGACTTTTGAGGATAAAGCTGTTAGTTTTAATGGCAGGTTTGTGCGGCCGCAAGAGGTGGGATTGCCGCCGGTGCTGAGTTGATTTTGTCACGGCAGATGCACGCAGATAAACCGTGGTATTTTTTCACGATCGAGGTGCATCTGCGGTTTGTAAATCGCTAAGGCAGCGAGCGTATTTTCTAAGGAATGTTTCAATTGATGTGGGGCGATCGCTAAAATTTTCGCACAGAACATCAAAACCGCCATGAGCATATTGATTCATTATCTTAATGCCTTCATTAGACAAATCGGAAGGCGAGTTAGGATCGACTAACTCTGCGACTCGGCGGTAAACAGCATCTCGCTCATCTAAATCTATTCCCAAATAAGCAAGATCGGCATGAATTAAAAGTCCGACTAACCGCCGCCCGCAATCGCGGAAGTCACCGGGAAAGTTTTCTACTAAAGAATCTACGTCTTCAGCAGTAATTTGAGTGTTCCTGCGTCCTGCTGCGAAACCGACCATCAAACAAAGATAGTATAAGTCAAACAAAATTGAATAATTGGCATATATATCTTTAAACCATTTGCGAGCATCTTTACGCAATTGAAAGTCCATGTTTATAACTCCCGATCGAGATCGAATTGTTCAAAAAAGTCATTGCCGTTCACAATTACCCCATCAACAGTTTCTTTGATGCGATCGCGCGGTACATTCTGCAAAAGTGCATTCATTCTAGAGGTTTTCCGAAAAATGGTAAGATACTGCACTTGTTGGTTAGCTGCCCCATGCAAAACATTAACAAAACTTTGGCGTTCGCTGGAGATAGTAAAAGCGACAAACTGATCGCACAAAGAGGGAATCAGGCGCGCTACTTCGGGACGGACTTGGAGGTCGAGGGAACCGGCCGGACTATCAACAATAAAGGGTAATTGATGGTCGCTGCGGTTAAAAAGAGTGGCTAAAAAAGCATAGCTAACAGATAAGGTTTGACCGACACTCGCACCGCCTTGCCCCCGCAGTTGCAGGGAGTCTTGAATGTCTTCTAAAAAAACTGGATCTCTCGATAGCAATTGGGCGATGCGCTGGTTGGTTTCTTCAAGAATAAACTTTCGCAGGTATTCTCTTGCTTGCTGGTGCGCTTCGGCAAGAATGCGCTTAGCAATTTCTGTTTTGGATTTGAGGTTTAAGGTTTCGGTGGCTTCGGCAACTTCATGTTCGGCTTTGGCAATGAGTTTATCTAATTCCTTGAGGCAGTGAGTATCTTCGCTAGGTTTGGTGTGGGGCGATCGCTCAATTTCTGTCAAACGTTCCGTACAAATGCGAAGTTGTGCTTTGAGCTTTTCGAGAGATTGCTTTTTCTCCTCTAGTTCCGAGTCGCCTTGTGCAAAACGTATTTGTTCGATCGCGCTCATTTCTGTTTTGAGGTTATCTCGTTTAGTAATTTGGTATCCTAAGTCTGCTAACTGTTTCTGAAGTTCTTGATATGGAACTTCGGGTTCGTCGCTGCAATGAATGGCAATATCTGATTTAATGCTATTTAAAACCCCGACTTCATCGTCGGCTAGATAGTTTTTAGCGCGATCGCGTACGGCTTCGCGAGTCACCTGATTCATTTGGCGGCCGCACACGCATTCCTCAGCTTGCGCTAACTCCTCAAAAAACTCTTTTGAAGTCGAAGTTGGTAATTTCAGGCGATCTAAATTAGCTTTTAGATGCTTGAGGGATTCCCCAAACTTAGGCAGCAGTCTTTCGGGGTCTCGCATCTTATCGATCGCCTTTTCCACCGCTAAAGCAATAATTCTCTCTTTATTTTCTAAATCGACTTTGATTTTTTGTAATTGCTCTCCGATATCCCGATCCTTGCTGAAAGCCGTTTCATAGTGTTTTTCTGCTTCCTCTATTTCTAGCTTAAGCCGCGATTTGCGAAGCAGAAGTTTTTCCTGTTCTAGCTTAATTATTTTTCGCTTTTTTTGCAACCCTTTCAGTCTATTTTGGCGGCGACTTAAACCTTGAGTAGATTTTGCTGTAGCCGATTCCGCGTGTTTTTCCCAATTTTCCTGAAATGCCTTAGCCACTTCCTCCAACAAAGATAGTTGAAAGAGGGAATCAATTGCACTGCGAGCCCGTGTCTGTTTAGAATCTAGTAAATTACTAGCTAGTTCGCCGTCAAATACAAACAGGTTAACAAATTCTGAATTGAGAAATTTCATTAGAGTTGGAGGTGGAAAAAACCCCTCCCTAATTCCAGTTCCATAGCTGGTTCTGTATTCAACTTTACCGCGCTCGAAATTTAACTTCAGCTCAAACGTCAGCGGGTTGTTATTCACAGCTATGTTGACGACAAACTGACCAAATTTTGCCGAGTCACCGCTGCGTCGAAGTTCGCGAATCTTTTCTGAATTCCACTCTTTTGCAGAGCCGGATAGTGCAGCACGCAGCATCGTTAATGTAGTTGTTTTACCAGTACCGTTAGGCATCTGCACTAATGTTACTCGATAGGGTAAAAGATGATTGTCGGGAAGGCAAAGATGCACCTCATGGTCGGGACATCTTAAACCCGAAGCTGACCATCCTAAAAGCGTAAATTGTCGGCTCATTCTAATTCCTCCTCTTCACCTTGACCGCCGTCTGCTTTAATGGCATCTAAAATTGTTTCCAGGGAAGCTTTAATGTCATCTGGATTTGACAGACTAGCACTTCCCTCTGATAAATGTGACAGCCACAGCATCATTCTTTCCGCCACTTTTGGTGGTTGATTGTGGTTGTCAGCCGCTTCATAAACTGCCTCGTGAATTTTTTTGTCTATTGCCATCTTTAACTTTCCTCCGAGCTAATTTTAGATAAACTGGTCAGCCACTCTTTGCGTAATTGATCGGTATTTAACTCCTCTGTATCTCGGTCTTGAACTCGCACAAAGTCAACAACTACAGCTCGTTTGTTGGGGTTATTTGGATCGCGCCGCAAACAGCGCCCCATTCTCTGAACTGTTTCTAATTTAGACCGCGCTGATGCAAATAAAACCACCGAACGGAGAGATTGAATGTCAATCCCTTGAGAAATGCGGTGGCAGGTGACTAAACAAGAAATTTTACCGACAGCAAAATCCTCCAGATTTTTTGTGTCATCTTCAGCATAATAAGTATGATAATCGTATCGGTAACGGTGAATGAGAGGCAAGACTAATTCGCCGTATTGGCGGTCTTCTACAAACACAATACATCTGTCTAAAATTTCTGGATGATGGCACAGAAACATTTCAAAATAAGGCACTTTGGTACGAGAAGTTTTGTAAACTCTTGCTAAAGCAGTCCAAAATTCCTCATTAGACATGGGTTTACCTTCAGATTTTCGACCGGCTTTTCTGCTGTAAACATTCTTGAGGCGCTGTCGGTCTTCTTCCGACAATTCATACTCAATTGGATAGTAATCAAATTCACATAAAACTCCCCGACGAATTGCATCCTCTAAAGTAAACTGATAAATGACCGCACCGACATTTTTTTCAATAAACTCTGTTCCTTCGCGATCGTATTCTCGCTCTGGAGTTGCACTTAGGCCGAGTCGATAAGCAATCCCGTCAGATAGTCCGTCTAAGTCTTGAATATTGGCGGGACTTCCTAGCCCGTGAACTTCATCGTGAACGATCAGCAACCGTTTTCTGGTGGGGTAATTGAGCGATCGCAGCACGTTGCGCAGTGCGTTTCGCGATACTACCAATATGCTATTTTTGGGGTCGAGATCGTACTCATCTTTTTGGTAATATTCCCCATAATGCAGCAGGACGCGAAACTGTGGGTTTAAATTGCTAGCAACGCCGTACAACTGTTTAACCCATTGGTCTAGTAAATCGGTGCCAATTGTAGTAATGATGGCAGATTCAATCGCTTGTGCTGTAGTTAATTCCTGCAAAATATTCAAAGCAGCGCGCGTTTTTCCGGTTCCTGTTGCCATTTCCAGAATGCCGCAGCGATGCTGCAAGAAAGTTTGGACGGCTTGTGTTTGATGTCCCCACAGATCGCTTTTTTTTGAGGAGTTCACTTGGTAATTTGTCTTATCTTCAGAGGCAGAAAATTTAGGTTTGTATGGCAATCTGGGTTCGATCGCAGGAGGCCGATCGGGCCGCAGCCGCAAGAGAGAGTTTTTAGCCGCTTCGGGAAAATCCATTACCTCCACATTTTGCGTCTCGTTTTTCCACAACTTCTGAAAATTTTCTGCTTTTTTTAAAGCCCGTTCTCTCACTCCCAGATGCCAAGAACAAAACACATCAATACATTCAAAATTGTCAATTAAAGCCGTTGAACTTTCGTTAGCAGAACCCGTGAAAGCAGCGATATTGTTTTCGCAATCGGCAAATATCCCTAATTTTTCGTGATAAATTCCCTGGCGGCAAATCTCTTTAGTAACAGCTAGTTTTATTTCGAGGATGTTTTGACTCAACAACCAAGCCAAACAAGCCAAGCGATCGCGCACAATTTCCTCAAACTCTTTATCCAATTCTCGCTGCACGGCACTGACAATAACCTCTTCTTTTTGTCGCATTCCTTGCTCGATCGCATCTGCATCCGCTGCCGACAAATAAGGAGAAGCTATTAACTGCATCTTGCCGCCAACTCGAATCAATGCTGTCAGTCCTTTAGCGGCGGCGGCCATCGAAGTGCTGGAAAAAAAACCAACGGATCGCTTGTATACTGTAGCTTTTTCCAAACAAGGAATGTAGAATTCTTGGATTAGATCGCAGCGATCGCTCCGGTACTCATCTTGAATCGCTAAATCTCTCAAGCTCAACGCCGCACCCCCACATACCCGCTATTTTTTATAGTATAGACCAATTCTCACAATCGGGCTTGCTTTAACAAAACCAATTCCGCCCCCACGGGCAAATGATCGGACTCAGTGGCATCCAAAACCGCACCGGATTTTGCACCCCAATGCTGGGAATACCAAATATAATCAATCCGACAAACCGGATAGTTTAATTTCCAATTCGAGCGTTTTACCAAAAACTTAAGTTCCCAACCGTGAGGCCAGGTAAAACCAAACCCAAATCCCGATTTTCGGAAAGAATCTTGCAGGACTTTCTGCAGGTTATAGTAGTCTTGAGTTTCCTCTGTCATATTAAAATCGCCTGCGACAATTACAGGCAGAGTTTCTTGCTGGACTCGCTCAACTAAATCTAGAATTTCAGGCGATCTTTGGTCATATTTGTAAACTGGAATTTTGATAAAACGTAAAAGTTTATATTTCGCAAACCAAGGCCCGGTAGCTTGCATATTATAAATCACTACTTCTTGTTCGTTAAAGTTAATAACTGCTCGCTGCTGTGTTTCTGGATGATCTGCTAAGTGCAGTATTTCGCTGGATACAATCGGATATTTACTGAGAATTCCTACCGGGGGAATGCCAATTTGATAGGGGTAGTCTGTTTTTAGCCAGGTGAAAGCTCTTTCGGTATGTTTTTGAACGATTTCTTGTAAAAATATAATATCGGGTTTTTGCTGTTGAATGAGTTTAACTAAAGTTGGTGACTGTGTTGTATACCAACCGACGTTATGGGATAAAATTTTGATGCTGGGCTGGGAATCTGTGATGTCGAGGGGTGCGGGAGAAAAGTATTTGACGTGCAACCAACTTATTAGGAGAATGCAGCCGATCGCCGAAATTATTGAAAACCATCTTTTTTTGATAATTGACAATCCGATGAGGGGAAGCAGGAAAATTGGGAAGAAAATCAAGGGGATAAAAGTGCCAATTAAGGCGATAATCCACAGCCTATCCCAAAAAATTAGTTTGAGAATCAAATAGCAAATAAGTAATGCTGAGTAGCTGTAAGCGAAAATTTTTACAGATTGCTTGAAGCCTCTGTTGATGAGATTTTTGGGTAGGTGCGGCATGGGGAATTTGTTAGAATAAGAACTTGCTTAAATCGAATTCTTCATTTGACCGATGTTGATTGTCTCTTTCAGAGATTAAAAACAACAAAAGGCGATCGGTATAATCCGCTGCACCTCGAAATTCTTCTCGCAATATTTCCAATCCGCCATTAGCATATTCTTCAAAAATTTGCAAGCGCTGTGCTTCCAATTCTGCATCGAGATGGGAGAGAATTTGAGGATTTTTGGTTTCGGCGATCGCAATTAGCTTGATCGCCATATCGTAACCCCTCGATACAAAGATATCAACATCGATCGGACCTGGTTCTCGTTTAGAAATTTCCCCTAAAGGCGATCGTTTTTTCCGCTGATTTCCCAAGGCTGCGGCGAAGGCGATAACATCGGCGTAAGTCTGAAAAGGACTGGAGTTGTTATCCAATACAGTTAAGGCTTTAACTAAATCGGCTTTGTCTTTAGCAATTCTAATTCTGTTAGCAGCCATTGGAATTAATGTTGATTTTTTTAACGGGAGAAAGCAACCGCAGATGTTAGGGAGATAAACACAGATTAACGCAGATAATGTTCATAATGTCCGCAACAGCATAATTTTTTGTGCAAAACCTCCTCTGGCTTCCCGGCGCTTGATTTTTTCGGCTAAAAGTCGATCGCCCGAAATACCAAAACTCACCATCACCGCATCCATCACCTCAGACAAATCTGCCAATTCCGCCACCAAATCTGCCTCATCAGCCGCCGCCGCTTCCCCCGCTTCCTCAATCAATTTTTGCCGCAAAGCTTGACGGTATTCTGCCTCCGACAAAATCACAAACTCGCAATCATTCCCGCTTTCGCGAATCATTTCAGGAATGCGATCGCGCACCAACTTATGATACTCTTTTTTCACCTCAAACTCCTTTCAACCTCGACTAAAAGTTTGAATCAACCAGCGATTAATTTCCCCATCATCTTGCGTTTGACTCCGATTCAAAGCTTCCTCAACTAACCCTATTTCTAAGCCAGGTAAAGCCAGTGAATTTTGAATTGTCCCACTCCCTCCCGCAGTAATAGCAAAGGCAAATACAGCATTCGTATTTGCATTAGCTGCCCAATATTCTTGGACTTCGGAATGTTCGTAAATTAAACGCTTTACTCCCAAATCATCTGCACTAGAAGACGCTCCTATTTCCACCACTAAAGCTGGAGGTGCAAACACATTCAAATTAATTGGCGTATTCGTGTGAGGAGGTAATTCAAAATCTGCACCTATATAATAAGACAAATCAGGTTGAAATTCCCGAATACCTGTTTTGCGAAAACTGGCATTAATTAACTCAACTATTCGGATATTTCTAAAAGCAGTATAAAAATTGACAACTCTCGAAACTACTGAATTATGACGACTGTGCAGTGGCCCTACTGGTGACATTTCTACCCTTATATGTTCTTGATAGTAATAAAACTTGCCCTTTTCCCATGCTGAATTCTCAGCAAAATTCAGAAACTCTTCCCACGTCGCCTTCACCCAAATATCCGTTTCCAAAACCTGCGTAATTGCCGAATTAGAAGCCATAATCCA
Source organism: Tychonema sp. LEGE 07203 (assembly GCF_015207285.1). Lineage (GTDB taxonomy): Bacteria > Cyanobacteriota > Cyanobacteriia > Cyanobacteriales > Microcoleaceae > Microcoleus. Next base: position 15,545 of record NZ_JADEXD010000098.1, on the reverse strand, counting down.
CCTCTACAATTTCCGTATATTCAAATTCATTCGGACTGCGCCTAACTAAAGGATAGCGCGTCCCGCCCAGTTCGATCGCATCTTCTTCGCAATCAGCTTTCGGAGAATTGTACACCAGCACGTACTCCCTGCCCGTGCAGCTTTCCATCTCTCTAGCAACTTCTCCCCGCCACTGAGTCTTAGTTACCAAAACTACCAATTGATTCGCCAACTTCGGCAGTTTATTCGCGATTTGTTTGCGATAAATCTCGTCCAAACTGCCAAAGGGAGAATCCATCACAATTGGAAACGTACTGCTATCTGGGCCCATCAAAGTATTCTTTTGACTCCACTCCCGCACGCCGTCAATAATTCCGCCGATAAACGACAAACTGAGAATTTGATTTTCCCCCGTAGAAGCGGCAACCAAAGCTGATTTTCCCGAGGTATTTTCTACTAGAGTCAGTTCGTATTTATCGCTCAACTTGGGAATGTAAGGAGTAAAAGAGATTTGACTGAAAATATCTTGCACCCGCTTTTCTAACTGAGAACAAAACTGTTTTTCTAAGCGCGATCGCACTTCAATTAGGCGATCGATCGCATCCTGAGTCGCAGCAATCCGAGTTTGGGCTAACACTTGCTTTTGCTCGTTCAGTTGCTGCTTGTCGATTTGCTTTTCCAAAGCCGACACCTGCACATTCAAACTCTCAATTTGCTGCTGGTTAGAGCCAGTTTCCCGGTGCAAATTGCCAATTTTTGTCTCAATTTCATCCAAGCGCTTTTGCAAGCCGCTGACATCACCGTCAGGAAAATTTTTCAGCTTGCTGTGAATATCGTCTAACTGAGTTTCCACCCGCGAAAGTTCGGATCTGCCGCGACTAATATTCGCTTGCTGGCGGTCAATTTCCTCCCAAAAATCAGCTACTTGTTTATCAATTTCATTAACGCGATCGCTAATCCGAATAGCAGTTTCTTCCACATCGCCCACACCCGCTTTATCCATCCAGCCGCCAACATTTTCGCTAGCCACAGAACCGGGGGTTAATTCCGCACCGCAGATGCAGCGCTGCTGCACTAATAACTCTTCCAAAAACGGCCGCCCAATCCCCGAAAGCAACTCACCTTTTTCCCGCAAATTCCCTAAAATCGAGTTAAATTCAGCCGCAGCATCCGCCAAAAAAACCGCGTAACCGCGCCCAGAAATTGCTCGTTGAATTGCCGATGAAGCCTGAACAATTTGTTCGCGAAACAAACTCCGCTGATTTTCCAATTCCTCTCGCAATTTTTGCCACTCAGCCGCACCGCTGCGTTCCAGAAAATCTCCGTTAACTGCTTTTTTCAATTCGCCTTGGTTAATCAATTCTCGCTCAATTTCTACTTTTCTTTGTGAAAGCTGTTCTACCTCTTTTTGACAAGCTTGTTTCTCTTTTAAAAGCTTCTTAATTTCGGAACCGCCAATCACAATTAAATCTGTTTCTAGAGACTTGCGGGCATCCGTCAAATGTTTGATCGAGCGATTCAGTACCTCTACTCCCAGCAATTCTTTAGTAGCTTCTGCAATTTCTGCTTTCTTATCGTGCCGAACAATTTGCTCGATACGTTCCCCATCAAAAAAGAAATATTGATGCAAACTTTCGGGCAAAATTCGTCCAATAATGTCATCTGGATGCTGCGCTGTGGGCATCCAGCGGCCGTCATCTTTAGCTACTTGCAGGAACAATTCGCCTTTGATATGCTCTACACTATTTTCACTTTTGTAAGCACGGCAAACACGCCTTGCTTGGTAGCGCTTGCTGTCGTGTTCAAACACAATTTCCGCCCAACAACCTACGGCTTTTCCCATTTCCGCCTCAGCAAGAGCGCGCTTGTTTACTAATTGTTCTTCCGCCGCAAAAGCCGCGCTAAATTTTCCGTACAGCACCCAGGTAAAGGCATTCATTAAGGCAGTTTTTCCCGAACCGTTATTGCCGTGAATGACTGTGATATTTTCCGCGCCCCAAGCCAGCTTAATTTCTGGACTTTTGCCGAAAAACTGCCGAAAATTGCACAGAGTAATTGAAAGTAACTTCATACAATTGTTTCCTTAATAATTTTCAAAATGTCATCGCTAATATAGCGGGGAGATTTCATATAGAGTTTATCTTTTTCGATTTCCAATACCCGCTCAATAATTTGTCGGACTTCGGGCGGCGCGCTAGTAATCGGTTCTTGTACGTCGCTCAAGTCTTTGTCGGCGTGATAGGAAGAACGCTTTTCGGATAAGATTTCCGTTGAAATTATCGGATTTGAGCTGTTTCCGTATTTATATGTATTGCTCGGATTTTCTATCAAATCTTCTATCAGATTTTCCATCAAATTATACCTCACATCTTGCGAAATTTAAAAATATTTGCCACTCATACTAGATCCGATCGATCGTAAGATCCCGGCGGGGGGCTGGTTGAGAAACTCTCGGAAATGCAATTTAAAGATTGAGGCGAACCCGCCCCTACATTATCGCGTTTAATTATTGACCGGATATGATATCAAACGGCGCTCAGATCGGGCTATGTTATTAACATAAACGAAACCGGAATAAATGTCAAATATCTAACATCCCGTACCGCTTCTGAAGTTGGAGCAATTTCACCCTAGCTTCCCCAGCATTGTCTGCTAAATCGGCAAATTCTAAGAACCGCTTCAACTCTTTTCGCAGTAGATTGCGCTCGACTTCTAAGGTTTCTCTGCCCAAATCTGGAGGCAAAACAATCATATCAAATAAAGTTGCCCTTTCCTTCCCCGGATGCGGCCGCAAAATCCGCCCGCGGCGCTGAATAAACTGGCGCGGATTGCTGCTGCTGGCTAAAATTACAGCATTGCGAATTGCCGGAATATCGACTCCTTCGTCCAAGCAGCGAATTGCGACTAAACCTTGCAACTCTCCAGTTTCAAATTGTCGGCGCAAATTTTCTCTTTCTGCTAAAGGAGTCGCCGCTGTATAGGTGTTAACTCGATAGCCTAATTCTGAACCCAATAACTTCGCGGTTTCTGTTAGTTGGCGGTTGTTATTTCGACGAACACTTCCTTCGATCGCACCGTCGCCGCAGTAAAATAAAGTGTGGGCTGTGTCGAGACGGCGGATCATTAATTCTCGCAAGGCTGTTAATTTATTAGCCGCCGCCCCAATTAACCGAGCTCGCTGCATTAATAAAGGCGTTAAAGCATCATTATTTTCTACTTTTTCATCGCCCCAAAGCGCCCAGCCAATTTTTTTAGTTAAATAGGAGTATTTCCGGGTTTCAGCTTCGGTCAATTCTACTAAAATCGGATAGTATAAATAATGTACTAATGCTTTTTGGCGGATGGCATCGGCTAAGGTGAGTTCCGGCTGCAAAACCGGGCCGAAATAGTCTAAAATAGCTTCGGTTCCCTGTTCGTCAAAGTGTCTTTCTGGGGTAGCGGAAAGGGCGAGGCGCAGTCCAATATTGCGCGGCAAACTTTGTTCCAAACGGGGTGCGCCTAAGTTGTGAACTTCGTCTCCAATAATTAGGGTTTTTTCTGGGAAATAGCGGATTTGCGACTGCAAGCTATCCGACATTAATGTGGTATTTGTAGTGATAACTGTCAGAAATAGCCGTCCAGTGCAGCGATCGAGCGATTCGCTGCTCGTTAGCGAAGCCCTCGAAGAAGATCGCACTTCATACAAACCAGCAGCCAGCTTATTCTGCCAACTGCGAGCGCTATCAAAGGCTAAAATAGGTTTTAAACCAAATTTTTCTGATTCGCGCGCCCACTGATTCACCAGATGGCAGTACGGGCAAATTACGAGCAATACTTGGAGGTTAATTTTTTGGTATAATTCAGTGGCGATCGCCAGCGCAGTAATCGTCTTGCCGCTACCCGTCGCCATCTTCAGCGTACCGCGTCCCTGATTCGCAAACCAATTATCAACCGCCGCGCGTTGATATTGTCGCAATTGCAGCGATGGCGGCATCTTCGGAAACCCAAATTGCGAATGATTGGCGGCCATCGCGATTCACCTTTAAATGCCGTTAAGTAGAAGGAAGAAGGAAGAAGGAAGAAGGAAGAAGGAAGAAGAAGGAAGAAGGAAGGAGGAAGAAGGAAGAAGGAAGAAGGAAGAAGGAAGGAGGAAGGAGGAAGAAGGAAGAAGGAAGAAATACACAGGAACGTTTTTTTAGCGAGTCGTATTTTACATTGAACTAGATGGATTTAGTTAGATGTAAAAGTCCCTATAGCACTTATCAGAAAGATGAGGTATGCCTTATGCCCTATGCCCTATGCCCTATGCCCTATGCCCGATGCCCGATGCCCGATTCCCGACAGTACCTCATCTTTTTGAGAAAGTCCCTATACTCAAATGTAGCTTACGCGCGATCGAAACTTAACAGCTCAAACAAATTTGCCGCCGACAGTTGCAAATCCGACAGCACATCCAGCACAGGTAAAACATCTTCATTCTCTTTAATCTCAGGTTGCTGCTGCGGTTTAAAAACAAGAACTAATTTTTCTTCCGGGTCAATCAACCACCCCAATTTAGCATTGTGATTTAAGCAAAACAAAATATTATTAATTACCCGAGTGGGATTTTGATCCGGCGATAAAATCTCAATTGTCCAATCCGGGACAATTTTAAACCTGTTTTCTACTTCTCCATCAGCATTGAGAAGAATGCGCGACCACTCAAACACTGCTATATCTGGAACAATAGAACGTCCTCCAAAAGTGCAGCGTAATTCTGAAAAAGCAAAAGCTAACTTTTGCGGTTCTCCCACCTGATTAATTCTATTCCCAAAACGGGTTTGCAACGTGCTGTGTTTTCCTTGTGGCATAGCTTTTTGATAAACTTGACCGTCAACATACTCGCTAGCAGGCTTAGTTTCGGGAAGCAGCAGAAACTCTTCCAGAGAAATCTTTGACTGAGACTGAATTAAAGTTACCATAAGCCATTAAACCCTCAAAAATTATTAAAAGTTGACATCGCTATCAGCTTCCCAATCCTGACAACTTTCCGATTCCACACCAGTAGGGTGCATCGCACAAACCAACAAATTCCCTCCATAAACTTGACCGTGATAGTTGCGACAACCCTGACAAGCAGCCTGCTGTGTCGGCGAAGGTTCTACATAAGTCACCAGCGACAAATCTATCTCATCAAACTGCGGGTCAAACTCCAAGCAAATGTCAATTATCGGTTCTATAAATTCATTGAAATAACCATCAAATTCATTGAAATAACCGTCAACTTCAGCAATCAGGTTATTTTGTACTTGTTCTGTAAACTCTTCCGAGATTTTTGCCAAAACGTCCAGCATTTCGGCAAATTCATCGCTAACGTCGTTAAAAAAATGCTCTGCGTCAGACACAGCATTTTCCATTACTTCAAAAAAACCTTTAGACCAGTCTTCCATTGATTTTCCAGCTTACTATTGCAAAATATTTAACAGACAAGTGCAGGCAGCCTCATGCGAAGCCATTGCACCTACTTTCAATTCTATAGTCCAGGAAGCACGGGTAACTAAAAACCGGGTTTTTCCACAAAAATATTTACGGCGGGCCATCAATATCGGTTGAACAACCCGGTTTCTTGGTTGGTAGCGCATCCAGAACTATTTTATTACAGGGGAGATATTCAAAAAGGGAACTCAAGAGTATTATCTTGAGTTCCCTTGATGCTTTGCTTTGCGAACTTTTTTCAGCTTAATCCTGCTTTAGCTTTCGCAATTCATCTTGTAAATTCTGTACTTGTTCGCGGAGTTTGTCTACGCCGCCAGTTTCTTTAGCATCTTTTGGCGAAACATCTTCTGCCTCAGAAACAATTTCAATCCGGCGAGGTTCAGCGGGTTTATCGTTTCCTGGGGATTCTACGGGAGACTGCTGCTGAGCTTGTTGTACCATATCGTCAACAAAGCGGCGTGCTTCTTCCGTTGACATTTCGCCCCGCTTGACTAACTCATCTGCCAGCTTTTGGGCTTCAGTGCGTAATTCAGTTAACTTGCTGCCTGCTTTTTCACCAGCGTAGGAAGCTAGCCCGACACCAAGATAAACTGCTTTCTGTAAAATATCTCCGAAACCAGGCATAGGAGCTATACCTCATAAAACTGGGTGAACCGGAGACCACGCCTATTACAAGCATCCCGTGTTGCTGCTACCTTCCGGTCCTGACAAGATTTGGGCGTTGGAATCGCGTGGGTCCAGTTCATTTTTGAGTATAACACAGTTATTTATTCTTCAACCACACACCAGTGATAAATTTCATAAATAACGCAACCGTTCTTCACCAGCGGGTCTTCAGCGACGATCGCCCTTGCCTCATCCATCGAACCCGCCTCAAACATCAACATACCGCCGCCCCGCCTCGCCCAGTAGCCACTTTTAGCTCGGTGTCCTTTAGAAATCAACTCTCGGACATAAGCTCTGTGAGCGGGCACGTACTGGTCAAAAACAGGCTTTTCGACAATTCCTTGCTCAATTTTGACAAACCAAGGCATTTTTATTTGGGATTTTAGATTTTATATTTTAGATTGGGAATGGGTGATGAGGAATGGGGTCGAGGGCAAATGCGACCTATTTTATTTTCCACCATCCTTTCTTAACTGCGATGTTATCCTATGAACTCGTCAAAACAACGATTTTTTATTGCTTTAGTGCCGCCTCCCGATATTGAACAGCACATTACTGAGATTAAACAATATTTTGCGGAACACTACAACAGCCGGGGTGCTTTGAAGTCGCCGCCCCACGTCACGCTACAGCCTCCTTTTGAGTGGGCGGCAGCGGATGTGGCGAAATTAAAGGAAAGTTTAAAGTCGTTTGCTGCTAAGCGCTTGGCAATTCCAATTACTATGTCGGGTTTTGCTGCTTTCGCGCCCCGCGTCATTTACGTTGATGTTGTCAAATCGCCCGAATTGCTGGAAATCCAAAAAGATTTGATGAGTTATATCGAAACAAATTTGGGAATAGCCGATCGAGTTTCTCAAACTCGCCCTTTTGTACCGCACATGACTGTAGCATTTCGCGATTTAACTCAGGAGAATTTTCAAACAGCTTGGTTGGAATTCTCCGGGCGCGAGCTGTTATTTGAATTTACCGCTGCCGCGTTAACCTTGCTGCTTCACGACGGCAGCCGCTGGAACATCAGCAAGCAATTTCCCCTTAGAGCCGAACCTCCAACAATCCTCAATCAATCCTAAATCCTCTCTTTTCTCTTCTCTTTCTTCGCGTCTAAGCGCTTCGCGCAGGCTACGCCAACTCGGTTCGTTTCTCCCAAAAAAATGTGATAGGTTCTCGGCATCTGAATGCAAGTTCGATGCCGAGAACCTGTTGAAAGTTCAAGGTAAAACAGGTGGCCGATCGCTCTTGTTGGGAGTTGCAAGTGCCGCAGTTCCGTAAACCGAGATTCCCGACAGTTTCAAGGTTTTAATTGCCGATTTAACTGTAATACCGCTAGTGTAAATATCATCAACTAACAGCACTCGATCGCGCGGGCGGCGGCGGCGAAAATCTTTCCCCAAAATCAAAGCATCTTTCATTTCAGCTTTTCGCTGCTCTGCTGTCAGAGCGAATAAAGGCTGAGTATTTTTCACCCGCTCCAAACCGTGGCGCTGCAAAGGCAAACCAGTCAGCTCGCAAAAACTTTCAGCCAAAAGTTCCGCTTGGTTAAAACCGCGTTCCTTGACCTTTTCTTTGTACATGGGAATCGGTACAACTGTTAAATTGTCAATAGCTAATTCGGGAAAACTCAGCCAAGCTTGGGCCAGCCAGAAGCCGAGAGGTTTGGCTAATTGCGGGTTGCCTTCATATTTCAAAGCTGCGATCGCCCGTTTCAGAGTCCCGCCGTACTCGCCCCACACAAAAACCCGCTCCCTACCGTCCCAAAATCGAGCCGGATCGGCTAACTGACATTGCTGAAGTTGCTTGTGACAGTAGGTACAAAACTCTCCAGCAGCCGATCGCTGACAAAGAGGACAGTTAGACTTAAGAAATAGATTGAGAAAAGATTTGACCGATCCCGTCCATTTTCGCTTGTTCATCCTAAAATTGTGGTAATTGATTAATCGGAAAAACTATCAAAATTAAATCAGTTTCTAAGGACAGGCTCTCGGCGTGACAAACCTCTACCGGCTAGACAAAATTCAACCTTCAGACCGAGATGCAGTGGGAGAAAAAGCATTTTACTTGAGCTGTTTGCTCGCTCAAAATCATCCCGTTGTACCGGGTTTTGTCGTGCCGGCTCAAACATTTTGGCAGTTTTTAGAGTCGATCGACTGGCTAGAACCGCTGTTGGCTGACTGGCCGCACTCTTCCCTGCACTTGAACGTCGATGAACCGAGACAACTGCAATCAATCGCCCGCAGCATACGCCGCCAAATCCTCGCCGTCAAACTGCCAGATTCCCTGCTCTGCAGCCTAGAGTCTGCTGTCAGTCAGCTCAACTCAAACTCCAAAACCTTAATTTTTCGGCCTTCCCTGACTTCTTGGCACCCAAAAACAGCCGGAATCTTGGACTCTCACGCAGTACCAGCACAAGCAGAAGCAATGGGCACCGGACTCAAGCGAGCTTGGGCAGAACTTTTCAGAGCCCGAAGTCTATTTTACTGGCAGCGGTGCGGCCTGGGGATACAGCAAATCAATCCCGCAGTTTTGGTGCAGCCCATCGAGGGAGCGATCGCCGCGGGCGAGATCAAAACGGAGGCCGGTGCAGCATGGGAAATCCAAGCCACCTGCGGTTTGGGAATGTCCCTCGCTACAGGAGCAAGCATTCCCGATTACTATCAAGTGCACCCGGAAACAGGCGCGGTTAAATTCCAGCGGCTGGGTTACAAAACATTAGCGTACAATCTCAAAGCGGGCGATTCTGAACTGAAAGAACAACTGCAAATCGGCAATTTTGCTGCTTGGAAAATTCCCAATTCTGCATTTCAAAATTTTGATTTTGCTGACAGTTGCCTGGAAGTTTTGGCGCTGGCAGAGGCAGCACAAAGTGAATATGTTTTAGAGGAATCGCAACTGCAAAAGCTCATTGAATTGACCCAAAAAGTTGTTGCAGAATTTGACTCTGATTTAATCTTGAATTGGACGATGAACCGGGCAGAAAGCGGCGAACCGCAGTTTTATTTCAATCGACTTCGTGTGCTGAAAAGGGAAAAAGCGGCGCAGAAATCGATCGAGACGATCGCCCAGGCGAGAACTCCGGCGATACTCAGAGGTTTGGCCGCGGCATCGGGAAAAGCCGAAGCAATTGCCCAAGTCATCACTAATTCCCACCCAGAAAACGCCCAATTCTTAGCCGGAGGCATTTTGGTAGCCCGGACAATCGAGCCGCACTGGCTGCCTTGGCTGAAAGTTGCTGCTGGGGTAGTTGCCGAAGAAGGAGGCATGACAGGGCACGGCGCGATTTTAGCTAGAGAGTTGGGGATTCCCGCCGTTGTGGGAGTTGCAGGGGCGACTCGGACGATCGCCTCGGGGGATTCGGTGTTGGTAGACGGCGATAGCGGAGAAGTTTTTGCCACCGCCCCAGATTCGGCGATCGACACAGCAGAAAGCAGCCGACTTGAGGAAACGGCAAACAATGCAGATACATACAGTGAAGCAGCAAAAATGTCAATAGCCAACCACCAATTTTCTGCATCGGATCGATCGTCCAATCCCGGCCTTAAATCTCGACTGGTACAATCTCCCGAATCTGCTTGGGGCGCGCCAACAGCGACTCGACTGCTAGTTAATGTCAGCCAAACAAGTTCGATCGAGCGCCTGAAAAATCTACCAATAGACGGCATCGGATTGCTGCGATCGGAATTAATGGCATTGGAAGCTTTGGACTGTCAAAACCCCAAAGTTTTGCTGCAAAACGGCCGCCAATCGGAATTTGTCTCGCGCATGGCGGATTGCCTCAGTTTATTTGCAGCAGCCGTTTCGCCGCGGCCGATATTTTATCGCTCTCTCGATTTGCGCGAATCGGGAGCCATCGACAGTTTTAGTTGTACCTTTGAACCAGAGTTGTTTGATTGGGAAGTGTGCGTGCTTCAAAAAGTCTGCGAGTGGGGCCATACAAATGTCAATTTAATTTTGCCTTTCGTGCGCTCTGTTGACGAGTTTGTCTACTGCCGCGAGCGAGTAGAAAAAAATTGGAAAAACCGACCGGCTCAATTTCAAATATGGATGATGGCGGAAGTTCCTTCGGTATTATTTTTATTGCCAGATTATGTAAAAGCAGGAGTTCAAGGAATTTCCATCGGTACCAACGATTTAACTCAATTTCTGTTAGGCATTCACCGCAACTCCGAACAGTTAGCAGGTGGTTTCAGCGGGCGCGATCGAGCCGTAATGAAGGCGATCGAACAATTAATCCAACAGGCTAAGGCTGCGGGCATTCCTTGCTCGATCTGCGGCGACGCAACCGCACTGTATCCTGAGATAGTTGAATCCTTGGTGCGGTGGGGGATTTCGTCTATTTCCGTCAATGTCGATGCTGCAGAACAAACTTGCTGGGCGATCGCCCGGGCAGAAAAGCGCTTGCTTCTCGAAGCCGCTCGATCGATCGTTAATAATTGATCTCTATTCCGGTTGCACTCCTGGGGAATTGTTGACTGTTGACAGTTGATTGTTGACTGTTGGCTGTTAGCTGTTATTTGTTATTTGTTATTTGTTAGTTGTTATTGGGGATTGAGAATGGAAAATTGGGAATTCGCAGCCAGTAACCAATAACCAATAACTAATGACCAATGACCAACAACTAATGACTGTTGACTGTTGACTGTTAGCTGTTAGCTGTTATTTGTTATTTGTTAGTTGTTATTGGGGATTGAGAATGGAAAATTGGGAATTCGTAGCCAGTAACCAATAACCAATAACCAATAACCAATAACCAATAACTAATGACCAATGACCAACAACTAATGACTGTTGACTGTTGACTGTTGACTGTTAGCTGTGAATCGAACAACTGAAAATTGCACCGAGACAGGTGGCGACTTGTAAAAATTATTCATGAATTGCCCTCTAATATCGTTTCCGGTTGCATCGTCAGGTGATTTAACCGCAGAGAACACAGAGTACACAGAGGGAGAGAATATATATCTGAATCATTCCGATGCTACCGGATTTGATATAATTTATCATTTCGATTCAGCAGGAAACGATATGATATAAGCTGTTGCGGCAAATCAACATTGCGTGTCAAAAATTACTAAAATTCTAGTGAGACTTTGCTCCAGCGCCGTTTAAATTATTTTGGAAATTCAAGCCTAATCTAAGTATTCGGATGTTAGAAATGAAAATTTAATAACTTAAGCGATTGCTCGTTACTTTCGCTCTGCCTGGTAATGCAGGTGCGGAGGAAGAGCCTCCTTTGAGGAAGGCAACTTACAGGAGAGAAGACTTTAGGAGGTGTTTAAGTTATTAATACCAATGGAATAAAGTAGCGCTAGATATCACCCCCCCAACCCCCCTCCCGCGGGGGGGCTAAGAGTTCATCTATAGCACATTTTTAGAAAAATGGTATAAAGTATTCGGATGTTAGCGTATTGGGTATTAACGATTGTATCAACCATGTTTTTTTTACTCACATCTTGCACCTGTGGCAAAAACCGGGTTTCTGACCGCGAATTTAGCATCACAACCTATATCTTTCGTTCAGAAACCCGGTTTTTAAGAGCTGAGAATGGTGCTCTTCTGTCAGTTTTACAGACATATTGCCCTCAACCGCAAATTTTGTCCGGGCTGCCGGGTTTGGGAACCTAAGTCCTAAATAAAAAGATCGGATTTTCAAGTTAAGATAGAAATATCGCCAACACCTTACCCGGAGCAACAAACAATGAAATCAAAAATCATTGCAACCGCAGCAATACTTGCCGCCCTCGGCTGTCTGGATCCCCATCCTGCATTATCTCAACCGGCAACTGGCGGCGGCCCGCAACCCGGATTTTGGCAACCTCAAGGGCAGGTTGACACTACTCGGAACATTACCCTGAGACTGTTAAATGAAACCGGATTAAACCTAGAATACGGTGAATCAGGTGTTGGTTTATCATCCTTGCCCGCAGGTGCCAGCAAAAACATCATTGTTCGCGTCAGCAACCGCACGGCCGACATTGCCAATATTCCGATTAATGTCAAAGGAGGAACCACAACTTTGAAATACGACTACAGCGTAGATTCTCAGACAAATCTTGTGACGGTTCGGATCGCTAGATCGGATGGTCGCACTAGGCAAGATCGGTCAGTTTATATTGATGAAAAAGGCCGAATTTACTCTTTCTAAGACGGAGGATTATTCACCCGATTTCTGCTGGTAAATCTTGGTTTTAGCAGGAAAGTATCCGGGAAGAAATCAGGTTTCTGGACTCGATCGCGTAAATTGTGTCTGGCAAAGTCTGAATCAAGTGCTGCCGATCGAAAATCGATTTTTTTGTGCAGCGGGTTTGACATTGCATCCCCAAAATCAACAGCAGCTAGCAATTCGGCACTGGTGGGGCATAGCATCAGGTTAATTTCCGAGAAGATGTCAACCGCTGCATCGCGAATTAATATCCGCTGTTCCTGTTAAAACCGCTGTCTCGATTTCCCTCTTCTTTTGGTTTGGCTTTGTTTACTCGCAAGGCGCGCCCCATCCACTCTGCACCGTCTAATTCGCCGATGGCAGCGTCTTCTTGGGCATCTTCCATCATCTCAACAAATGCAAAACCGCGCATCCGACCGGTTTCCCTGTCGGTAGGCAAGACAACTCGCTTGACAGTGCCGTATTCTGCAAATACTGCTTTCAGGTCTTCTTCGGTGGCGCGGTAAGAGAGATTTCCAATATAGATAGTCATGTCGATCGAACTGAACTTGTTGCCATCCATAATAACCTGTTAATTTTACTGTCAAGTTATCTAGCTGACAAGGCCGGCGATCGCACCTGACTCAAAGGGCTTGCCACCGTGACAAACCCTTTGTACTTGAGTGCAATAGTTACTGCTGTGCCTTAGTCGATCGAGATCGACTGAGGCCCTGTGCTTTTACTGTTAGTCGCTTCGGTTGCCGGAGGAGTGTAGGAAGTCGAACCGGCTTGTTCGTCAATCCAGCTTCTGACGGGATCTTCGTGAAGGTTGAGTCGAAGCAGGCCCGAAAAAAATCCGCCCGCAAAGGCGATGGGCTGTTGCATCAATTCTTTAACCACTGGGATGAGTTCGTCGAGGAACATTCAAGAGTCTCCTTGTGCTGCTGGGGTTCTACCTTTACTGTACCGTTTGTACTGCGATGCTGGCAGCGGGCTACAAAAAATCGGCGCTTTAGGTGCTGGTACAAGACGGGCGATCGGGCAATTTCTCGCCGAATGATTTAGAATGCTAATCAATTTGCTGTAAAAATTATATGTGCCGTTTGCTTGGCTACCTTGGCGGGCCGATTTTACTCGATTCTATTCTGTACAAGCCGGAACATTCTCTAATTGTGCAGAGTTACGAGCCCCGCGAAATGACTTCAGGCGTGGTTAATGCTGACGGTTTTGGCATCGGTTGGTATCACCCGCACCTAGAGACTGACCCGTTTACCTATAAAAACATACAGCCAATTTGGAGCGACATCAATCTGCCGAGTATCAGTCGATACGTTGAATCCGGCTGCGCGATCGGATACGTTCGCAGCGCAACTTCGGGACAATCTGTAGATTTGAGCAACTGTCAGCCGTTTGGGTACGATCGCCTGCTGTTCGTACACAACGGCTTCGTGAAAAATTTTCGCCAAACTCTGTACAGGCCAATTCGCGATCGCCTGTGCGATACCGTTTATCAATCAATTAACGGTACAACAGATTCAGAACATATCTTTGGCTTATTTGTCAATGAACTGACAGACAAAAATCTGACCCTACAAGCAGCTTTGCAAAACTCCTTAAAAATCTTGGCAGACTTAGCAAAAGTTCAGCAAGTAGAATTTTCAGCTAACATCATTATCAGCGACGGACACCAGCTCGTTGCCTCTCGCTTTGCTTCCCAAAAAGCCGCTCCTTCCCTTTACTGGGTGCGGGACGATCTCAACTTTCCAAATTCGGTCATCATTGCTTCAGAGCCTTTATTTGCTGGCAATTGGCACGAGTGTCCAGAAAACAGCATTATTAGTACGGGAGCAGACGGTGATCTCCAAATCTATCCAATCTTGTAGAGAGGCAATTTATCGCGATTTGCAGCAGTGTCGCCGCGGCACTTTTAAATTATTTGCAGACATAGATTGCGATACTTTCTGCCGCCTTGCTCATCCAGATTTCAGTCCGGTTGGCTGGCATTTAGGTCACATTGCTTATACTGAGGATTTGTGGCTGTTGCAGCGATGTGCTGGCTTGAAGCCAGTTTTTCCTGAGTATCACCAACTGTTTGCTGCGGATGTTTTGCCGAAAAAACAACGGGTTTTTCTGCCGCAGTTACCCGAAGTTAAATTGTATCTGGATGCGGTGAGAAAAAAGGTGTTAGATTATTTGGAAGTAGCGCCGATCGAGGAGCAAGAACGTCTCTGGCGGTTTATAATTCAGCACGAAAGCCAGCACTGCGAAACAGTTGCTTTTGTGTTGCAAATGCAGGAGAAGCAAGGAAGGCGCGACAGGGATTTGGACGCGGATACACGGATTAATTGTCCGCAAGGGGGAAGAAGGCAGAGGGAAGAAAGAATATTAATGCCCGATTGCCCTGTTTGGCCGATGCCCGATGCCCCATGCCCAATTCCCAATTCAGAAATTGAAATTCCGGGGGGGGAATTTTATATGGGAAGCGATGCTGCTGAGGCTTTGGATAACGAGCGATCGCGCCACTTGTGTTATTTAGAAGCATACGCGATCGATCGCTATCCCGTCACTTGCGGTCAATACCGAGATTTTATGGCATCCGGCGGCTATCAAAACCCTGATTGGTGGTCAGTAGAGGGGTGGAAATGGCTCAAAGTTCATTTAGTCGATCGCCCGCTTTACTGGTCAGAAAATCCCGCTTTCAACAACCATCCAGTTTGCGGCGTAAGTTGGTACGAAGCCGAAGCCTACTGTAACTTCGCCGGCAAGCGTTTACCATCAGAAGCCGAATGGGAGAAAGCAGCGAGTTGGGATGCAGCAAATCAAACAAATCGCACCTATCCTTGGGGAGAAGCACCGCCCAATGCCAGCCTGTGCAATCACGGGAATAATCTGGCAAACACATCGCCAGTTGACGCTTTTCCAAAAGGAGCGAGTGCGATCGGCTGCTGCGATATGTTGGGGAATGTTTGGGAGTGGACTGCCTCCACATTTGACGCTTATCCAGGATTTGAAAGTTATCCTTACAAGGGATATTCTCAAGTTTATTTTGATGGAGAACACCGAGTTTTGAAAGGCGGGAGTTGGGCGACTTTTCCTCAAGCAATGCGATCGAGTTTTCGGAATTGGTACTATCCGGGCGTGCGGCAAATTATTGCTGGTTTTCGCTGCGCCAAGTAGTTGGCTGTGCAATTATAACCTTCAGAAAGATGAGGTACTATGCGGCATAGGGCATAGGGCATAGGGCATTGGGCATTGGGCATTGGGCATTGGGCATTGGGCATTGGCCAAACAGGGCAATTGGGCATTGGGC